>JAPUDO010000075.1 GCA_027493055.1 Niabella sp. | reverse complement strand
CTTTTTATCGACTAAGTTTAATGTTTATATTGCAAAAAATACATCTGATAAAATATCATTCTTTACACAGGTAAGGTTAATGGATAAGGAGGGGGCTGTGTTACCGGAAACATTTTGCTCTGATAATTTCTTTTCCCTGCTGCCCGATGAGTCGCGTAATGTTACAATTGAAGTGCCAGTGCATATCTGGGGTAAAGCAAAAAGACTGGCAACGGAATCTATAAATGCCGGTCAGGTAACGCTATCAGCTTTTTAATAGTAGGCCTATTATGTTCCGTGGAATATGATGGATATAGATAGAAGTGTGCGCTCCCCGGTCTGTTGCGATGGTAAATGTCTGGTCTTTATAAAGCAATTTAATAAGTTTTAGCATGAAAAAACTTTTGATACTGCTGGTATGTATTTGCTTTTCGTTTTTCCTGTCTGCACAACAAGTAACCAGGCCGTCTTTAGTTTATACAGATGGGCTCTCTCTTAATTTGATAGGACAGGCTTTCCCTTTACAGAACAGTTATCACCGTATCGATACTGCGCAATACCGGGATTTTCCTGTGGTAATTAAAAGATTACTGACGCAAGCCGCGGGGCTTGTTATCAGCTTTAAAACCAACAGCCCGCGTATTGCAGCCAAATGGTGTGTAACAAACTCAAGAGCAGGTAATAACATGACGCCTGTCATGAATAAAGGGTTAGATTTATACATCAAACGGGATGGCGTATGGCAGTTTGCAGGAGTAGGCAGGCCTGATGGGGTGTGCAATGAATACACATTGGTGCAGAATATGGATGAAACAGAAAAGGAATGTTTACTCTATCTGCCACTGTATGATGAAGTTAAAAGCCTGTCGGTAGGCGTTGATAGTGGTTATCATATTACTGCAGGTGAAGATCCGTTTAAAAAGATGAAGGTAGCTGTATATGGTTCGAGCATTACGCAGGGCGCGTCTGCCAGCAGACCGGGAATGGCTTATCTGGCGAGGCTTTCAAGAGATATGGGCATTAATTTTATTAATCTTGGTTTGAGCGGAAATGGTAAAATGGAAAAAGAAGTAGCCGATATGCTGGCAGGTATCCGGGCAGATGCATTTGTACTTGATTGTTTTGCTAATCCCAGTCCTGATCAGATTACACAACGAACTGCTTACCTGGTCAAAGCAATCAGAACTGCCCATCCCAATGCGCCAATCATCATGATACAAGCTGGTTTCCGGGAAGGCGGTAATTTTGATTCGGCTATTGCTAATATCGCTCGCTTAAAAGATAAAAACGTATGGGATGCGTTCGAAAAGCTAAAAAAAGAGGGGGTTAAAAAACTCTACCTGATCCGGGGAGATGATCTTTTAGGTAGGGACCATGAGGCTACAACCGATGGCATTCATCCTAATGATTTAGGTTTTGACAGGATGCTGCAGGTGATCAAACCTGAAATGGTTAAAATTCTTGGATCTGTGTATTAACAAGATAAGCATTTTAATCAATTGCCATTGTAGCAGGTATCTGGCCAAGCGCTGACTATTACGGTAGATGTATCAAAAGGATAGATGAAGTAAAGCAAAGCGGTTATCAGTCGTTGCTTTACATACGGGTGAGGATAAATTTAAAATTTTAAAGTTTATGCATATTATGGTTTTACGGTTGCTCGTCTTAATGGTTTTCCTCCCGCTCACTATATTGGCAGGCGCGCAGCATCAGCAGCTTCCGGATTGGTCAATGGGCCCTTTTATAAGGCCGGCCAATGCAAATCCTGTTCTTTCTCCTGATAAGAAAAGTGTTTTTTGGGATCCGATGAGTAAGAAAAAGCTGGCCTGGGAAGCAGGCGATGTGTTTAATCCTGCAGCGGCTGTAAAAAACAACAGGATATACGTATTGTATCGGGCAGAGGATGAGTCGGGGAAAGGGATAGGCAAACGTACTTCCAGGCTAGGTATCGCTGAAAGCAGGGATGGTATTAAAATGAAAAAAAGCCCGAAGCCGGTATTTTACCCTGCTGAAGATGAGCAAAAGGAATTTGAATGGCCGGGTGGCTGTGAAGATCCGCGTATTGCGGTTACAGAAGATGGCCTGTATGTCATGCTGTACACCCAATGGAACAGAAAAACATTCCGCCTGGCTGTTGCTACGTCTAAAGATCTGGTAAACTGGACAAAGCATGGCCCGGCGTTCTATAATGCCTATAATGGCAGGTTTAAAGACCTGAAATGCAAATCTGCTTCTATCGTTACCAAAATAGAAAACGGAAAGCAGGTAATAGCAAAGGTGAACGGGAAATACATGATGTATTGGGGTGAAAGGTTTATGAATATTGCTACTTCCGATGATTTAATAAACTGGCAGCCCACTTTAGATAAAAAAGAAGCATTACATATCATAGTAAGGCCAAGACCTCATTATTTTGACAGTGATCTTACGGAATGTGGACCTCCTGCCATTATCACTGATAAAGGTATCCTGGTCTTATACAACGGTAAGAATAAAGGAGGCAATGAAAGGGATACTAATTATACGGCCAATACTTATGCAGCAGGCCAGGTACTGTTCGATCTTAAAGATCCTTCAAAAGTAATAGGTCGTTTGGATAAGCCGTTTTTTGTTCCTGAAGAGCCATTTGAAAAGAGCGGCCAATATCCGGCAGGTACTGTTTTTGTGGAAGGATTGGTTTTCTTTAAAAATAAATGGTTCCTGTACTATGGCTGTGCTGATAGCAGGGTGGCTGTTGCCATTTATGATCCCCGCGTTGAAAATTGATAAAACATATAAGGTGCGGAGAGCTCTCTTTTTGTTCAGGTTTCCAGACCTGGACATATCCATTACTTGCTTATTCTGGAAACCAGCTCTTCTCACGAGTCAATGAAATGTGTATTAAGTAACTTCAACGCACTGGCCGGGGGGCCATCGCGAGGTGAGAATCAAGTTTTTTAAAATGATTGTCAGGCAGTCCCGATGGCTATTGGGATCACGAAGCCTTGAGCTATCTATGGTTTCAATGTCCTTCGGCAAGCCCGTTCAACGCTTCGCAGGAGTCTGTTATTGTATGCCATAGCTGCTCTCGAAAGGAAATGATGAAGGTAGAAGCCCTGCTTAGGTTCTTGGTAATGAATTGAAATATTCTATAGGTGACATTTTAAAATATTTCTGAAAATTACGGCTGAAAAGGCTTTGCGAACTATAACCTACCATTTTTGAGATCTCGTATAATGAAAATTCATTTTCAGCAATTAAGCTGGCGGCTTTTTTGAGGCGTGTAATATCTATTAATTCTTTCGGTGATAATGATGAGAGGGATTTTATCTTTCGGTAAAGAGTAGTACGGCTCATAAACATGTGCTCCGCAAGCATATCTATGTCAATGTTCGAATCTTTGATATTTGCTCTTATATACTCATCCAGCTTCTTCAGGAAAGCTTCATCTGTTTTTGAATGGGCCATTACCCTTACATCCTCAAACGGAGAGCTTGCAAAATGATCCTTTATTTTTCGCCGGTTTTTAAGCAGGTTGGCTATCTGTACCTGTAACAGCTCCGACGAAAATGGTTTCTGAATATAGGCATCAGCTCCAACTTCCAGTCCTTCGATATGGGCCGTATAAGTATTTTTTGATGTTAGCAGGATGATTGGAATATGGCAGTATTCAACATTTGATTTGATAAGGCTGCACAGTTCAAAACCGTCTATGCCAGGCATCATAATGTCCGATATAATCAGGCTGATCGTTTCTTTGTTCAGAATATCCTGTGCTATTTCTCCATTTAAAGCAAGGTGTATTTTATAAGTATCTCCTAACACCATAGATAAAAATTCCAGGATATCTTCATTGTCGTCAATAATAAGAATGCTGTCCCTCATATTATTCTATCTTTTTCCAACTGCTTAATTGAAATTCAAATTTTTGATGTACGGGCAATTGCAGCTCAAAAATAATTAAATCTTGCTCACCCGAAACCAGCTGCAGTGATCCGTTATGCAGCTCCGTGAGCGATTTGGCAAGTGACAGGCCAATACCGGTTCCCGGTTTATTGTTTCCCCTTAACCTGACAAAGGGCTCAAATATCTGCTGTCTGAATTCTTCGGGTATGCCTTTACCATCATTTTTAAAAAGGATAGTAAAGTGTTTGTCAGCATCTTTTATGCTGTTGATCGTTATTGTTACCCTGCCAGCGGCATATTTAATAGCGTTCGAGACCATATTAGTGCATATTTTAATAAAGGCCTCTCTGTCAACAAACGCCATGAAGTGGTTTTCGGGTAATTCCAGGTTTAAGTCAATGTTATTGCTGCTGGCCTGTTGTTTGAATCCTGTTACAAGATCTGCAACCAGGGTAATAATATCTGTTTTCACAAAGTTCAGGCTGAACTGATTGGCTTCGGTCTTTCTGAAGTCAAGTAATTGCCCGGTCAATTCTACCAGTCTTTTGGTATTTTTTTCGGCTATTGTCAGGCTTTTTCTAATGTCAGGTTCTTTACCTAATTTTTTGATCAGCCATTCGATAGGACCGGCGATGAGTGTAAGAGGGGTTTGTATTTCGTGAGTGATATTGGTAAAGAACTCAATCTTTGCCTGGTAAATTTCTTTTTCCTTTTCGTGTTCGAACAACTGTAGTTTTCGCAGGTTTTTTCGCTCCAGGTATTGCCGGTATAAGCGGTCGGCAGCAAAAATACCCGTACCTAAAAGCAGCAGGTAAAATATAAAGGCCATGTTACTTTTCCAGAATGGCGGAAGAATTTTAATGAGCAGCCGCTGTTTTTTGCCGGTCCAGCTTCCTGTATTGCTTTCGGCCTGAACGATAAATTCATAAGTGCCGTAGGTAAGGTCGGTAAAATAGGCTTTGCGATTGGTGTTGAGGTAGGTCCAGTTTTGGTCAATCCCTTTCATCATGTATTTGTAACGGATTGCTTCAGGAGAAGAAAAGTTCAGAGCGGCAAATTCAATGCTGAAATTGTTTTGATCATATTCCAGTATAACAGTATCTGTATACAAAATAGACCTGGAAAGGGGACTCTTATGTTCTCCCGGTGTTGTTTCTGCATTATTAATTTGGAACCCTGTGATATAGGTGGGTGGGCTGGGTTCTTTTTGATTAAACAAAGCCGGGTCAAAAGCGATCATCCCCTTAACAGAGCCAAAGTACATTTTGCCATCTGTATGCTTATAGGCTGAGTTATAGTTGAATTGATCGGTTATTAATCCGTTGGCTTGTGTGTACACTCTTATCTGTTCTGTACGCAGGTCAAAACTAATAAGACCTTTAAGCGAGCTGATCCACAAATGTTTTGAATTATCTTCCAGGATACTGTATAATACATTGCTTGGCAGCCCGTTTGTTGTTGTGTATCTTTTGATGGTTTTCCGGTCGGGGCTTAGTCTTATAAGTCCACAACCGGTTGTAGTAAACCATAAAGCGCGGTTGCTGTCTTCAAAGATATTATAGACAGGAAATTCGTTAATGGTCCGGCCTTTTGTAGTATCGCCAAACTGTATATTTCCATGCAGGCCCGTTTGCGGATTATAAAAGAATGCGCCTTCCTTTACACTACCTGTCCAGATATTGCCTTCCGAGTCTTCAAAAATATCATAGATATAAGTATTGAATGGTATTTGAGGAATACGTCTGAATGTTTTGAGCTGTGCATCATACTCAAATAAACCTGCGTTGCGATAGGCGCAGCCTACCAGGATTTTATTGCTTCTTGTCCGGTAGATTGAAATCACAAAATCACTTACCGGTCCGTTTTTATCCCGAATAAGCTTAAACCGGTCAGTAATTAAACCGGTACGCATATCCATTATTTCCATACCCTGCAAAAAAGGACCAATAAATAACTCGTTTCCCCATGCCATGAGCCCATGGATATTAGGATAGGAGAGGCTCCCTTTTTCGCCGGTAGCAGTATATTTTGCAAATATTCCTGTTTTTAAATCCAGTTTACTGATACCTGCATCTTCAGTGCCGATCCATAAATGCCCATTGTTATCTGAACAAATTTCTCTCACTGCATTTCCTGAAATAGAGTTTAGGCCCGGCAGCGGGTAATACTTCTCAAACCGGGCATTGTCCTTAGAATAATAATTCAGACCACCAAAAAAAGTGCCGATCCACATCCCGCCCTGCGTATCCCTGCATATGGCATAAACGGCATTGTCTGCCACAGCGTAAGGATCACCTGTTTGTTTTTTCAGGTTGATACTTGTATGGGTAGCTATGTTGTAAATGTAAATCCCCGATTCAGTAGCAACCCAGTATTGCCCGTCACTGCCTGTTGCAATGTCACGGACAAATATATCTTTGCTCTTATCGGTACCCAGTGGAAGGGATTTAATAATGCCTGTTTTAATATGGTAGCTTTTCAATCCCTGCTTAAAGCAGCCTATCAATAGCTCGTTATCGCCGATAGGATATATTTTGCTGATAGACCGTGCATTTGTCGGCAAACTTTTATCAGTAATCCTGATTTTAGTGCCTGCCTTATTTTTTGGGTCGTAAATACTAATATTACCATCATTATCGCCTATCCATAAATTCATATTTGAATCCAGGGCTATACAGGAAGCGGGTACTTCTAAATGTTCGATCCTGTTTTTTTTCTGTGTGTATTTGTATAGAGAAAACTGAATAAGGAACCATAAGTTGTTGTCATTGTCTATAACAATATTACTGGCATATTCTTTTGGAACACCTTTCAGTTCGGTGAGGGTTTCTTTATACGGATCATATTTAAAGAGGCCTTTGCCGGTACCTATCCATATCATCCTGTTCTTATCCTCAGCTATACTGTTAATAACGTCATTCCCCAAACTGCCGAATTTATCACTGCCGTTTTTATAAGTTTTAAAAGAGTACCCGTCAAAACGGTTTAAACCACCACGGGTTCCTATCCATATAAAACCTTTGCTATCCTGTATTACAGCGGTTACAGCATTATGCACTAATCCGTCATCCACCTGGTAATGCTTAAAATAGTATTGGCTGTAACAGGGGAAAACGATGATCTGCAATAAAAAGTTCAGCAAGACAATATAACAGAAAGACTTTATCATTACTAATTTCAAATATAAATAATGGTATTATAATATTATGGTCTTAAAATAGATTTATAACAATTATTATATATCATACCACATATTTGATACGTTTCGTCAAAACATTGAACAATACATTTCTCGCAGGTTTATTTATTTTGACAAGTTTACGATGCCTGTTTTATCTGACAGAACTGAAGATCAGTACAATTTGATTTAACGATCAGAGAAGATTGCTGTCTGAAACACATTTGTTACCCAAAATAAATTGATATAATGCGTTTGTTTTTATCGTTATTGCTGTGTTCTTTTCTTTTTAAAGCGGATGCTCAGCAATTGGTTTTGCCGGGCGATCATCCTGATCCCTCTGTAGTTAAAATTGGCAATGAGTACTGGGCTGTAGGTACAACCTCAAACTGGTTTCCTGTGTTCACTCTATATCGTTCAAACGATCTTGTAAGCTGGAAAACGGCAGGGCATGTGTTTACAGAAATACCTGCATGGGCCGATTACTATATGTGGGCGCCCGAAATCACCTATGAAAACGGTAAAGTATATCTGTATTACAATGCTCACAAAAAAAACGGAAGCTTATGTATAGCGGCGGCTGTGGCAGACAAGCCTGAGGGACCGTATAAAGATCTGGGGCCGCTTATATGCCAGGAATATGGGTCAATAGATCCTTTTTCCGTCCGCGATGAGAACGGGAAATTATATATGATATGGAAAGAAGATGGTAACAGCGTTGGTAAGCCCACTCCAATCTGGGCAGCGGAAATGAAAGAGGACAGGACTGCACTGGTGAGTGAAAAGAAAGAGCTTTTTCGTGCGGATGCTCCCTGGGAGAAAGGCCTGGTAGAAGGAGTTGCTATAATTAGGCGCAACGACTATTTCTATACATTTTATGCAGCGGCTGCCTGTTGCGGTAAAACATGCACCTACGGAACAGGCATCGCAAGATCGAAGAGTCTGCTTGGACCATGGGAAAAATATCCGGGCAACCCTGTATTGACAGGCAATGCAGACTGGAAGTGCCCTGGTCATGGAACACCTGTTGAAAAGGATGGTAAATTTTATTTTCTTTATCACGCATATAGCACAGGCAGCGGGGCTTACGGAGGCCGGCAGGGGTTGTTAAATGAGTTTGAGTTTACGCCGGATGGATGGATTCGGTTCTTAAATGGTAATAACTATGGCCGGTTAGTAAGTGCAGGAAAAATTGTAGACGATTTTTCAGGCGCTACGCTGGCTGACAGCTGGCATTGGAGCATATTCCAGACTGTACAATATACAGTTTCAAAAAACACCTTAAAGCTCAATGCGCTGCCGGCGGATTGCGGAGCATACATTGGCCGGTCTGTTTTATCCGCTAATTACAATGCCGAAGTTACAGTACTGAAAAAATCTGCGTCCGAGGCGGGGATTGCCCTGATAGGGGATGATAAAAATATGGTATATGCAACAGTTTATAATAACCATATCCGCTTAATCCAATTGAAAAAGAATAAAGCAGAGATGATTGCTCAAAAGACAATCAAAATGCCCTCGCAGTTAGTGCTGAAGGTAAAAGTGGAGAACAATACACAGGCCACTTTTATGTATAGTACCGATGGAATACGGTTCAAGATATTGAATGAAGAAATAGCTGATATTTCTTACCTGCCCCCGTGGGACAGGGCCGTACGTGTAGGATTGGTTTCAAAAGGAACCGAAGGGCATGCTGCGCTTTTTAAAAAATTTGTTTTGGATAGTCAATAATCAACATCTAAAGTAGCAAACCACTGTTAACGAAATTCTTTAATGATTTAATAGGCTTAAATGTGTAGCATGAAGACAAAAACGATAGTACTTTCTTTGTTTTTAGTATGCGGGCTTTACGCGTCAGCCCAGTTCGCGGTTGAAAATAAAAGAACGGCAGCGGGCGTTTACTTTCCCGGCATAAAAATATTGTACGATGCAGCAGATGCTGTATCTGTAAAAACTACTGTGCAGCTGCTGGCAAAAGATGTACAGCAGGTAACGGGCTCACTACCTGGTATTTATACCAGTCCTGTAAATGCGGAAACGATGGTAATTGCCGGAACCTTAGGCAGCAAATGGATCAGGGAACTCGTAAATGCCGGAAAGATTAAAGTGGATTCGCTTCACGGCCAGTGGGAGCGTTATGGTGTTTTTATAATAGATCGCCCGTTTCCTCAAGTGAAGCGCGCGCTTGTTGTTGCAGGCAGCGACCGGCGGGCGGTTTCCTTTGGACTGCTTTCTATTTCCGAAGCGCTGGGCGTTTCTCCCTGGTATTGGTGGGCAGATGTTCCGGTAAAGAAAAATAAAACGATCAGCCTTCGGGTCCAAAATTTCATTTCACCTTCACCCAGTGTTAAGTTCCGGGGTATCTTTATCAATGATGAGGATTGGGGGTTGCTGCCCTGGGCAAAAAATACTTTTGACCCGCAGTTAAAAGATATTGGCCCTAAGACCTATGCTAAGGTTTTTGAGCTGCTACTCAGGTTAAAAGCCAACTACCTGTGCCCGGCTATGCACGAAGCTTCCGGCGCTTTTAATAAATATCCTGAAAATAAAATGCTGGCAGATTCCTTTGGCATTGTAATGGGGTCAACACATCCCGAACCTTTATTATTCAATAATGCCAGCGAGTGGGATAAAAAAAAGATGGGCGACTGGAATTATATGACCAACAGGCAAAACATTGTGGCAGCGCTTGATAAAAGGGTCCGTGAAAACTCGGAATATGAAAATGTGTATACGCTTGCACTGCGGGGATTGCATGATAAACAAATGTCGGGTGATTACAGCCTGGCCGACCGGTTAAACCTGGTAGATCAGGCAATAAAAGATCAGAGAGAGATCTTAAAGAAATATATCAGCAAACCATTAGATGAAATCCCACAGATATTTATACCATATAAGGAGGTGCTGGAGCTGTATAATGCAGGACTTAAAATACCCGAAGATGTAACGATCGTTTGGCCCGATGATAATTACGGCTATATGAAGCGGCTAAGTAATGAGATCGAGCAAAAAAGGTCTGGCGGCTCAGGCGTTTATTATCATGCCTCTTACCTGGGTATTCCGCACGACTATTTGTGGCTAAGCTCTTCTACGCCCAATCTTATGTTTGAAGAATTGAGCAAAGCTTATAAAACCGGTGCAAACAGGCTATGGTTACTGAATGCCGGAGATATAAAATCATGTGAGCAGCCGGTAAGCCTGTTCTTACAGATGGCCTATTCGCTTGACTCATTTAATTTTGATAACACACCACTTTTTCCTGCGAAGTGGTTGTCGGAACAATTTGGTGCCCGGTATTATGACCAGCTGGTGAAAATTACACAGCTTTATACCCGGCTGGCCTTTATACGCAAGCCCGAACATATGGGCTGGGGATTTGAATGGAATGCCAATAAATACCCGCGCGAACGGCCTACGGATACAGAGTTTTCTTTTGATAATTATGAGGAAGCACAACGCAGGCTGAACCAGTACGGTGATCTGGGGCAGATGGCAGAAAGGCTCTATATGCAACTGCCGGAGGAATTGAAACCAGCTTTCTGTCAATTGGTGTATTACCCTTCAAAAGGCGCAGAATACATGAACAAAAAATGGTTATATGCGCAGCTTAGCCGGGAATACTTTCACCAAAAGCGTGCCGCCACCAATGATATCCGGCAAAAATCGCTGTTGTATCAGGACAGCCTTGTTTATATTACACAGCAATATAACACGCTTCTAAACGGAAAATGGAACCGGGTGATGTCATTGCGCCAGGGCGTAACAGCATCTTATTTTGAAAAGCCGGTTTTGGATTCCCTCACTGTTCCGCAACAGGGATCAATTAAAATTAAAGCGTCTGGCTCAAACGGCCTTACAACCGGGTTGCAGTATGTACTGCCTGCTGTTAGTAAGGGTAGTAAACAGCCAGTTTATTTTGAGCTGTATAATACAGGACAGGAGGCTATACCTTTCACTATCTCTTATGATAAGGAATGGCTTAGCCTTAGTAAAGCAGGGGGCTTATTGGAAAAACAGGAGCGTATTACTGTTGATGTTGATTGGAGTAAATTAAGTCCTGGGATAGATTGCCAGGGAATTATAAAAGTCAAATGGAAAGATTATGAACAACTGGTTTACGTTCCCGTATTCAACTCCTCGTTGCCTCATGCTGATTCTTTAAAAAATATTGCTATAGAAATGAATGGATATGTTTCCATACCGGGAGCGGCCTTCAGCAGGAAAAAAGAAAGTAATGAAGTTAAAATAGCTGTGATTGATGAACTGGGTATTGAAGGACGCTCTGTGCTGATGGGCGATCCCACCGGCCCTGTGCACGATCCGCGGCGCAGCGATGCCTCGTATGTTGAATATGACTTCTATACGGTTGGCCGGGGTATGGTAAACGTATATACTTATGTATTGCCCGTCTTTCCTTTGTCAACAGATCGTAATCTGGCTTTTCATGAGTTTTCCACTTCGCAAACAAGGTATGGCGTTTGTATAGATGATGGTGCAGTTAGCTATCCTTCCTCCTCTCATCCCGAGTATACTCAGGCGTGGGCTGATAACGTAATACGGAACGCAGCAATCAATAAATCGGTTTTGTATATTGATAAGCCTGGGTTTCACAGGCTGAAAGTAATTGCCGGAGATCCTGGTATGGTCATTCAGAAAATAGTTATAGATATGGGAGGGATGAAGAAATCCTACAACGGGCCTCCTTCAAGCATAATCAGATAGTGTGCAGGAAATATGTATTACTGAAAAATGCACAACTTGGAACGATTCGACAAAACGTTGAACAAAACTTCTTAGCCCTATTTGTTTACTTTGTGTTGCAGTAAATCTGACTAAAACGATTTTGGTTTTTGAATGTAGTGTACTTGTTTGTCTGTGAAATTTTATAATGAGTTTATAAGGATGTATTTGATTGTTTGCGTTTCAAAAACTGCCATTATTAAGCAAAGTCAAAGATTAGAAAACTATAATCCGATGGTTATACAATAAGGTTAGCACACCCTGGAAGCAATAGTAAATTTTCTGCTACCCATACTGTAACAGTTCATAAACTGGCCAACAACATATTGGCTGTGTCATGCTTATCAAGGTATTTACCGGTTTGGTTCAATTAGGTAGTAAAAACTTTTAGCCTGTGCTGCGAAATGAAAAACATCAGTAAAGCAGTGGATATGCCATCTGGTCATAAAAAACAAAAATAGATAGCGATGAAAGTGTCAGTTTTGATTACTGGATTTTTTCTAGCTGGGGTTTTATTAATAAGCTGTAGCAAGGGGAATGTTGATTCTAAAACAGAACCAAAGCCGGATCCGAAACCGGACATCCCTGCGTATGATCTGGAAAATTTTCCGGCAGGTTCCCGGCCTGAAGAAGTTGGTATAAAATTAACCGAACGTTTTTTGCAGACAAAGCATTCCTATTGGGGCAATATTTATTCCCAGTATACAGCGGATCATATTACTTATCCCGATGTATGTGCCTGGCTGGGAGCATTTTGGTTTGCCAAAAGTATCAAAAATGATGAGTTATATAATCAGCTGGTTAACAGGTTTGAACCATTGTTCACAACAGAAAAGCATTTGCAGCCCAACCTGAACACAACGGCGGATAACAAAGTGGATTATTATGTTTTTGGTGCCGTTCCGCTTGAAATATACAGCAGGAAAAAAGAAAGCAGGTACAAAGATCTGGGTATGAAATATGCCGATGGGCAATGGACGCTTCCTTCCAAAGCCACGCAGTCGCAAAAAGACTGGCACAATGATGGCTATTCCTGGCAAACCCGCCTGTGGATAGACGATATGTTTATGATAACCGCACTCCAGGCCCAGGCATATCTGGCCACCGGAGATGAAAAGTACATCGAGCGTACAGCACGGGAAATGGTGCTTTATCTTAACCGGTTGCAACGCGTCAACGGTTTGTTTTACCATGCTCCTGAGGCACCGTTTTTTTGGGCGCGGGGCGATGGCTGGATGGCAGTAGGAATGACAGAAGTGCTGCGTATATTACCTAAAAAGCCGCAATACGATGCCTACCGGGAGCGGATAATGAAAGGGTACCAGGATATGATGTCCACTTTGACAATGTACCAGGCTTCCGATGGTATGTGGGGGCAGCTTATTGATAATATGTCGTCATGGAGAGAAACATCAGGTTCTGCCATGTTCACCTATGCTATGATCACGGGTGTAAAGAACGGCTGGCTCAATAAAGAAAAATATGGCGCTGTAGCGCGTAAAGCATGGCTTGCGCTTCAGACGTTCCTGGAGACTAACTACGATATCCGTAACGTGTGCGAGGGTACCGGCGCAGGAAACAGTACCCAATACTATTTGAACCGCAGGAAATGGACCGGGGATTATCATGGCCAGGCTGCGCTTATGTGGTGCGCTTATGCTTTATCTGGTTTTGCCCAGGCAAATTAAGCAACGTTGTTAAATAATTTTTTGAAACATATTTTATGATATAAGAAGTTCCATTTAACCAAACTAAAAAATAAAATGTATACGAATGAAAAGAAAATCTAAGCAAGGCAGAAGGCTCTTTAAAGATGCCCGGGTATTGTATGTTGTAATGCTTACAATGCTGTTCCAGGGATTAGGTGTGGGAATGGCTTATGCGCAAAATGATACCATTGTGGTACAGCGGTCAGCTTCACAAAGCAAAAAACGGATTACAGGGAAGGTAACCAACACTGCCGGTGAGCCTTTGGTGGGTGCTTCCATAGGTATTCAAAACACCACTATGGGTACCACTGCCAACAATGACGGGCTTTATGTCATTGATGCGCTTCCCACAGATGTGCTTACGTTCAGTTACACAGGATATGTGTCGCGCGATACGGTAGTAAACGGTAGCGAAGTACTGAATATGGTGCTGGACCGCGATATCCAGATGTCCGACCAGATAGTAGTAGTAGGCTATGGTAAGCAGAAGAAAGCCGCCATGGTTAGCTCCGTAAGTAGTATTACGGCAAAAGAGCTGATGGCTCCCACCGGCAACATTACCGGCAACCTGGCCGGGCAGCTTTCGGGGCTTATAGCCATCCAGCGAAACGCTGAGCCGGGCAGGGACGCTGCCGAGTTCTGGATACGGGGTATCAGCACTTTCGCCGGAGGCTCTCAGCCGCTCGTACTGGTAGATGGTATTCCGCGTAAGATAGGTGAGATAGAAGCCGATGAAATTGAAACTTTTTCAT
The DNA here is from genome assembly GCA_027493055.1 of Niabella sp. Classification (GTDB taxonomy): domain Bacteria; phylum Bacteroidota; class Bacteroidia; order Chitinophagales; family Chitinophagaceae; genus Niabella. The sequence continues at coordinate 49,939 of JAPUDO010000075.1, read as the reverse complement.
TGCTGAAAGATGCGGCAGCCACAGCGGTGTACGGTGCAGAAGGCGCTAATGGCGTTATACTCGTTACCACCAAGCGTGGTACTATATCCAAGCCGCGCATCTCTTTCCGTGCGGAGCTTTCTACTGCACAGCCGCAACGGCTGCCTGAGTTTGTAGACTCCTGGGACTACATAGAGTTGGCAAACGAAGCTCGCTTTAATGATGGCCTGGATCCATATATGACCCAGGAGCAGATTGAAAAATACCGCAACAGAGTAGATAATGACCTGTACCCCAACACCAACTGGATGAATGAGTTGCTGGCAAAGAATGTTAAAAACCAGCGCTACACCGTAAACTTCAGGGGTGGCGCGGAGAACGCCAAATATTTTGTGTCCATGGCGTACTTTAATCAGGACGGCGTTTTTAAAAAGAACGAGATGGGTAAGTATAACAGCGATTTTGACTATCAGAGCTAAAAACTGAGCAGCAATATAGACCTGAAAGTGAGCAATACCACCCAGTTAAACATAGACCTCGCCGGGCAGTATGTTAACCGGCTTACAGCCAACCGATCGCCCGATGATATTTTCAAGTTCATGCTCTTTACGCCACCACACCTGTTCCCTGCTATATACAGCGATGGCACTTTAGCTACTTATAGGATAGTGGGCGATGGCAACAACCGCAATCCTTTCAATATGCTCTACAACCAGGGCTACCGCAAGGAGTTTAGCACACGCATACAATCCAACGTAGGCATTAACCAGGATCTGAAAATAGTTACCAAGGGGCTGACCGCCAGGGCCAACCTAAGCCTTGACTATGAAGGTAATAATAGAACCCTGCGCAATTACGGACCAAGCTTATACTATGCTACCGGCCGCGATGCAGAGGGCAACCTTCAGTTCAGTCAATCAGTATCAGGCAATCCCCAGTTGGTAGATCCTGTATATGACGATGATGGGAGGGACAACTACCGCAATATATACATGGAGGGCGCTATCAATTACGCACGTACTTTTGAGCAGCACAATGTGGGAGGTATGCTGCTTTATATGCAGAAGGAAAACCAGCGCGGGAACGATGTGCTGCCTTACCGCAAACAGGGCCTGGTAGGCCGTGCTACTTACTCGTTTGCTAACCGGTATTTTATAGAAGGTAACTTTGGTTATACCGGTAGCGAAACCTTTGCCAAAGGCAACCGCTTTGGTTTTTTCCCTGCCGTGGGGATCAGCTATTTTGTATCCAATGAGCCTTTCTATCCCGATGCATTGAAAGATGTGCTGTATAGCGCTAAAATCAGGTTGTCTATGGGCCGTACCGGTAACGATAATACAGGCGGCTCCCGTTTTCTTTACCGCCCCACCTTTGTTACAAGTGGTGACAATGCCTATAACTTCAATCAGGGTATCAGCACCAATGGCGGTACCAATGGCCTGGGTGCCGGCATATTCGACCAGCGTTTTCTCAACAACTATATTGGTTGGGAAATAGAGCAGAAACGCAACGTAGGGCTTGACTTAGGTTTTTTCAGGAACAGGATTGAGTTAACGGTGGATTATTTTAATAACGAGCGTACAGGTATCCTTATTCAGCGCCGTACCATTCCTGGTTCGGCAGGTTTCCATGCAAATCCCTGGCAAAACTATGGCATTGTGCATAACCACGGTGTGGATGCCAGTCTGAAAAGCAATCATAAAATAGGCGAGTTCACAATAGGAACCAGGGGTACGTTCACCTTTGCCCGTAACAAAGTGCTTGAGTATGATGAGCTGCCTCAAAATTATCCCTGGATGCAGGTTACCGGCACAAGGGTAGGGGAGCAAACCGTGTACATCGCCGAAAGGCTTTATACCGAAGATGATTTTATAAGAACGCAAAACCCCAACGGCACTTACCGCTACCAGTTAAAACCCGGGCTGCCCGTGCCTACCAGGCCCGGTAACGCTCCCTTGGGTCCCGGCGATTTTAACTCTGCCGACCTGAACAATGATGGTATTATAGATAATAACGACCGTAAAAGAGGCGTAGGCCACCCTGAAAACCCTGAAATCAACTACGGCTTTGGCCTGAACGTGGATTATAAAGGATTTTATATAAGCGTGTTCTTCCAGGGTGCAGCCAACACCTCTTTTGTAATAGGCACAGAGGGCTCAGGCACAGAAGCTTATACCGTATGGCCTTTTACATGGGGTATAGAAAAAGGGAACTATCGCAAGGAGTTTTTAAACCGCTGGACGGCAGACAACCCCAGCCAGAATGTGATGATGACCAGACTACATGAGGGATACGGCAACAATATAAGCAAAGAAGCCAGTACCTGGTGGATGCGCGATGCCAGCTTCCTGCGTTTCAAAAACCTGGAATTTGGATATACGATTCCCAAAAACACTATTCAAAGATTGGGTATCAGTGGTGCAAGAGCCTACATTATGGGGTACAACCTTTATGTATGGGACAAAATAAAAATATGGGACCCTGAAATGGGTGATCGTAACAAGGGCGTAAGCTACCCTATGTCGCGCACATTTACATTAGGCCTTGAAGTGAACTTATAAAATTTAAAGAAGAATACACATGAAACGTTCATTATAAAATTTTCGTTTTTATCACACAGGAAATGAAAATTTTATACCTGATAAGTTCCATTCGACAATTGAAAACATAAAAAATATACGAATGAAAACTAATATTATAAAAATAGGGTTAATAAGCCTTTCGCTCGGTTGGTTTACATCCTGCAGTAAGTTTCTGGATGTGTCCGATGAGCTGGCTGGCGGTATCACCGATGTTGAACAGGTGTTTGATAACGTAGACCGCACAAGAAAATGGTACGGGCAGGTATATAACAATGTGCCCGATTATTCTGCAATATGGGTAGCCGGCTCTTCCATGGCTAATGCCTGGGCAGGCTATACCGATGAGCTATACCACAGGTTGGCAAATAATACAGGTAAATATGGTAACTGGAACTCTTCCAACTCCAACAACCACCGGTGGGGCACGCTGTACGAAAGCATAAGGCAGGCCAATATCTTCCTGGAAAAAGTGAAACCCATCGTTGCTACGGGTGTAAGTGCGGCCGTGCTTACTGAGGCTGAAGTAGAACGCTACAAAGCCAATATTCGCTTCATGAGGGCGGCGTATTATTACTACCTGATGGAACAGTACGGCCCCGTACCCATCATAACCCAATCCAAAACCCTGCAGGACGAACTCGATGTGCCTCGTAATTCCCTGGATGAAGTGATTAACTTTATTGATTCGGAACTGCGGGGAGCCATGATGGGCATGGAGCAGGAGCCTTACCACACCCAGTTGGACTATGCAGCAGTGCCTACCAAAGGCGCGGCCATGGCATTGCGCGCGAAGCTGTGGGTATATGCGGCCAGCCCGCTCTTTAACGGCGGGTTTACAGAAGCTTTGTTGCTTGCGAACAGCGATGGCAAGCGTCTGTTCCCCGACCGAGACAACAGCAAAGTGCAAAAAGCCGTAACAGCGTTAAGAGAGTTTTTAGATTACGCAGAGCAGGGCCGTTACGAGCTTTTTAAGAATACAGGCACTTTCAACCCTGCGTTGTCTGTGTACGGAGTGTTTCAGGATTACAATAAAGAGATCATTTGGGCCACTTCAAAAGATGCCTGGGGTACTGCCACCAACGGTGCTTTTGACCAGTTTGTAACTCCCAGGAACGAGCCATCGGGCCTGGGCGGCATACACGTAGTGCAGGAACTGGTAGATGACTTTTATATGGCGGATGGATTTCCGATAAAGAATACGACTTTTCTTTCCGCCTCACCTTCATACAGTGAAACAGGCTTTGGCACGTATGACGGGATAGAAGTATCCAGGATGTATATCGGGCGCGAACCACGTTTTTATAACACTATCACTTTCTCCGGTAAAAAATGGCATATCAGCAATGCGGAAACGCAGTTTTATCTCGGTGGCAATGCCGATAAAACCGTACCGGATGGCGCGCCTATTACCGGCTATCTTTTATACAAAAGGATGAACCGCACTGTGTATGGGCGTTCCGCTACAGGAGCTGTAACCAGGAGGTACCGGCCGTCTATTATTTTCAGGCTGGCAGAGTTTTACCTGCTATATGCCGAAATGCTGAATGAAGTAGAACCCGGCAACCCCGATGTGCTACGCTATACCAACATGGTGCGTGAGCGCGCCGGGTTGCCCAAGCTGGAAGACCTGAACCCAGCCATAGCAGGCAGTCAGAGCCTTCAGCGCGAAGCCATACGCCGCGAAAGCCGCATTGAGCTGGCCACCGAAGGACAGCGCTACTTTGATGTGCGCAGGTGGATGATAGCCGAAAACCCCGTGGGCCAGGGTGGCCAGGGCGGCGAATTTACCGGCATGAACCCCGATGGGAATAAAGCCGCATTCCACACTCGCAGGAGGTTCCAGACCCGTTATTTCGGCCGTAAAAATTATCTGTACCCTATACCACTGACAGAAATGCAGCGTACCAAAGGCATGTTGGTGCAAAACCCTGGTTGGGACAGGTAGAGCCGGGGGGGCCAGGAGTTTTGAAAAACTTTGCAGGGGCTTCGTTCCTCTGTGCCTCATGGCTTGATCTCAGTTTCAATTATTAAAAAACATACACATGAAAAAAAGTAAAATATCCTTCTTCGCGGCTGTTTTTTTACTGTGCGGCCTGTTGTTGGCTGGTTGCAACAAAAACATGGTAACAGCGCCGGAAGTAGCAGTAGAAAGTGTTACTTTAAAAGATGCACTTAAAGGAGACAATACCTTGCTTACAGGCACTACGCTTGATGCAAGCTGGCAAGTAAACGTATTCCCCGAAAATGCCACAGACAGGGCAGAAAGCTATTCTTCATCTAACCCTGCCGTAGCTACCGTAAGTGGGTTAGGCATTGTTACCGCCGTTAGCGAAGGTACCGCCACCATTACCATATCGGTAGGTGCAGGGGGGCATAGCGTTGAGTTCCCCGTAACAGTGGTTGATAAGTTTTTAATACCGGCTACGGGAGTCCAGTTGCTCAAGTCTGAAATGGACCTGAAATTAGGAGACACCTATAACCTGTTTAGCGAGGTAAAGCTTACGCCGCTTGATGCAAACGACGGGTTGACTTATACTTCTTCCAGTCCTGCAGTGGTAACGGTAACCGGGGAAGGAATGCTAAGCGGTGTAACAAAAGGCACTGCTATAGTTACCGTAGCATCGAAGCACAATGCATCAATTAAGGCCGCGGTAACGGTGAATGTGGTAGCTTTTAGCGGCGATTACCCAAGAACCGGCTGGACAATGACAGCCTCTCATGAGCTCATGATAGCAACTGGTAATCCCGAAGGGAACTCGTTAGCCGCTGCAATTGACGGTGACCTGGCTACCAATTTCTGCCTCGTAAGGCCAGGTAAAACCTCCGGTACAACTACTAAGGTAACAGTGCCTTCTGGTGCAGCTATTTACTTTATCGTAGATATGAAGACTTCTCAGGAGGTAAATTATTTCAGGATACGCCACAGAGATATAACGCAAGCCTTTATAAGATGGTATGCTTTTGACGAAATACAGGGTAGCAACGATGGTACGAATTTCGAGGTGATTGCAACAAATGTGGTCATTCCTGATGCAGCAACAGCATCCCTGCAGGAATCTGTTAATATACCTCTACCGAAATCTAAGTACCGATACCTGAAATTCTATGCGCAGAAAGCACAATGTTTCTACCAATCGTCGTACACATCACAGGGTAATACCGTGCAAATGCAGGAATTATACCTTGGCCTTACACCCTAAAAGCCTGTAAGTTTTATTTTAAAACATAATCTAACTATCAGCCGGCGGGCATATGGTTAAGAGAAAGTGAAACGATCCTGCCCTGAATAGTAATTTGGGGCAGGATCATTCTAAAAATATAAAAAGGCTGATAAATGTAAAAATTATTTTGTACTGCTTCACAAGGAGCGGTGTATAGCGTACCCCTGTTCTAACAACTCTTTAGAGTTTGAAACGATTTGACAAAAGCTTGAACAAAATATTTCAGGTGCATTTGCTTACTTCGTTGTACGGGATAAGCCGCGTTAGGATAGTTTGGCTTTAGAGGTCAGATACTGTTTGTCCATGAAATTTAATCTTCCCTTTTTACAGGCTTTTAGCGGTTGTGCTCCTGCGGAATAATATTTTCAAGATTACGATTCTGGATTTATAGAAAAACGAAAAAATATACGAATGAAACGATTAATACTTATTGTATGTTTTCTCTGTAGTGGATTGTTATGGACATCATGCGGCAAATCAGATCCTGGGATAAAACAGCCGGATCCTGTAAAGCCTACCCCTGATCCACCTGTGGGAGAGGATGATTTAACCAAATTCACGAAAGACGAAAAGTTCACGAATCCGGTTATGCCGGGCGGGCCCGATCCCTGGGTAGTGCAGAAAAACGGCACTTACTATTATACCTTTACACAGGGCAGCAAGTTGGTGATCATCGAAACAAAAAATTTATCAGAGCTTGCTTCGGGACGCCGTACCGATGTGTGGACTCCGCCTGCCAATCAATCCTATTCAAAAAATGTATGGGCCCCTGAACTTCACGAAATTAACGGTAAATGGTACTTTTATTTTGCCGCCGATGACGGTACAAATGCCAACCACCGCATGTATGTGCTGGAAAACTCCTCGCCCAATCCTGTACAGGGGAGCTGGGCACTGCGGGGGAAAATTTCTGACCCTACCAACCTGTGGGCTATAGATGGTACAGTGTTGGATTATAAAGGCCAGTTGTATATGTTATGGTCCGGGGGAAATGCTGGTGCGCCGCCACAAAATATTTATATTGCTAAAATGAGCAATCCCTGGACGATTACCGGCGAAAAGGTAATGATTGCTACGCCTAACTATGACTGGGAAAAAAAAGGCAATCCCATCAACGAAGGGCCACAGGTGTTGATCAATCCTGATGGTCGCGTGTTTGTAGTGTACTCCGGCAGTGGCTACTGGTCTGACGGGTATTGCCTCGGGCTGCTCACGTTGAAAAATAACGGAGATCCTATGAACCCTAGCGACTGGACAAAAAATCCTCAGCCTGTTTTTTCCATGCTGGCGGCCAGCAAAGCGTATGGCCCCGGGCATAACGGCTTTTTCAAATCGCCCGATGGCAAAGAAGACTGGATCATTTACCATGCACGCAGCGTTGCCAACGATGGCAATGCAGGGCGCAACCCGCGTATCCAGCGCTTTACATGGAACACTGATGGTACCCCCAATTTCGGTACGCCAACAAATATAGATATTCCGCAAAACCGGCCTTCCGGCGAAACAGTACGGTATATCCATCCTAAAACAAACTGGAATATTGCAGGATTTAGCTCAGAAGTAACGGCTAATGCCAGTAAGCGTATTATAGATGGCAACACTTCTACATTTTGGGCGGCTGCCGCATCATCAGACTATCCGAATCACTATGTAACAGTTGACATGGGGGCAGTATCAAGGGTGAATGGTTTTATTATTAACCAGAAATCTGAGAACAGCAAAATAAAAGAGCTCCAGATATTGACCAGCAATGACAACAATACCTGGGAGAATCTCGGCACATTTACGCTTAATAATTTTGATCTTCGGAATCTGTATATTGATCTGCCGCAACGTAAGCAGTTCCGGTATTTCAGGCTGGTGCCCAAATCCGGTCATGACAGCGAAAAGCAGCCCGGGCTGGCGGAAGTATCCACTTTCAGGTATAAAGATTAATAATAATAGACGGTACATAACAGTTTTCGGATTCATGAGGACCCGAATAGAAGGCTTTTTGCAGTAGTGTATGAAAATAAATACTACCTTATTTCAAATGTTATGCACACCGGGTGAAATGATATTTAAAAGAATAAGCATAATGAATAAAAGAATCTTTACGTTATTGTTGTTATCTCTTCCCTTTCAGTTTTTGTTTGCGCAGAAGGATGTGTTGACCGGCTTTCCCAAAGGTTATACGCCCGAAGAAGTGGGGAAGCTTATTGCCTACCGTTTTGTGTATTCGAAACATGCACTTCATGCCGGGAAATGGATTGGTTACCCCGAAACCTTTTACTGGAACGGTGCGCTTAACTTTGCCAGGCTGACAAAAGATGATATGCTGGCCGGTTTCCTTCAAAAAAGGTTTGAGCCATTGTTTTCAACCGAAAAAGAGCTGTTGCCTATTCAGAACCATGTAGACCTGAATATGTTTGGCAGTCTGCCGTTAACGCTCTGGCAGCTTACAAAGGAGCAGCGCTATTTTGACCTGGGCTTGCCTTATGCCAAAACCCAGTGGGAAGTGCCTGCAGATGCGAAGCCTGAAGAAAAAGCATGGGCGGATAAAGGCTATAGCTGGCAAACGCGCCTGTGGATAGATGATATGTATATGATCACTATTGTGCAAACCCAGGCTTATAAGGCAACCGGCGACGAAAAGTATATTGACAGGGCGGCCAGGGAAATGGCTCTTTATTTAGATGAGCTGCAACGCCCCAACGGCCTTTTTTATCATGCGCCTGATGTGCCTTTCTACTGGGGCCGGGGTAATGGATGGATGGCGGCGGGCGTAACGGAATTATTACGTTATTTATCTGGAAATAATAAATATTACTCCCGCATCCTGCAGGGTTACCAAAAAATGATGAAAAGTCTGAAAAGCTATCAGCAACCCAATGGTATGTGGAACCAGCTGATAGATGAGCCCGATTGCTGGGCAGAAACATCCGGATCGGCCATGTTTGCGTATGCGTTCATAACCGGGGTTAAAAAAGGATGGTTAAATGCTGAGGAATATGCCCCGGCAGCCCGTAAAGCATGGATGGCCCTGGTGGATTATGTAGATGCTAAGGGCGCCGTATCGGAAGTTTGCGTGGGAACAAACAAAAAGAATGATAAACAGTATTATTATGATCGTCCGCGCAATACCGGCGACTATCACGGGCAGGGCCCTTATTTATGGTGCGTTGCAGCTTTGCTGGAAAATTAAGGTATAGCGCTTTCGATTAAAAACAGGCATTGATTAAGAGGGTATCTGATACATTTCAAACCCAAGAAGCATTGTCAGGCAGTCCAAAGACTTCTTAGGGAGAGCTTGGCGGAGCCTTGAGCTATTAAGGCTTGCCTGATCAGTAATTCAATATGGCCATCAGGGAGCCCTTGGTGGGTAGCACCTGCAAACCGCCGCTGTCGAGTTTTATAACCGGCAGTAAAAATGTTATATGCCCGTTTTGCAGGGAATAATACATACAATAAGTACTTTAGCATGGATTTGATGATATGCATTGTTGTATTTTAAGATTGATTCCTTAATGAAAAAAATAAAGTCGTTAGTATTTCTTGTATTTTCGTTCTTGCTGCTTGGCAGCACTACAAAAGAAAAAATGCAGCAGCTAAAGGTGCTGCAGCTTAATTTATGGCATGGTACATATGCTGTGCCCGGCGGCTTTGACGGTTTGGTAAGTCTTATAAAACAAACTGATCCGGATATTGTACTTTTCTGCGAACTTCAGAATGCTCAAAAAACTGATTTGATTGCACGGTTAACGGATACCTTAAAAAAAGACGGACAGATCTACTATGGCAAACAAGCTAATCAAAGTGCAGGAATGATCTCAAAGTATAAAATCGAAGATCAGCAATTATGCTGTTATTCGGATGTGCAGGGGGCTATGACAAAAAACTATATTTCTGTGGCGGGGCATACCGTAGTTATTTATGCTGCACACCTGGATTATACTAATTATGCATGCTATCTTCCAAGAGGTTATAGTGGTACTACCTGGAAAAAGCTGCCTGCTCCTGTATTAGATGCAGACACTGTATTAAAGGCAAACCGGCTTTCGCAGCGGGATGAAACAATAGCTGCATTTATAAAAGACGCAAAGCAGGAAATAAAAAAAGGAAATTTAATCTTACTAGGCGGCGATTTTAACGAGCCGTCCCACTTAGACTGGCAGGCCGATACCAAAAACATAAGAGATCATAATGGGCTGGTTGTAAATTGGGATTGCTCTGTTATGCTTACTGATATGGGTATGATAGATACCTACAGGAAAATATTTCCTGATGCGGTAAAAAATCCGGGTTTGACTTTTCCATCTGCTAACCCGGGAGCCGCAATAAGCAAGCTTACCTGGGCGCCGGAGGCAGACGAAAGAGACCGAATTGATTTTATATACTATTATCCCAATAGAGCCTGGTTGTTGAAGCATGCGTCCATCGTTGGGCCTGCCGAAACCATATCATACGGAAAAATAACAGCAAACGATTCGCAGGATTCATTTATTGTTCCCGCAGGAGTATGGCCTACTGATCATAAAGGAAATCTGGCTACATTTTTAATCAGGAAAACCCGGTAAATTATCGTAGTTCACAAATAAACCCCAGGGTTAATAAATTTTGGTACAAATCCATAAAAGACTGTACAGTATTTTTGAGTTTTATTTTTTCCTTTGGGCATAATGATGGTATATTTTCAAATCGAAACCGTATTTTTAATGTATGCAGCTTCATTGATGATTGGTGTTATAAACAAAGCCGATGATTAAATATCTGACGATACGTTTTAATAACATCGTCATCTTAAGCACAAAGCTGCGATCTGACAAAAGTCAGAAACGGGTTTGTTACCTGTGGTAAATTGCAGGAGCAGGAGTTAGACGGCCGGTTGCAAACCTACCGGGACAGCATAAGCGACCTCCGCTTTTGCATGAATGAACTGGTAAGAACTACATAGGTTGGGGAATGTTAAAAAAATATCAACCTGTTTTTATCAGCGGCAAAAAATAATGAGAGGTTGGATTAAATAAAGTATAGGAAACGATAATTATAGGAAAAAGGATATTAGGGCTACCGGTAGCTATCGGTAACATCAGGATATTAAAAAATAAATATACGGATGAAAAGAAGAAGTTTTTTAAAAAGTGCGGGACTGTTAACAGGCGGAGCTATGATTAGTAATGTAGATGTGATCGCTAACAATCAGCAACCTGTTATAAAAGTAGGTATTATTGGTTGTGGTGACAGAGGAAAAGGAATGGCGCACGTAATTCAGGAGCTGAAGGATAAATTCAGCATCACGGCCATATGTGATACACTTGATTTTCGGCTGGATGAAACCCGTAAAATATTAAAGGCAGACACCTTCCGGGCTTATAAGGATTACCGGAAACTGCTGGACGACAAAAATGTGGATGCGGTGGTAGTTGCAGTACCGCTCAATATGCATTATCCTATTGCCGCAGATAGTTTACAGGCTGGTAAACACCTGTATCTTGAAAAAACAATGACCTTTGATATACCGCAAGCATTAAAGCTTGTGGAAATATCTAAACGGCTGCCCAAACAAGTGGTGCAGATAGGGCACCAGTACCGCTATTCGCCGCTTTACTACAAAGTGAAAGAGATTATAGGTAAGGGTCTGCTTGGCAAGGTGAACCAGATAGACTGCAGGTGGGACCGTAACGGTAATTGGCGCAGGCCGGTACCTGATTCGTCTTTAGAGCGCCGGATCAACTGGCGGATGTACAAAGAATATTCAGGAGGATTGGTGGCTGAACTATTATCGCATCAGATCGATTTTATTAATTGGACCTTTGATACACATCCCGCAACATTTCAGGCAACAGGGGGTATTGATATTTTTAAAGACGGCCGCGAAACGCATGATAATGCACAGGTGATGTTACGTTATCCTGAAGAAGGCATCATTGGTAATTTTGGGGCTACCTGCGGTAATGCTTATGATGGATACCTTTTTAAAATAAAGGGCACAAAAGGCACTATCTCTTTACTAACAGACAGAGGTGTTTTTTCTCCTGAGAAAAATGCTTCGCCCCAAAATGAAGTGGTCGATGGTGTAACCGGCGCTTCTAAAATTGCCTGGAATAAGGAGGGCGGAATATCCATTTTGCCCGAGCCTACGAAGGACGGTACCTGGTATGCCTTAATGGATTTTTACAAGGCGGTCAAAACCGGAAAATTGCCAGACTCCAATGTTTACACAGGAGCGAAAACTGCCATATGCGTTCACCTGGCTAACCAGGCTTTGTATAACCAGGAAATGACATATTGGAAGGAAGCGTATTCTGATATTGTTTCCTGATTTTTTAGAAGCAGCGCTCAACAAAAATGCAGCAGGAATTTTGTTTTCAATAATTTTGAAGCTTTATGATATAAAATATAAATTTCAGTGAAGCTTAATTATTATCCTTTCCAGTTAAAATTCCGTCATCCTTTTACTATTTCCAAAGGCAGTAAAACACATCAGCCTACATTGATCGTAGAGCTGGAGCATTTTGGAATAAAGGGCTATGGAGAAGCGCCTGCTATCACTTATTATAATATCACCGTAGATGATATGATTGCCGATCTGGAGGCGAAAAGGAGTATCATTGAAAAATTTGCCTTTACAGAACCTGAACGGTACTGGCATTTTCTTCACCATCTGTTGCCCCGGAATCCTTTCCTGGTTTGTGCTTTGGATATAGCAGCCTGGGATATCTTTGGCAAGATGGCATTAAAGCCGTTACACAAGGTATGGCGCAGCGATATAGCTAAAAGCCCGTTAACTGATTATACTATTGGTATTGACAGTGTGGAAAAAATGGTAGCAAAGCTAAAGGAGAAACCCTGGCCCGTTTATAAAATTAAAGTGGGCACTGCTGATGACATTGCTATTGTAAAGGCCCTGCGTGCAGCAACAGATGCGGCGCTGAGGGTGGATGCCAATGCCGGCTGGGATCTTGAAACCGCTTTACAGCTTATTCCGCAACTGAAAGCCTTAGGGGTTGACCTGGTGGAGCAGCCATTGGCTAAAGATAACTGGGAGGGAATGAAAGTTTTATATAAAGCATCGTCCCTGCCTTTATTTGCTGATGAAAGTTGTGTGTCTGAAAAGGATGTGGCTCTCTGCGAAGGCCATTTTCATGGTATTAATATAAAGCTGACTAAATGCAGCGGTATAACACCGGCACTGCGTATGATACCCGATGCCCGTAAGCGCGGCCTGAAAGTAATGCTGGGATGTATGAACGAAAGCACGGTAGGGTCTGCGGCTATGGCTCACTTAGCCCCGCAGGTGGATTACCTGGATATGGATGGCCCTCTGCTTTTGCAGGAAGATGTTGCCACCGGCATTGGTTACGATAATGGTAAAATAATATATAGCGACAAGCCTGGGCTGGGAGTGATATATAAGGGTTTGTACGAAAAAGTTGAAACAGGTTTCTAATATTGTTCCTTATCGTTGGGGAAATCTGCATTTTTTACATCATCAACGTAATTTTTTACCGCTTCTGTTGCCTGTTCAAAAATGTTCAGGTATTGCCTTAAGAATTTGGGCTTAAATTCGGTATTAATGCCCAGCATATCATGCATTACCAGTACCTGGCCATCGCAATATTTGCCGGCGCCAATTCCAATTACAGGAATGTGCACACTTTCAGTAACTTCTTTTGCCAGCAGCGCCGGTATTTTTTCAAGCACTGTTGCAAAGCAGCCTGCTTCCTGCAAAAGCTGAACATCTGATTTTAGTTTGGCCGCTTCGGCTTCTTCTTTGGCACGAACAGCATAAGTGCCAAACTTATAAATGGATTGGGGCGTTAACCCGAGGTGCCCCATTACCGGGATACCTGCCGAAACAATTTTCCTGATAGATTCCACCACTTCCTCACCGCCTTCCAGCTTTATAGCGTGCGCGCCGGTTTCTTTCATAATACGGATGGCCGATGCCAGCGCTATTTCGGAGTTGGACTGGTAGGCTCCAAAAGGCAGATCCACCACTACCAGGCACCTGTGAACACCACGTATCACTGATGCTGCGTGATAGATCATCTGGTCAAGCGTAATAGGCAGGGTGGTTTCATGACCTGCCATTACATTGGAGGCAGAATCGCCCACCAGTATTACATCAATACCTGCACCGTCAATTATTTTTGCGAAAGAATAATCGTAGGCTGTAAGCATAGCGATCTTTTCCCCTGCCTGCTTCATCATCAGCAGCGTGTTGGTGGTAACACGTTTTACTTCTTTATTTATTGACACTATTCTGTTTTAAGATTTGAAATTAAAGTTTGAAATTTTTAAACCCGTCATCTGTCAACGGTCATCTTACAACGCGTTTACCAGCTCATCATACAAAGCATGGATCAGGCCATCCGCCAATCCTATTTTAGGGATTAATATTTCGTCCGCGCCGGCCCATTTCAATACGTTCACATAGATCAAAAGGGCAGGAACGATCACATCCGCCCGGTCTTCGCGCATTTTATACAGGCTCATCCTTTCCTGTAAGCTAAGGCTGCTCATTTCTTTATAATAATCGCGCAGCAGATCTAAGGGCAGAGGCTTCCCTTCTTTCCTTTTGGATAAAGAAAAGACTTTGTTGATATTACCGCCACTACCAATGCTCATCACGGTTTTGGCACCTTTTACCTGGGTTTTGATCACTTCCTTCATTTCTTCCCACTGCTCTTCTTTAACCTGTTGTTTCAGGAGTCTGATGGTACCTATATTGAAAGATTGTTTAAAGATAACTTTGCCATTCAGGAAAAAAGTGAGCTCCGTGCTGCCTCCTCCCACATCAATATATAAGTATAAAATTTCTTTTTCCAGAGTTTCGGCTATATGTGTTTCATATATCATTGAGGCTTCACGGTCTCCTGATATGATCTCTATTTCTATATTGGTCTCTTTTTTTACCCGATCAATAAGGTCTTTGGAGTTCCTGGCATCGCGCATGGCAGATGTAGCGCAGGCTTTGAGATGCTTTACATTATAAGCGGTAAGCAGGTTCCTGTATGCTTTCATGGTTTCTACCAGGCAGTTAGCTCTTTCCTCAGAGATCTCGCCTGTTTCAAAAACATCAAAGCCTAACCTTAGCGGTACCCTTACAAGATTTGATTTAATAAATTCCGGTTGCTTTTTTTTGTCAAGAAATACATCCGTAATTAATAACCTCGCTGCGTTGCTTCCTATATCAATAGCTGCCAGTTTCATGCTACAATTTTAATGTTTCTTTTTGCTAATACAAAAATTAGAGGGAATAAATATTTATTAGGGTTAGCTACTGAACAAACGGGAGTGCCGTTATATTAATAGCTATGGTATATCAAGAATCAATAATCCTCGCCTGACCGGACGTCCGCCCGTGCCGGTACGGACGGGGGCAGGAATACTCAATTTTCAACGTACACCGAATGCTAAAAGCTTTAAGCCTTATGCTTTCAGCTTTCTGCTGCAGCCATCCCTGAGCATTAATTTATTGAACATTAAGTATTGAGTGTTTTATCAGATTTGCTCTTGGCTTCCATACTATTTAGTATGTTTTATCAGCAAGGTAATTGTAAATTTCTTCCTGCGACCTTACTATTTTATTATTCTTTCTTTTTACATATTCATTGTCCAGCTTATTATTTAAGATCCTTGCTTTGGTATTGTCCTTAAGCTGTATGTCTAATATATCAATCAGTTCTTTTTTTAAGATCTCGCTTTTAACGGGGCAGGTAGCTTCAACTCTATGCTCAATATTCCGGATCATCCAGTCTGCAGAAGATATAAATACTTTTTCATCGCCGCGGTTATGAAATACCCATACGCGGGCATGTTCTAAGTACTCATCAATAATGCTGATGGCCTTAATGGGTTTCTTAAATTTTTTATTTTCTGACTGCATGCAGAAAATTCCCCTTACTATTAACTTGATCACTACCCCCGCCTTTGCAGCATCCGTCAGCTTCTCAATCAGTTTGGCATCAGCTAAGGAGTTCATTTTCAGTATGATCTCTGCATAAAAGCCTTTACGGGTGGCATTGATTTCATGGTCAATCAGCTTGTTTAGCTCTGTTCTCAGGTAATGCGGGCTGGGTATCAGTGTACGGCATTTTTCAAGATAATGCTGGCCGGTATCGGGTTTTTCAAGAAAGTTGAAAATACGGTTAACATCTGCCATAATAAACCTGTTGGAAGTGAGCAGGCTGTGATCGCCATAGATCCTGGCTGTTTTCTCGTTCACATTACCGGTGCTCACAAAGCCATAGTGAACCATTTTGCCCTTAACCCGTTTCCTGATAACACAGATCTTGGAATGCACCTTCATCTCGGGGATTCCGGTCAGTACCCTGGCGCCCACATCTGTAAGCGCCTGCTGCCATTGCAGGTTGGCTTCTTCATCAAAGCGGGCTTTCAGCTCCATCATTACCGTAACCTCTTTACCGTTACGTACTGCGTTTACCAGCGCATTGATAATTTTTGATTGCGATGCCAGGCGGTAACAGGCAATTTTGATAGATATAACGTCAGGATCAAATGCCGCTTCGCGGATCATATCAACCACCGGTGTAAAGCTGTGATAGGGAAAATTCAGCAGCACATCCTGCTTCATCAGCACATCGCTTACCCGCTTATCTTTTAACAGGGGATGGAGAAAAGGTTGCCGGCGTTTGGGCTTGCCTGTGAACACCTGTGAGGGAAAATCCATAAAATGCCTGAAATTATGGATGCTGCCGCCAGGGGTGATATTATCTTTTTTTGACAGGCCCAGGCGTGTCAGCAAGTATTCTAAAAAGCCGGGATCTATATTTTCATCGTAGGCCAGGCGTATGGGTTTCCCTTTTTTCCTGTTTTTTAAACCTTTTTCAAGCTTTTGGATAATCGTGGTGGTATCAGAGTTGTCAATCTCCAGCTCGGCATCCCTTGTAAACTTAAATACATTAGCCTGGAACTCATCATAGCCCATAAAGCTGAAAATATCCGGCAGGTTAAATTTGATGGCATCTTCCAGCAACATGATATCATGCCTCCCTTCTTTGGAAGGCAATACAATAAAACGGCTGCCCATGGCCGCTACGGGTACTTCAATAATGGCATACTTGCGGGCCGACCTGTCAGTGGATTTTGACATCACAACGCCCAGAAAAATGGATTTGTCCCTCAGGTTAGGAAATTTTTTGATGTTCTCTACCATGAGTGGAACAATGCTGGCGCTTATCTCGTTGTCAAAAAAATCAAGTATAAATTTTTTTTGCTCTGCATTCAGTTGTTTATCTGTTTTAAGGAAAATATTACTTTTATTCAATTCGGTTAGCACTTCGGCCCATATTCTTTCAAAAGCCAGCTGGTGCTCCGTGTTCAGTCGCTGCACTTCATCCAGTATCTTTTGAGGATTTTTTTCGGAGTGCATCTTCATTTTGGTCTCTATTTGCAGCATTCTTTTCAGAGATGCCACACGAACCCTGAAGAACTCATCCCGGTTATTGGAAAAAATGCCCAGGAATTTCACCCGTTCTCTCAAAGGCACCGTTTTATCTGCGGCTTCCTGTAACACACGTTCATTAAACGATAGCCAGCTTATGTCTCTCGGAATTAATTTCAATATCATCAGATTTAGCATTTCAATATAAAGAAAAATATCCGATAAATATATGTGTGCATTCTTATATAGTTGATACCAGTCATTTTAAGGAATTATTATCTTTTCATAAATTGTACTACTGTTTCGCAGGATGGGCAATTTATAGAACACATTAGGTAGTAGTTTTGAAAGAAATAAAGGCTTTTTCCTTATAAACCGGCAAACCTTTGATTTTAAACTTTTCGGCTTTCGCGGCATGAGTTTTTATGCTTTAAATCCCTTACTTTTGTGCTCCCCGAAGGGGTCCTTCGGACAAAATTTTAGCAGGTGGCAACAAAATTTTCTAAAGAAACATACTTGTACTGGTATGAGTTGATGCAGCTGATTCGCCAGTTTGAACTTACTGCAGAAGAAAAATATAAAATGGAAGGTAAAATACGCGGGTTCTTTCACGCGTATGTTGGACAGGAAGCTATTGCTGCAGGTTGTATGACGGCAACCAAACCTGAGGATAAGTTTATTACAGCTTATCGTGATCATGGTTTGGCTATTGCAAAAGGTATGTCGGTGGATGGCTGTATGGCCGAGCTGTATGGTAAAGCAACAGGCTGTGCAAAAGGTAAGGGTGGCAGTATGCACTTCTTCGGTAAAAAAGAAAATTTTTATGGCGGACATGGTATTGTGGGAGCCCAGATTGGTACCGGTACCGGTTTAGCTTTTGCTGAGAACTATAATGATACTGATAACGTAGTGCTTTGTTTTTTTGGCGATGGTGCTGCAAGGCAGGGCATTTTGCACGAAAGCTTTAACCTGGCTATGCTTTGGAAACTGCCTGTAATTTACATTTGCGAGAACAATAACTATGCAATGGGTACCTCAGTAGAGCGTACTTCCAATGTTACGGATATTTACAAATTGGGATATGCTTATGATATGCCTTCTAAAGTGGTAGATGGTATGAATCCTGAATCTGTTCACGATGCTGTAGCTGAAGCTGTTAAACATGCCCGTGAAAAAGGCGGACCTACTTTGCTGGAAATTAAAACCTACCGTTACAAAGGCCATTCTATCAGTGATCCTCAAAAATACAGGACCAAGGATGAAGTGGAAGAATATAAATCAAAAGACCCTATTGTTGTTCTGAGAAATAAAATTCTTGAAAGTAATTTTGCAACGGAAGAGATCTTAAAAGAAATTGATGCCCGGTGCGAAGAAGTGGTGATCGGTTCTGTAAAATTTGCAGAAGAAAGTCCGTTCCCTGATGATGATGAAGTGCTGAAAGATGTGTACATTGATCAGAATTATCCATTTATTGTTGATTAAAAAAATATAAATTCCTTATAAAATAAAATGGCAGTTAATATTAGTAAACAGGCTGGAAATGAATCGTCTGTATCAAATGAGGCGGTAGATAAAGCAAAGCAGATCTGGAGTAAAAACGGGAAAAACATCGTTCTCTTTTTAGGAGTGCTGATAGTGGCCATAAGTGGCTACCTTGCCTATAACCAATTTGTAAAAGGCCCTAAAAGAGCAGAGGCCCTGGATAAAAGCTTTAAAGCCGAGGAATACTACCGGATGGATTCTATTCACCTGGCCTTAAATGGTGATGGTGTAAATCCCGGTTTCATTAAAATAGCTGACAGCTATGGCAGCACACCTACCGGGAACCTGGCCAGGTATTATGCAGGTATTTGCTATATCAAGCTGAACCAGAATGACAAGGCGGTACAATACCTGGAAGATTTCAGCACAGATTCCAAGCAGATCCAGCAGCGTGCTTACCTGTTATTGGGTGATGCTTATGGCGATTTAGGCAAAGGTTCCAAAGCTTTGGATTATTACAAAAAGGCAGCACATCATTTTGAGTCTGACCAACAGGCCTCATCAGAAGCATTGTTCCGTGGCGCTTACCTGGCGCAGCACGTATTGAACAGTAAAGATGAGGCTATTGAACTATATAAAGAATTAAAGGAAAAATATCCCCGTACGCAACAGGGCTTTGAAGCAGATAAATACCTGGCGCAATTAGGGGTTTACAATGTAAATTAATAATGGCATCAACTGGTAACAGTAACTTATTGAATACCAATACGGGCATCTTTAAACAGGATGCCTTTATTGTTTTGGTAAAGACAGAATGGAATGCAGGTATTGTTGATGAGCTGGAAGCAGGCTGCCTGCGCGTATTGCAGCAACATAACGCCAGGGTGCAAACATTGGTAGTCCCTGGGTGTGTGGAGATTCCTTTTGCAGTTAACAGGCACTGGAACAGGTCCAGGCAGCTGCTGGATGAACCTCATGCGTATATAGCTTTAGGCTGTGTGATACAGGGCGATACGCCCCATTTTGATTTTGTGTGCAAAATGGTAGCCGATGGTATTTTGCAACTGAACCTTACACTTCCTGTTCCCACTATTTTTGGTGTGCTTACGGTAAATACCGAAGAGCAGGCACTTGAACGGCTTGGTGGCAGGCATGGCCATAAAGGGGAAGAGGCGGCTATAACAGCATTAAAGATGCTTGAGTAATAGGTTTTGTAGAGGAAGTAGAAGCAATAGTCTGTCAACTGTCATCTATCATCTGTCAACTTAAGAAATGTACAACGTCCATATTTTCATTCCCTGCTTTGTAGACCAGCTGTACCCCGAAACAGGGTTTAACATGGTCAAGGTGCTGGAAAAATTCGGCTGTAATGTTACATACAACGCTGAACAAACCTGTTGCGGTCAGCCTGCATTCAACGCCGGTTTTTGGGAGGAATCCAAATCCGTATGTAATAAATTTATCAACGACTTCAGGGGCGCAGCATACATTGTAGCTCCAAGTGCCAGCTGCGTAGGCTTCGTAAGAAACTATTACCAGAAGTTATTTGATAATTCTTCTTTGCACAACGAAGTAAAAGCCATTGGTGCCAAAACTTATGAGTTCTCCGAATTTTTAGTAAATGTATTAAGGGTAGAAGATTGCGGGGCCGAGCTTAATGGGATAGCTACTTACCATGATAGCTGTGCAGCTTTAAGGGAGTGTAAAATAAAGCAGGGCCCCAGGCAATTGCTTTCTCATGTAAGAGGACTTCACATGGTAGAAATGAATGATGTGGAAACCTGTTGTGGCTTTGGTGGCACTTTTGCTGTAAAATTTCCGGGGATATCAGTAGGAATGGGGGAGCAAAAGGTAGAAAACGCAATGGCTACGGATGCCGATTATATTATTGCTACCGACCTTTCCTGCTTAATGCACTTACAAGGTTATATAAATGGCAGGGGCTATAAGATAAAGACCATGCACCTGGCAGATGTGCTGGCAAGTGGCTGGTAAGTCTTTGGCCGGTAGAAATTCGCTCCCCTTCTCCGTGCATAGTCCCGATTTATCAATCTCTTCCAGGGGAGCCTCCTTAGGAGTTCTCTGGATCTTTGGACCAGATCTGGGTATATACCCGTTACTTGATTATTTTAAAGCCCAACTCTTTTCAGCGCCTGTGAAATCTGAGTTGAATTGCGATTGTAGCAGGCTTTTCGTTGGGACTTCTCTGCTTCACTGCGAAGCGACGATCCTCTTTGTCATCACCTCCTTAATCAGGACCCTTTATAGAGAACTCGAAACAACGATCGTTTTGTTTCCCGGAAGAAATGTTCTTCATATAATTTTAATCATTTGATTAAAATATTTGTTTAATTCAAAAAGAACTTTTTATATTTACAGCAGAAACCAGCGTGTTACAAAATGGCAAAAGCAAAAGATGCAAAGAATTTAGATACTTCCACCGGGGAAAAAATTAAGGAGGCGGCTCGTAAAGTCTTTATTAAAAAGGGGTATGCTGCTACGCGCACCCGTGATATAGCAGAGGAGGCGGGCATCAACCTGGCTTTGCTTAACTACTATTTCAGGAGCAAGGAAAGACTGTTCCAGGAGGTAATGTCGGAAAAATTTCAGCAATTGTTTAGTGTGATTCAGCCGGTGATCAATAATGAAGATCTGTCTCTCGAAGAAAAGGTGGAAATTCTTGTTGAAAACTATATTGACCTGTTGCTGGAAAACCAGGATTTGCCGCTTTTTGTCCTGAGTGAGATCAGGGTCCATCCCGAAAGGTTTAAACAAGCGGTACAGGTGCAGAAGATTTTAAAAGGCTCTTCATTGATTCGTCAGGTCCGAGAGAAAAGACCTGATATTGACCCCATCCATTTTGTTGTATCGCTGCTTGGTATGGTTATTTTCCCGTTTGTGGCAAAACCAATTTTATTTGCCAGTGATTCGGTTTTTAATGAAATGATGCAAGAGCGGAAAAGGCTGGTTGCTCAGTGGATAAAAGCAATTTTAAAAAGCTGATTTTTTTTACACGAATATTAATCAAATGATTAAAACAAAAGATAAATAGTATGATCAGGAAAATATTATTGGCCATTACTTATTGGCTGTTTACCTATGGCATAGTAAACGGGCAGCCGCTACCACTGGAAGACTGTTATCGGTTGGCAAAGGCAAATTACCCTGCTATCAAAAAAATGGATTTGATTATCAAAACCAGCGACTATGATATTCAGAATGCTAATAAACGATACCTGCCGCAGGTAAATTTTTCCGGGCAGGCTACTTACCAGTCGCAAACAGTGAGCTTCGCTGATGCTATGGGTTCCTCTTTGCCATCGGGAATAGCGCTTCCCTCCATCAGTAAAGACCAATACAAAATACAGGGCGAGGTGAGCCAGCTTTTGTATGACGGGGGCAGCACCAAAAACCAAAAAGAGCTGATCAGCGCCAGTATGGAATTGCAGGAGCAAAGCCTGGAAACCAACCTGTATGCTATCAACAGCAGGATAAATAATATCTTCTTTTCTGTTTTGCTGATGGACGCGCAGCTAAAGCAAAACGAGCTGAATAAGTCAAACCTGCAAACGCAGATACAAAAAACCGAAGCAGCACTTGAAAATGGTGTTGCCTTCAGAAGCAGCCTTGATGAGCTGAGAGCTGAGATTGTGAATATCGAAATGGCAGGAACGGAATGCAAAGCCAATCGAACGGCTTATTTAAAAATGCTTTCATTATTTATTGGTAAAGAGCTCACTGAGGCTGCACAGCTGGCAATTCCTGAAACAAAAGTTATTCAACCTTCCATCAACAGGCCGGAATTAAAGTCATTTGACCTGCAAAGATCTATTTATGATGTGCAGCAAAAAGATTTAAAGTCGGGGTATCTGCCGCAGGTAAGTGCGTTTTTCCAGGGAGCTTATGGCAGGCCAACGCTAAATATTATTGAAAATAAATTTGGCCCCTGGTTTGTAACAGGCTTACGGTTTAACTGGTCATTGGGTAGTCTTTACACTTTGTCAAATAAGAAAAATACATTATTGCTCAACCAGCAATCCGTAGAAGCGGACAGGGAAACATTTTTGTTCAACACCCGGCTTGATTTAGCACAGCAGGATGAAAATGTAAAAAAATATATAGAACTCATTAAGCAGGATGAACAGGCGGTTTCTTTGCGAGCCTCCGTTACAAAGTCAGCGGCAGCACAGTTGAATAATGGGATGATAACTACGCACGAGTACATCCAAAAAGTAAATGCAGAGCATCTGGCCAGGCAGAACAAGATACTGCATGAAATACAGCTGCTACAGGCTCAATACAATCAAAAATTTATCACAGGTAATTAAAAAGCCATTCCGATATATCGGAATACAGATGAGAGTATATGATGATTAAGTAATTCTTAAAATATATCCATGCATTTGTGACGTAAAATAAATTTCCCGTTTGAAAGAATTAAAAACATCTGTGCATCTGTGGCAACTTAAAAATAAAACAACAATCAAAATGAAAAAACTAATAGTATTTATTTCAGTGGCGTTATTGCTGCATGCCTGTGCCTCTAAAAATGATTATGATGCTTCGGGAAATTTTGAAGCGGATGAAGTTATTGTATCGGCACAGCAAAATGGTGTGTTGCTTTCTTATAGCGTGAAAGAAGGTAATCAATTACAGGCAGGAGATAAGATTGGGCAGATTGATGTTAAAGTTGTAGAACTTCAAAAGCTGCAAACCGAAGCCAGCATTGCTGCATTGAGCGAAAAAACAGCTGCTCCAAATGACCAGGCAGAATTGGTACACCGTCAGCTTGAGGTGCAGCAATCACAGTTGACACAACAGTTAAGAGAAAAAACACGTACTGAAAACCTGGTAGAAGCAGATGCAGCCACACGCAAACAGTTGGATGATATCAATGCGGCTATTGACCAGTTGAAAAAGCAAATTGCGGTAACCGAACAGCAATTAAAACTGAATACCTACAACACTAACGTCCAAAACCGCAGCATATTAAGTGAGAAAGCTCCGATGGAGAGAGCCTCGGAGCAGCTCCAGGAGCAGATCAATAAAGGCCAGATAATAAATCCGGTTACCGGAACTGTATTGGTAAGCTATGCTTTACAGGGTGAAATGCAGGTAGTAGGTAAGCCGCTGTACAAAATTGCCAATACTGACACGCTCAATTTAAAGGCTTATATCACAGGTGCACAACTGCCGCAAATAAAAGTTGGGCAGCAGGTAAAAGTGAGGATTGATAATGGCAAAGACAATTATAAAGAATACCCGGGAACGATTACCTGGGTTTCAGCCAAATCTGAATTTTCGCCTAAGACCATTCAAACCAAAGATGAGAGAGCTAACCTTGTTTATGCTATAAAAGTAAGGGTAAAGAACGACGGCTATCTGAAAATCGGAATGTACGGCGAGGTTTTGTTTAATGACAGATAGCCACAGATGCACAGATGCACAGATGAAAATAAGCAATGATAAACATGAGTACAATAATATATCTGTGGCAAGATTGGGTTTAAAATCAGAGATGCTCAGTAAAAATATCTGTGCATCTGTAGCAAAAAAATAATATGGTTTCAGTTGAAGTAAAAAGTATCGTCAAAACCTACGGAGATGTAAAAGCCGTAAATGATGTTTCCTTTGAAGTGCAAAAGGGAGAGCTGTTTGGTTTGATCGGCCCTGATGGAGCGGGCAAAACATCACTCTTCCGTATATTGACCACACTATTGCTTGCAGATAGTGGCACAGCAACCGTAGAAGGTTTGGATGTGGTAAAAGATTACAGGAAAATCCGCAATATCGTAGGGTATATGCCCGGCCGCTTTTCGCTGTACCAGGATTTAACAGTAAAAGAAAACCTGACCTTTTTTGCAACAGTATTCAGTACCACTATTGAAGAAAATTATGAGCTTATCAAAGATATTTATGAGCAGATAAAACCCTTTAGTAACCGCAGGGCAGGCAAACTTTCGGGTGGAATGAAACAGAAGTTAGCCTTGTGTTGTGCTTTAATTCATAAGCCCGTCATTCTGTTCCTGGATGAACCGACCACAGGCGTGGATGTAGTTTCACGGAAAGAGTTTTGGGAAATGTTGGGTAAGCTGAAAAAACAAGGTATTACCATTATAGTTTCTACGCCCTATATGGACGAAGCCACGCTTTGCGACCGCATCGCACTGATACAAAATGGCAGTATTATGTCCATTAATACACCGGGTAATATTGTGCAACGTTTTCCTAAACCATTGTTTGCCGCTAAAGCTGATAATATTTATAAGCTCTTACATGATCTGCGCGCAGATGCCGAAGTTGAAAGCTGTTATGCCTTTGGCGAATATATACATCTTACTATGAAGGCCAATGATGCAGATGCCCTGAGTGTAATGCGGGTTGCCGGCAGGAACAATCTGGAGGGGCTGGAAGTAAAATTGATAACACCAACTATCGAAGACAGTTTTATTTGTTTGATGAATGAAAATAGCGAATGATACAAATATGAATACCTATCAAAACTTATACGTAATAACAGGCGGTCCCGGATGTGGTAAAACATCATTGCTGGGTGCTTTAGAAAGTGATGGCTTTTTTGTTGTACCCGAAGATGCGAGGCAGATAATCAAAGATCAAATGGCGATAGGCGGGGTAGCTTTACCCTGGAAAGATAAAGCTGAATATGCGCAATTGATGTTTTTAAAATCTGTTGAAACATATCGGCATATTGCAAATCGGGATCAGGCAGCTGTTTATTTGTTCGATAGGGGTATTTTGGATAGTATTTGTTATATGAATATGGAAGGGATTGCTATGCCTGATGAATTTGAGGAAATGGCTCAGCAATACCGGTATAACCTTACTGTTTTTGTTTTACCTCCCTGGAAAGAAATATATGAAACCGATAACGAACGAAAGCAAAGTTGGGCAGAAGCCGCATATACATTTGAGAAGATGATAGAAACGTATAAGCAATACGGTTATCAACCAATTATCGTTCCTAAGGATACAATAGAGAATCGTAGGCAGTTTATTTTGTCACACATTGGAGCGTGAACAGAACAAATAATAATCAGAAAATGGAAAAGGCAATCATCTGTAAAAATCTCACAAAGCAGTTTGGTGATTTCAAAGCCGTCGACAGCGTTTCCTTTGATGTGGCGCAGGGTGAGATATTCGGCTTTCTTGGGGCTAACGGGGCAGGCAAAACAACGGCTATGCGCATTCTCTGCGGCCTCTCTTATCCTACTTCAGGAGAAGCCACCGTAGCGGGTTTTGATGTGTATAAACAGCAGGAAAAAATCAAAAGGAATATTGGTTATATGAGTCAGAAATTTTCATTATATGATAATTTGACCATATTGGAGAATATTGAGTTTTACGGAGGCGTGTATGGTGTTTCAGGAGCAGAAATAAAAACGCGCAGTAATGAATTGATCAGCACATTGGGCCTGGAAAAAGAAGCAAAAAAATTAGTAGGTGAACTACCGTTGGGCTGGAAGCAAAAACTGGCTTTTTCGGTTGCTATTTTCCACCGTCCGAAAATTGTGTTTTTAGATGAGCCAACAGGAGGCGTAGACCCTGTAACCAGACGCCAGTTCTGGGATATGATTTACGAAGCTGCAGCTAACGGCATTACGGTATTTGTAACCACGCATTATATGGACGAAGCGGAATACTGTAACCGTATCAGTGTAATGGTGGACGGCCGTGTGGAAGCGCTGGATACGCCTGCAAATCTAAAAAACAGGTTTAACACCAATACTATGGACGATGTTTTTTATCAGTTGGCAAGAGGCGCAAAGCGGAGTGGTGATTGATGTGTTTTGATAATTAAAGACATGCTTTGACAAATACAAAAAAATAAGTTGGCAGATACCGCTCATAAAACAAAAATTATGACAACAAAACAACCAGACAATACAGCATTACGGACAGCCTTATGGAGAGCTTTGCACGTTTGCACAGACGAAAAGCCGTATATCATTGAAGACAAAATTGGATATGACCTGATCAACCCAGAAAGTGATTGGCAGGAACGCCCTGATATGAAATTTACCAAACGACTTCGGGCTTCTATTGTAGCCCGAGCCCGTTTTGTTGAAGATATAGCTAAAGAGCAAATTGAAAAAGGCATCACTCAATATGTTTTGCTTGGAGCAGGCCTTGACAGTTTTGCTCAACGAAATACGGAAATTTGTTCTCAAACTGATGTTTATGAAATTGACCAGCCCGACACGTTAGCCTGGAAAGAAGAAAAATTAAATGAAAAGGAGTACAAAATTCCGGCGAATCTTCACTTTGTTCCTGTTGACTTTGAAACCTCGTCCTGGTGGGCAGAACTATTAAACAAAGGATTTGACATTCACAAAAAAGCTGTTGTTTCCTGTACCGGCGTTACGCTTTATCTTACAAAAGAAGCAATTACAGACACACTGAAAAAGATGACTTTGCTTGCACCCGGCTCAACCGTTGCAATAGCATTTTATTTGCCTTTGGAACAGCTTGACGAAGAAGATAAGCCGATGCAGGAAATGGCTATCAAAGGAGCCGCTGCTTCCGGAACTCCTTTTATCAGCTTTTTCTCCATCGAAGAAATTATGAAACTTGCGGTGGAAATTGGCCTGAAAGACATCCAAATTATTTCAACAAAAGATATGACAGAAAAATATTTTAAAGGCAGAAGCGACAACCTGGTTCCTGCAAGCGGGGAATTTTTCCTGGTTGCAAAAACATAAAACAAAAAGCCTTGAAACAAGACTTCGGTCTCTATTTTGCCTTGGCCAATCATGATAAACTGAAAACAGAAGAAGAAAAAACTATGCTTCTATGTAGTTCAAAACAATAATCAAAAATGAAACAATTATTAGCTTTCATACGTAAAGAGTTTTACCATGTGTTCAGGGACAGGCGCACGTTGCTAATTCTTTTTGGAATGCCTATTGTACAAATCATTCTTTTCGGATTTGCATTGAGCAGCGAAGTAAAAAATATCGGTATTGCGGTTCTGGATAATGCCCGCGATGTGCAGTCGGAGCAGATTATTTCCAGGATACAGTCAGGTTCTTATTTTCAGATAAAGGACGCCGCATTAAATTACAGGGATATTGAGCAGCGGTTTAAACAGGGCGAAATAAAATGTGCTATATTATTCCCCTTAAACTTTGGTTCCGATATTTATAAAACAGGCGGTGCACAGGTGCAGGTTATTGCCGATGCTTCCGATCCAAATACGGCAACAGTAGTTACAAACTACCTGAATAATATTATCAATAATTATCAGCAGGAACTTAATCCTACAGCAAAGCTGGCGTATCAGATTATTCCTGAAATGCGGCAGTTATACAATGAAGAGCAGAACGGCTCGCTCAACTTTATTCCCGGCGTTATTGCTTTGATCTTTATGATTGTAAGCACTGCACTTACATCTGTTGCAGTAGTGCGTGAAAAAGAACTGGGAACAATGGAGATTCTGCTGGTATCACCTTTCAAGCCAATAATGGTATTGATTGCAAAAGCAGTTCCTTACCTGGTGCTGTCACTCATTGATTTTATTATTATTTTATTACTGTCGGTATTCTTGCTGAATGTTGGGGTCAGGGGAAGCCTGCTGCTGATTTTTGCAGAAAGCATTTTGTTTATCATTACCTGCCTTTCGCTCGGTTTGCTGATATCCAACCTTACTACTTCGCAGCAAACGGCTATGTTGATATCCATGATGGGAATGATGCTGCCAACCATTTTTTTTACAGGCTTTATGTTCCCTTTAGAGAATATGCCCAAAATATTTCAATGGATATCCTATATCATACCGTCAAAATACTATTATGCCATTATAAAAGGTGTAATGCTCAAAGGACTTGGTTTTGGTTATGTGTGGAAGGAAACACTCATCCTGGCTGGAATGGCGACGGGATTGTTGTTTGTTGCATTGAAGAATTTTAAGATAAGGTTGTAAAGGAGCTCAGATGTTTTTAAATAAGGAGATAAAATAGCCACAGATGCACAGATATTTTTAAATATGGAGAATACAATGAGTGACGAACATATATATCATCAATGTGAATTAGGAGAACATGGTAAATAGAGAAAGAAAATAGCCACAGATGCCTAGATGTTTTTTAAACTTGAAGAGTCTAATGTTTGGCAATGAATGCACAAACAGCTACAATAGAAATCAGATAGGCATTATTTGTGCATCTGTGGCTAACTATATTTCTAACCTAAAAACAAATACCATGAAAAACTTTATCGCAAAGGAAAAAACTTATGAAATCATTGGGACTTGTATGGAAGTACACAATAATCTCGGTGCAGGATTCCTGGAAATTGTGTACAAAGATGCTTTGGAGTATGAGTTCCGGAATGCAGGAATCCCTTACAAAAGAGAAAAAGAATATGCTGTCAATTACAAAGGAGTTATCCTGCCGCATAAATTTTATGCTGATTTTGTAGTGTTTGATAATATTGTCCTGGAGGTGAAGGGCGCGTCTTCCATTGCCAATGAGCACATTGCTCAAGCTATTAATTATTTAAAAGTATCACAAAACAGAGTGGTGCTTCTGGTTAATTTTGGAGAGATAAGGTTAAACTATAAACGATTGATATTATAATAAGCTATAGATGATGTCAGGAATATTATCTGTGCATCTGTGGCATAAATAAATCAGGAATGAAAGTATTACGTTTCATATTACAAAAGGAGTTTCGCCAGATATTCAGGGATAAAACCATTTTGGCAATGATGCTTGTGGTGCCTGTCATGCAGCTGATTATACTGCCGTTAGCTGCCAATTTTGAGGTGAAGAATATAAACGTTGCCTATATAGACCACGACCATAGCAGTTACTCCCGAAAGTTGGAAAATAAAATTGCATCATCGGGTTATTTCAAAATAGTTAGTAGTGCTTTTTCCTATAAAGAAGGCCTGGAAATGATCGAATACGGTACTGCCGATTTGGTGCTGGAAATTCCGCCCGGCTTTGAGAAGAACCTTGTGCGGGAAGGAAGCCAGAAAGTTAACCTGTCTGTAGATGCAATTAACGGAACAAAAGCTTCGTTAGGTGGTTCCTACCTGGTTTCGGTTCTTGCTGATTTTAACAGTAATCTTGATATAAACATAAAGTTGCCTAATGGTTCCACAGCAGCACCGGCTGCAAAAATTTCAGTAGCAAGCGCCAATTGGTATAATCCAAGAGCGGAGTACAAATACTATATGGTTCCCGGCATTTTGGTTTTATTGCTCACTATAATTGGCGGCTTCATTACCGCGTTGAATATTGTAAGAGAAAAAGAGATCGGCACTATTGAGCAAATCAATGTAACGCCCATTCAGAAATGGCAGTTCATACTCGGGAAGCTTATACCATTCTGGATAGTAGGCATGATTGTATTTACCGTAGGATTAACGGTAATGTATCTGGTTTACGGAATTTTTCCTAAAGGAAGCCTGCTAGTGCTTTATTTGTTTGCAGCCGTTTACCTGGTTGCCTTGCTGGGTTTAGGTTTATTGATTTCCACTTTTGCTAACACGCAATTACAGGCCATGTTCATAGCCTTTTTCTTTATGATGATATTTATGCTGATGAGTGGCTTTTTTACCAGCACGGACAGTATGCCGGGCTGGGCAAGAACCCTTTCAAACTGCACACCTGTAACACACTTTATTAAAGTTGTTCGTTTAATTGTTTTGAAAGGAAGCGGGTTTGCAGATATAAAAACGGAGTTAGGCTATCTTGCAATATTTGCCGTTGCATTAAACAGCTTTGCTATCTGGAATTACAGGAAAACAACATAGCGATACACAGAAACACAACAAATGGATACATCAGATTTTGCTAAGCGCCTGTTCAATATCGTAAACTACGTCATCCGGGTGTTCCAGTCCAACCGAAATACGGATCAGTCCCGGTGTAATGCCTACTTTACTGCGCTCTTCATCATTCAGTTTGGAGTGGGTGGTGCTTGCCGGGTGTGAGGCAATGCTGCGGGAATCACCCAGGTTGGGCGTCAGCGACAGCAGTTCCAGGGCGTCCATAAACTTACGGCCGGCGTCAACACCTCCTTTGATTTCAAAACATACAATGCCACCACCGCCAGTCATTTGCTTTTTAGCAATCTCATACTGTGGGTGGGAGGGGAGAAACGGGTATTTGACCCACTCAATATTTTTATTTTTTTCGAGCGCCAGTGCTACTTTTAATGCATTTTCTGAATGGCGGTGTATCCTTACTTCAAGTGTTTCAAGGCTTTTAGTCAGTACCCATGCATTAAATGCTGAAAGAGTAGGGCCAGAGTTGCGGCAAAATAAATATACCTGGTCAATCAGTTCTTTTCTGCCGGCAATAACACCGCCCAGTACACGCCCTTGCCCGTCAATCCACTTGGTAGCAGAGTGAATAACCAGGTCAGCGCCAAAATCAGCCGGGCTTTGCAAAAACGGGGTAGCAAAGCAATTATCAACATTAAAAATGATGTTATACTTTTTTGCAATCTTACCTGCTTTTTCAAGGTCGATCAGCTCTAACTGCGGGTTGGTAGGTGTTTCGAGGTAAAGCATTTTTGTATTGGGCCTGACAGCAGCTTCCCAGTTGTCAATATCATCAGCATCAACCAGGGTGTATTCAATACCAAACCGGCCTAAGAACTTTGTAACTACCGTATTTGTGCCCCCAAACATTGACCGGCAGCATAATAAATGGTCGCCGGCTTTTAATAAAGCCATGAATGAATTGAATACGGCGGCCATGCCGCTTGATACGGCAAAGCCGGCTTCGCATTTTTCCAGAAGCGCCATTTTGTGGGCAAACTCATCAACAGTAGGGTTGCTGTACCTGCTGTAAATATTATCCTCCGATTCATCAGCAAAAGCAGCGCGCATGGTCTCTGCTGTTTCAAAAGTAAAGCTGCTGGTTAAAAATAGCGGCGTGGAATGCTCCATTTGGCTGGTGCGAGGGGTTTGTGTGCGTATAGCTATGGTTGAAGGGTGTAGCTTTCTTTCTGTGCTCAATGTTTAATGATTTGATGCTTGATATTGAATATTTAAAATTCAATATTTAATATTTTACCTTACAAGTTTCCTTAACCGGCTTTATGTACGATCACTTTTGTTTTGATATCGGCTCCGGCTTTAATCAAAGTAATGGCTACTGAGCAGTATTTGTTAAGTGAGATCTCGATAGCACGCTTTGCTTTGTCTTCGTCCACGTCCCCTGTTATTTCAAAAATCATTTCTATATTTTTCCAGAGCGAAGGTTCCACACCAGGTTCCCGTTCACCGTTTACAGTAACCTCATAATCTTTAATATCCTGCCGCTGTTTTTTCAAAATGCTGATCACATCTATACTGGAGCAGGCCGCAAGCGCATTCAGTAAAAGCTGCATAGGGCGCGCGCCGTATTCCTGGCCCCCCATTTGCGGGTTGGTATCTGTTTTAACAACGGTGCCGTTTTCATTTATCGTATCAAAGCCGTAATCGCCGTTTACCCTCTTGAGTTTTACTGTGTTCATATTGTACTTTATTTAGGATTGCAAAAGTATTTTAAATAAGGCAGCTTTCCAACTACGCTATTACCAAATTATCTATAAGCCTTATATTACCAACAAAGGCTGCAATTAATGCTACAAGCGGTCTTTTCCCATCCCATTCCGTAACAGGCCGGAGGGTGTTGGCATCTGCTATACCCACATAATCAGGTTTAAAACCTTTTAATTGGAGCTGCTTTGCCGCCTCATTAGCTACTGCTTCTACAGGACCGGGCTTAAGCGTTTCTTTTATAAACAATAACGATTGATAAATTGTTTCTGCGTCCTTTTTTTCGGCATCAGACAGAAGCGTGTTGCGGCTGCTCATAGCCAGCCCGCTTTCCTCACGCATGGTGGATACAATATTTACGGCAATGGAGGAGAACGCAGGAGTTAGCTCAATCAGTCTTTTAATGACCATACATTGCTGGTAATCTTTCTGACCAAAGAAGGCCCGGTTGGGTCCCACAATGGAAAATAATTTGTCTACCACCTGGCAAACCCCCTGGAAATGCCCCGGCCTGTGGGCTCCTTCAAATACTTTTTCAAGCGCTCCCAAATCATAAAATCTTGTTATTTCTTTAGCAGGATATATTTCATCTATTTCCGGGTAAAAAAGTACATCACATGAACCGGCTATCAATGCCTGTATATCTTTTGCTATTGTACGTGGATATTTATCAAGATCTTTCTTGTCGTTAAACTGTGTAGGATTTACAAAAATGCTTACTATAGCTATATCACACTGTTTTTTACATTCAGATAATAAGCTTAAATGCCCCTCATGCAATGCCCCCATTGTAGGCACAAAACCTATTGACAGGTTCTGGTCTTTTTTCCTGCTGATAAAAGCCTGTAAATCTGCTATTTTTTGAAATAGTTTCATTAACTTATTTTATAATATAATTTGTTTTATAAGGCCGTTTGGCTATAAATGTTTAACTTTGCAAACTTTAAAAATTGCTAAAGCATGTCAACAAAGAAAAGAATTTTATTTATAGCCAATGAAATGTCTCCATATTTAGAGTTGACTGAATTTTCTGAAATTGTTAATAAGCTCGCTATAAAAGCTAATGATAACGGATTTGAAGTTCGTTGTATTATGCCTCGTTTCGGGATGATTAACGAACGAAGGCACAGGCTTCACGAGGTAGTAAGGCTTTCTGGTATTAACGTAGCCGTTGATAATGATGACATGCCCCTGCAGATTAAAGTGGCATCTTTGCCCAGCGCCCGGTTGCAGGTGTACTTTCTGGAAAATGAAGAGCTGTTCAAAAGAAAGACCCTTTTTCATGACGAGGAAGAAAAATGGTTCGCAGATAACGACCTTAGAACAGTGTTTTATTGTAAAGGCGCTTTAGAAACGGTCAAAAAATTTGGATGGAGCCCCGATGTGATCCATTGCAGCGGCTGGATGACGGGTTTAATCCCCGCTTACCTCAAAACGGTTTATAAGAAAGAACCTGTTTTTGCCCACAGCAAGATTGTTTTTACTATAGGCGAAACTACTTTTAAGGAAAAGCTGGGTAAAGGTTTTATTTCCAAGGCGCTGATCCATCCATCCATTAAAGAAAAAGACCTGGAGCCTTTTAAAGAAGGCACTAATATCGCCATGATGAGGGGCGGTGCAGCTTATGCTGATGCTATCACTTTTGGCGCACCTAATGTGGATAAAAAACTGCTGACTGAGTTTACCAAGGTTCGCGGTAAAAAAACACTGCAGTTCAAAGAAGATTCTGATTTAACAGAGTATTTACAACTGTATAACGATCTTGCGGAATAATTTTAATAGACTTGAATTAGTTTCAAATATTTGCGAGTG
The DNA here is from genome assembly GCA_027493055.1 of Niabella sp. GTDB lineage: Bacteria > Bacteroidota > Bacteroidia > Chitinophagales > Chitinophagaceae > Niabella. The sequence continues at coordinate 15,958 of JAPUDO010000075.1, read as the reverse complement.
AAAAAATATTTTCTTCCTGCATTAGGAATATATCTTATTGTTACTACGGCTCTTTTTTCCTGTAACAAAATAAACCTTCCAACAGAGTTAGGGCAGGAGCTGATTCCGCCTATAGACAAAATCCATACATTTGATACCACGCTGGAGGTGGAAACGTATAATGGTTTATTTGACCCCGTCCTTGATTCATTCAGGACAGGAGTAAGTTTTCCCCAGCTATTAGGAGTAATTAATAACGATCCCATTTTTGGTAAAACAGATGCCAGGATGTTTTTCCAGGTATCGCCGGGATCTTATCCGTTTAAAAACCGCCCCGGCTCTCTTTACCTCGATTCTGTGGTTTTAGTGATTGACCATCGGAATGGTTTTATTTATGGTGATACTTTGTTGCCGCAAACCATACAGGTATCAGAAATTGAGGGCTCTAATGATTTCAGGTATGACTCGTTATACAAAATCAACTCGCTGTTCACTACCTCCGGAATTTTAGGTACCAAAACCTTCACACCCGCTTCTCTTAAAGATTCTATACAGGTAATTAATTATCCTGATACCACTACTGTGGCCAACCAGCTAAGGATAAAGCTGGATAACAGCTTTGGACAGCGTTTATTGAGTTATGATTCTACAGGCGCCAATGATGGCTATAGTACAGATTCGGTTTTCAGAACCAGGTTCAAAGGCTTCGCACTCCAATCCGTTAGCGGTGGCAATGCTTTAATAAGCATGTACCTGAATAATGCTACCACGCAGATGGTTGTGTACTACAGGTATAACAATGTTACTACGCCAACCGATATGGATACGGCAACTGCAGCCTTTACCTTTTATAATGGTGAAAATGCCATTGCAAATTATATAAAGAGGGACTATAACGGAACCCAGGTGCTAACCGGATCCGGGGATTTGGTTCAGGATCCTGTTGTGTACATACAAAACACACCAGGCACCTATGCCAACGTAAAAATACCCGGGTTAAAAAGCTTTCCTAATGGCGTTATACATCTGGCAGAGCTGCAAATGGAAAGTATTTATGATGTTTCTGATACCGTTTTCTACGCACCACCCAATGTGTTCCTGGATGTTTATGATTCTACGGCAGGGAAATTCAAATTAGTCCCTTATGCATTTGGTTATGGCGGTACTGCCTTGTCTGGTTATGAAAGTTTTTACAGCGCGCGTAGCTCTGCTCAAACTTATTATGGCACTTTAGATCCGTTTGGAAATAAAGTTCGTCAGTGGCGTTTTAACATTACCCGGTATGCGCAGCACCTGGTATCAGGTAAAATACCCTACTATATGATGAGGGTATATGCTCCTGCCGGCACAGCATTGCCGCTTGGCGATTTAACCCCTTATGTTACCAGCAACTTTGCCATACCACAGTCTAATTTTTATGGTATAGCAGGTATAGGCCGTGTTCGTATTGGGGGAGGAAGTCATCCCACACAAAAAATGAAACTGCGAATAGTTTATTCCAAACTGTAAGGTTCAGTACTATTAAATTTTATTTAAACACGTACAGGTACTATATTTGCACCCGATTATTTTTATAGACTTATAAATATATACTTAAAATGCCTTATCTATTTACTTCTGAGAGTGTTTCTGAAGGGCACCCTGACAAAGTTGCTGATCAGATATCAGACGCATTAATTGATAATTTTCTGGCTTTTGATCCGCAATCCAAAGTAGCCTGCGAAACATTAGTTACCACCGGCCAGGTGATTTTAGCAGGGGAAGTAAAATCCAGTGCCTATTTAGATGTGCAGGATATTGCCCGTAAAGTGATCGGTAAAATAGGTTATACAAAAAGCGAGTATATGTTTGAAGCGCACTCCTGTGGGGTGCTGTCTGCCATACATGAGCAATCATCAGATATCAACCAGGGTGTTGACAGAAAGAAGAAAGAAGAGCAGGGTGCCGGTGACCAGGGTATGATGTTTGGTTATGCTACCAACGAAACGGATAATTATATGCCGCTGGCTTTGGACCTGGCCCACACTTTATTAATAGAATTAGCTGATTTAAGAAGAGAAAATAAGCAGATAAAATACCTGCGTCCCGATTCTAAAAGTCAGGTAACATTAGAGTATGATGACAATAACAAGCCGGTAAGGATTGACGCTATTGTTATTTCCACTCAGCACGATGAGTTTGATACAGAAGCTAAAATGCTGGCAAAGATCAGTGAAGATGTGAAAAAGATACTGATCCCCCGTGTTATCAAAAAATACCCTCAGTATAAGCGCCTGTTCAATGATAAAATTAAATATCATATTAACCCCACCGGTAAGTTTGTAATTGGTGGCCCGCACGGCGATACCGGTTTAACCGGCCGTAAAATTATTGTTGATAGCTACGGTGGTAAAGGAGCGCACGGTGGTGGTGCCTTTAGTGGTAAAGACCCCAGCAAGGTAGACAGGAGCGCGGCTTACGCAACAAGGCATATTGCCAAAAATCTTGTAGCAGCCGGCCTGTGTGATGAAGTGCTGGTGCAGGTTTCTTATGCTATTGGCGTTGCCAAACCCACCAGCATCAATGTAAACACTTATGGCACGGCCAAAGTGAGCCTTACTGATGGGGAGATCAGCAAAGTAGTAGAAAGTATCTTCGATATGCGCCCCTATTTTATTGAGCAAAGATTAAAGCTGCGCAATCCTATTTATAGCGAAACGGCTGCTTATGGTCACATGGGGCGTGAAAGCAAAATAGTTGATAAAACTTTTGTTTCTCCCGATGGTAAAAAAATTACCAAAAAAGTAGAGTTATTTACATGGGAAAAGTTAGACTATGTTGCTAAGGTTAAAAAAGCATTTAAGCTAAAGTAATTTACCATACCTTACCATTCTAAAAGCCGTTACCTGCAGGAAGCGGCTTTTTTGTTTCAAATCAGGTGTATAAGCTGGTGAAAAAACACTGATTTATATCAGTTTTTTAAACCACAAATAGATTAAATTTGCGAACATTGTAAAAGCCATTTTTTACTTTTAAATTTTAAGAACAGAATATATTAGATGGAAGAAAAGCAGGAGCCACAGGAAACGCAGGATAACAACAGGATTATTCCCGTTAATATAGAAGAGCAAATGAAAACGGCCTACATTGACTATTCAATGAGTGTAATTGTAGGACGTGCCTTACCCGACGTACGGGATGGCCTGAAACCTGTTCATCGCAGAATATTATATGCCATGAACGAGCTGGGCTTAAATGCCAACAAGCCCTATAAAAAATCGGCCCGTGTAGTAGGGGAGGTATTGGGTAAGTATCACCCTCATGGTGATAGCTCGGTATATGATGCCATGGTGCGTATGGCGCAGGAATGGAGCATGCGCTACAGGATGGTAGACGGGCAGGGTAACTTTGGTAACCAGGATGGCGATGGACCGGCGGCTATGCGTTATACGGAGGTAAGGCTGCAAAAGCTTGCCGAGCACATGCTGGATGATATCGAAAAAGATACAGTGAATTTCCAGCTCAATTTTGATGACTCTGAAAAAGAGCCCACTATACTGCCCACACGTATTCCGCAGTTACTGGTAAATGGCTCCAGCGGTATTGCCGTAGGTATGGCTACCAGCATCATGCCCCACAACCTGAGCGAGGCAATTGATGGATGTGTTGCTTATATCGACAATAACGAAATAAGTGTAGATGAATTGATGCAGTATGTGAAAGCGCCCGATTTTCCTACCGGGGGTATCATTTACGGTATGGAAGGAATTAACGCAGGTATGCACACCGGGCGTGGAAGAGTGGTTGTAAGAGGAAGAGTGCAGGTAGATACAAAACCCAGCGGACGTGAGCAGGTGGTAATTACCGAAGTGCCTTACCAGGTGAATCGCGATACGTTGACCAACCGTATAGGCGAGCTGGTAAACAACAAGGTTATTGATGGGATTGTTCACGTTAATAACGAGTCCAATAAAGATGGTACGCGTATTGTACTTGACTTGAAGCGTGATGCCATTGCCAATGTTGTGATCAATATGCTTTATAAGCATACAGATCTGCAAACGTCTTTTGGGATCAATAATGTGGCTATCGTAAAAGGAAGGCCCAGGGTGCTGAACCTGAAGGATATGATCGCCGAATTTGTTGAGTTCAGGCATGAAGTAGTGGTAAGGCGCACCCAGTTTGAATTGAAAGAAGCTGAAAAAAGAGCGCATATCTTACAGGGTTACCTGATAGCTTTAGATCACCTTGATGAAGTGATCCGGCTGATCCGCAGTTCTGCAACTCCCGAAATTGCAAAAGACAACCTGATCAATGCAGGCTGGGGCCTTGATGAGATCCAGGCAAAAGCTATATTGGAGCTGCGCCTGCAACGGTTAACCGGAATGGAGCGCGAGAAGATCAAAGAAGAGTACGACCAGCTAATGAAGCTTATTGCACACCTGAAAGAAATTCTTGCCAACGCCGGTATTCGCTTCGATATCATTAAAACGGAGCTTTTAGAGATCAAGCAAAAATTTGGCGATGAACGCAGAACCGAGATCACTTACCTCAATGATGAGGTGAGCATCAAAGATTTGATTAAGGAGGAAGATGTGGTAATCACTATTTCTCATCTGGGATATATTAAAAGAACACCCGCCGATGAATACCGCGCGCAGCGCAGAGGGGGCCGTGGCGTAAGAGGAGGTAAAACCCGTGAGGAAGATTATATTGAGCACCTGTTTGTAGCATCCACGCATCATACCCTGTTATTCTTTACAGAAAAAGGAAGATGCTACTGGCTGAATGTTTATGAAATTCCGGATGGAGAGAAAACAGGAAAGGGACGCGCCATCCAAAACCTCATGCAGTTGCCGCCCGATGATAAGATCCGTGCTATCATTGATATTAAGGACCTGAAGGATGAAGACTTTGTAAAGTCGCATAATATTGTGCTTTGTACCAAAAAAGGAATTATTAAGAAAACAAGCCTGAGCGATTTCAGCAGGCCAAGACAGACAGGCGTAAATGCGATTACTATTATTGAGGGAGACCAGTTGCTGGAAGCTAAGCTTACAAACGGTGATTCGGAGATAATGATGGCAGTAGCCAGTGGCCGTGCTATTCGTTTTTCTGAAGAAAAAGTAAGGGCTACCGGGCGCGGCGCTATTGGCGTTGCCGGTATTGAAGTGGATGATGAAAAGGATGAAGTGATAGGCATGATTTGTGTTAACAAAAACGCTGAAACAGCATCAACGGTTTTGGTAGTCAGCGAAAAAGGATACGGTAAACGTACGGCTGTTGATGAGTATCGCTTCACCAACAGGGGTGGTAAAGGTGTAAAAACAATTAGTGTAACTGAAAAAACCGGCAAATTGGTAGGTTTACTGGATGTTACAGAAAAGCACGACCTTATGATAACCTGTAAAAGTGGTATTACGATCAGGATGGCCGTAAGCGGTATTAGTGAATTAGGCCGTGCTACACAGGGGGTTAAGCTGATCCGGGTAGATGAAGGAGATGAAATTGCAGCAATTACCAGGATGGATGAGCAGGAAGAGATTGAAGAGAACGAACCACAGGATGGGACAGATGCAACCCCCAATGGTGATTCGGAATCTAATACATCAGAAAGCGGAGCGGGAGAAGCTTTGGAGAAATAGTTTAAAAATAATAAAAAATAAACAGATGAAAAAGGTTATTTTACTCGCAGGCGTTGCAGTATTTTCTACTGCGGCAGCATTTGCGCAGAGATATGATGACATTAAAACCGCCTTGACAATCGGGCAGATTGCAAAGGCAAAAGAAATGTATGACAAAAACTCAGCTAACGAAAAATTTTTTAATAAGCCTGAAGGCTACCTGTTAAAGGCAGCGCTTTACTCAAACCTTGCCGTAGATAGCAGCAGAGCAGCAGAGGCAGATAAAAACAGGGCTGAGGCTGATGCCGCTTTGGCAAAGTACAAGGAACTGGATGCCGGAATGAAATTATTAGAAGATCCTTTGTACCGGAATACGCCGTTCAACCTGTATGCCGCGTATTTTAATGCAGGTATTGCCGATATCAATAGCAAGAATTATGAGGGAGCGTATGAAAAATTTAAGCAAACCGTTGATTATTCAGAATTATTGATAGCTAAAAAAATAATGGATAAGCAGATGGATACTGCTGCTGTGTACTATGCGGGTCTGCTGGCAGAAAATACCAAGCGCCCTGAAGAGGCCTTAAAGTATTACACACGCCTGTCCGATGCTAAAATCAAAGAATACAATGACGCTTCTTACGAAAGTATTTACCAGGGTTTGGTAAGGCATTATGCTACTAAAAATGATAATGCCAATTTTGAAAAGTACAGGGCTTTAGGAAAAGAATTATACCCCCAAAGCGACTTCTTTACCTACTCAATGCTTGATTTTGCTGTAGGAAGCAGTTCAGATTTTAACGAAAGGATTGCCAGTCTCGAAAAACTTATTGCTTCTAACCCCGATGATTATAAAAGCAATATCGCATTGGCAGAAATTATTTATGACACCCTGGACTCAAGGAAAGAGGGAGCTGTGCTTCCCGCCAATGCCGAAGAGCTGGAAGCAAAAATGTTAGCAGCTTTAAACAAAGCTTCAAGTCTCAAACCCGATGAAATGCAGCCTTATCTGCTGTCAGGAGATCACTATCTGCTGAAATCAGAGAAACTGAGAGATGCTATGGTTACTGCAGAAACAAATGTTGCCAAAAAAGGTGCTAAAGCAACAGCTGATGACAAAGCTAAATTTGCCGAGGCTAAAAAATTATATAGTTCAAATTATGATCTGGCCCGTGTAAATTACGAGAAGGCAGCAGAGCTTTTTGCTAAGATTCCTAATCTCAATGCTAATCAGAAACGTAGCTACCGTGCTATTGCAGGTAATCTCGCAGAATATTATTCTTTCAGAATTGAGGATGCCAAAGGTGCAGACCGGGATAAATTTGTTGCGCTTGAGAAAAAATGGGACGAACTGTTTAGCAAGCTGAAATAGTATAAGTGCATTTTCGCATACAAAAAACCTCACAGCTATTATCTGTGAGGTTTTTTGATTGTCCTTCTTGCTCCGTACTAAAAATAAGCAAAAATTAAGCCTAAAAGACTATTTTTTCAATTTATCTTTAAATACTGCCCGAAATTTATCCACTTTTGGCCTGATAACAGCCTGGCAGTAAGGATTTTTGTTCTCATTATTGTTAAAATAGGATTGATGGTAATCTTCTGCAGGGTAAAATACAGTAAAAGGTTTGATCTCAGTTACTATAGGATGATTAAATGCACCGCTTTTATCTAAGGCACTTTTATAGAACTCCGATCTTTCTCTCTGACGATCATTGTGATAATAAATCCCACTCCTGTATTGCGTACCCACATCGTTTCCCTGCCTGTTAAGAGTGGTTGGATCATGGGTTTTCCAGAAAATTTCCAGCAGCTCATCAAAGGAAATCATAGCCGGATCGTAAACAATTTGTAAGGCTTCGGCAAACCCGGTATTACCGGTACAAACTTCCTCGTAGGTGGGATTCTTGGTTTTTCCATCGGTATAGCCGCTGGTTACGCTTTTTACCCCTTTTACATCCTGGAAAATAGCCTCCGTGCACCAAAAGCATCCGTTGGCAAAAGTGGCAGTATCTGTTTTTTGTTCCATGTTTGATGATTTATGCTCTGGCCCGGCAAATGTTACTTCGCCGGTTTTTTTCGGTTTTTTTTGCGCACAGGCGCTCAGGGACGACAAAATAACAAAAAATGCAGGGAGTAGAAATTTATACATGCTTTTATTATAAATAACAATAGCCTCCTGGTAAAGTTGAAAGTAATTGATAATTAACATTGGCCGGGAAAATTGAATAACATTAATTTTGCAGGTTTTTACAGAGGAGCATTACGCATGAAGTTATACCCCGAATCAGCAGCAGTTCAGCTAGAGTTTAATAAGATCAAAGAGCTTTTGGCCGCCCATTGCCAAAGCCATTATGCGCAGGAAAAAGCAAAGGAATTGCGTATTCATACTCATAAAAAATTTGTAGATACCGATTTGCGGCAGTCGCATGAGTTCAGGCAATTACTGCTGAATAGCATTTATTTTCCTAATGACCATGTGCTGAACCTTGCCAAAGAGCTGAAGCTTTTATCCATTGATGGTGCTGTTTTGCAGGGAGAAGACCTGGTGCAGATCCGCAGGCTGGCAGAAGGCATTGAAAAAATTTTTCGCTGGTTCAACGAGGAAAGGAGAGTAGCCTATCCCGGCCTGCTGGAAATTATTCAGCATACCTATTATGAGAAAGCTATTAAAGCGCTTATTGATGAAATTGTAGATGAACTGGGTGCCGTTAAAGACTCGGCTTCTGAAGAGCTGAGAGAGATCAGGCTGGGCCTCTACCGCAAAAGAACAGAGCTCAGGCGCATATTTGATCGTATCATTTCCAAGCTGAACAAGCAGGGATACCTGGCTGAAATAGAAGAAAGCTTCATGAACGGCAGGAGAGTGGTTGCTGTATTTGCTGAGCATAAACGCGCGGTGAAAGGTATCCTGCATGGGGAAAGCGACAGTCGCAAAACTACTTTTATAGAGCCGGAAGAAACCATGCACCTGAATAACGAGATCAGTGATCTTGAAAACCAGGAGCGTAAAGAAGTGTACAGGATATTAAGGCTGCTGACCTCCAGGTTGTCCCAGTATGCTGCGCTGCTCCATATTTACCATGCTGTTGTGGGTGAATATGATTTCGCAAGGGCTAAAGCAAAGTTTGCTATAGATATTAACGGGGAATACCCTGTTGTGCATGATAAAGCTTTTGTACACCTGGTAAATGCTTACCATCCGCTTTTATATTTATATAATAAAAATACAGATAAACCAACCATTCCTGTTTCCATTAGCCTGGACGACAGCCGCAGGATCCTGGTCATCAGCGGGCCCAATGCCGGTGGTAAAACAGTTACCATGAAAACCATTGGACTGCTGCAAATGATGCTGCAAAGCGGGCTGCTGGTGCCGGTGCATCCGTCCAGCGAATTTGGTGTTTTTAAACAGCTGATGATCCATATTGGTGATACCCAAAGCCTGGAGTTTGAGCTAAGCACTTACAGCAGCCACCTGATACACATGAAGCATTTCATGGAAAATGCCAGTGGTAAAACATTGTTTTTTATAGATGAGCTGGGGAGCGGCAGCGATCCTAACCTGGGCGGCGCTTTTGCCGAAGTAATACTGCTGGAGCTGCTCAGGAAGCATTCTTATGGTGTGGTAACTACCCATTATCTCAATCTGAAAGTGATGGCCGGGAAAACAGCAGGTATTATTAACGGCGCTATGGCTTTTGATGAAAAACGGTTACAGCCTCAATACCAGTTAATTGTGGGCAAGCCGGGAAGCTCTTATACCTTTTCAATTGCAGAAAGAATAGGGCTTGACAAAAGGCTGATTGAAAAAGCCCGTGGCCTGGTGGAGGAAGATCAATATCGCCTGGATAAGCTGCTGAACCGGACGGAGCAGGACCTGCGGGATATTGCAAAAAAAGATAAAGAGCTGCAACACCTGATAAAAGAGAATGAGCGCCTGCAAAAAGAAATGAACCAGGTTATGGACAGGGAGCGCCATAAACAGCAGGTGGCCGTGCTGAAAGAGCAAAACAGGATAAGCGAACAACGTATCGCCTATCTGAAAGACATGGAGCGCAAGCTAAAGCAGATCACCATTGAATGGAAAAAGGAAGACGATAAGCCTAAGCTTATAAGGCAAATAACTGCATTGCTTTTTAACCAGGGGGAAACCAAAAAAGCAAGTAAAATGCAGAAAAAAATCGAAAACAAATACAGTGAGGTGGGTGGAGATATAAAGGTAGGAGATAAGGTAAAAATGAAACGTAACCACCAGGTTGGCGAGGTACTTGAAATAAAAAGCAAAAGAGCTGTTGTAAAAATAGGCCTGCTGCCCATGCAGGTAGAGCTGAGCGACCTGGTAGTGGTGAAGGAAAATACAACGGCATAAAGTGTGCGGGAAACAGGCTATGCGAGGTGTCCTCGCTTCGCATTTTTATTATAGCCTCCGGACAACCTATGCCATTCATTGCACAGAGACAGGCTATAACGGTGCTGCAAAATTGAGCGTCCAGTAAGCACCGCTTTTTGCTGCTCCCATTTCTGCGGCGTTTTTATTCATAATATTTTTGCAATGGCCGGGGCTCTTCAGCCAGCTTTGCATCACCTCTTCCACAGTGCTTTGACCCATTGCAATATTTTCTGCAAAAAAGCTCCATTTATAACCAGCAGCGTTGATCCTGCTGCCGGGTGTAGATCCTTTAGCTCCTGTATGATTTAAGGTTTTATTGCGGTTCATATAATCACTATGGCCCTGTGCGGCTGTTGCCAGTTTGTTGTTCCATTGAAGGGCCTTTACAGGTGCCATATAGACGCCACCGCATTTACAACCTTTGGCTCTTACCTTGTTAACAGCGCTCAGTAAATCTTTCGGGTCTGTTAATGTAGAGGTCCCCGTAACCCTTTTTGTTGTACAGGCGGTTACAGTAGCAGTTACAAAAAGTATCAACACCAGTGCTTTCATATTTATTGAATGGCTTCTTTAAAAGATATTAAACAGGTTCTAATGCGCAAAATCCATCTCGTAATTTCCTGCGATCCTTTCCATGGGCGGGTTATAATAGCCAAATTTAAGATGGGGGAATTCGGCTCTTATTTCCTGTAAAAGCTGCTTCACTCCCATGCATTCACCTGTATCAGCAACACCAATTTTTCCCAGGTACCAATCCGGATCAATATTAAAATTGCGCCATTGTATCATTTTAAGATGGGTTTCCCTGATCAGTTTGCGTAAGGCTTCATATTCGGCAACGCTATCTGTCATGCCGGGAAAAACGAAATAGTTAATAGAGGTCCAGCCCCCAAAACTGTCTACTACTTTCAGGCTTTCAATAATATCTTCAAATTCGTAGTTATTAGGGCGGTAATAAGGCATATAGATTTCGCTTCTTGCGCTATTGGTGCTAACGCGGATGGAATTAAGGCCGGCCTCGCACAGGCGTTTTACCGCATCGGGCTTAGAGCCATTGGTATTAATATTAATGCTGCCTTTATCTGTGTGCTTCCTTATTTCAATGATGGCTTTTTCTATGGTTTCCCACATCAGCAGTGGTTCTCCTTCGCATCCCTGGCCAAAGCTGACCAGGGGGAAAGGGGCTGTTTCTAAATGGGGAACTGTGAACTCCACTATTTCTTCTACCGAAGGTTTGAATTTTAACCGGTCCTGCGTGGATACAATCGTTTCTTCATCGGGCTGAAGGGAAATACATCCTACGCAATTGGCATTACAGGCCGGCGAGGCAGGTACGGGGCATTCCCATCGGCCCATAAAATAGTTACGTGCAGCAGGACAGTGGTAAGTGAGTGCGCAATTTTCTGCCAGATGTTTTACCAGCCGGTTGTGCGGGTAAGCGCCTACCAAGTAATCTACACCATGCGTTACCTTATTGGCATCAAATCCCTGGCATTCCTGCCTGATGTCCTGTTCAATTCTTGTAGCAGGTACATAAAATTTTTCATTATGCCAGCCAACTGCTGTATAGCAGAAGAGTGGCAGGGTGGGTGCATCAGGTGCGGTTTCGTAAGCCGACAGGTAAAAGCCTGTATGAGCAGGCGGAATGAAAGCTGCTACTGCCCAGCCTTTTTCACAAAGGCGCATTTCACCGGTTTGTACATCTATACCAATACCCCTGCGCCCAGGCAGCTCATACAAAGAGCCGCCCTCGGGTAATGCTATCCACTCATCTTCAGGTATAGGCATAGCATCCCAGCCGGTACGGCCGGTTACATACAGGGAAGTATCTTCAAAAATATTTCCTTTGCCGTCAGAATATAAAATATATGGAGATGATAGTAGTGACATGAGAGTGATTTATTTGTGAATAGTGAGTAGTGAATGGTCAATAATGAGTAATGAGTTGCATAGACTATGAAGCATTAACTATGAACCATTAACTGTTTCCTGCAAAAGTCGTTAAATTCTGCTTCATTTACGGCTTCTTTATCTGTATATTCAATAATATGCTGATAGATTTTGTTGTTTTTCAGGTCCAGGGTTAAGATATCATCTTTAAGAACCACATTGCTGATATCCCGCCACAGGATCTTTTTTTCAGGGAAGGAAGGATAAGCTACACAGGATTTATCTGCAGTTATAACCAGTTTTCTTTTGGATATCATATATAGTGCCCATAAAAAAATATTGAGCAATAACAGGTAAGTATATTCCCGGCTCATCCAGAAAATACCGCATAACAGAATAATTATGCCTATAGATTGTAGGGTCCCCTTCTTTTTATACCGGTACAGATCCCATAAAATAATAAGCACAACAGCTATCCCTGCTGGTGCTATATTAAATTTTTTTTCACCTGTAACAGGTTGCGCCAAAAACAGACCCAGCAGATTCAGTATAATTATTCCATAAGCAAATATCTGGTAGGTCAGTATTTTTTTGTTAGGAATAATAAATTGGTACATTTATTAATTTAAAATTTTATATAAGTATTTTAAATATATCATTTTCAGTTATTAGTAAATTATATATAAAATTTTTATGTAGAATAATAATTAGCTACAATTGCAGCTTGCCAGCACATTGCAAAGTTTAAATAATGCTCTGGCGCCTACGTTAGCATTCCATTCTGTATCACCAACACCTACTTCCACCAGGTCAAAACCAATGATCTGTCTGCCGGTTTTTAATATTTCATGAAACAGGTAAAAAACCATTTCCAGTTCAAGTCCGCCGGGTACCGGTGTGCCTGTGTTAGGACAAAGCTTGGGATCGAGGCCGTCAATGTCAAAGCTAATGTGAACTTTTTGCGGCAGCCTGCTAACCAGTTCATCCACAATATTTTTAAAAGTGTCTCCTGCAAACAGCCTTTCCTTCATCTCCTGGTCGAAGTAGGGAATAACCCTGCCGTTACTGTTTTGAATATATTCCCATTCGTCCTGGCTGATATCCCTGAGGCCCAGCTGTACAATGCTCCTGATCTCCGGCACTTCGGTCAGCGCATTATACATAATACTGGCGTGGGAATAGGTAAAACCTTCATAAGCTATTTTAAGATCGCAATGGGCATCAATTTGTAAAATGCCGTATTCCCGGTGCTTTTCTGCAAGCGCTTTGTAAAGGCCAAGAGGGGTACTATGATCACCTCCCAGCAGTCCTACCAGCTTACCATTGTCTAAATAACCTTTTGCCTGTTTATATACCCAGTCGTTCAGGAGGGTACCTCCGTCATTGACTTCTTTAATGGTCCTGCACATGAACTGGTTGGCCTGGAGTTCTTCACCGCGGGAAATATAATCAATATATAATTCGGCTTCTCTTCTTAAGTAAGCGCTTTTAAGCTGCAATTGTTTATCAGTAGGGGTAATATAAAAACCTCTTTTCCAGGCATCAGGAAAATGAGGATCGTACAGATCAACCTGCAGGCTGGCTTTGGAAATAGCTTCCGGTGCTTTTGCGGTCCCCGACCCGTAACTTACTGTAACTTCCCAGGGCACACTGATGATGACCAGTTCGGCATTTTCTTCGGTGCTGGGCAGTCCGAAAATATTGTTCTCGGGATTGCTTACTGCATTCTGATCGAAGTTTTTTAAGTCTAACATCGCTCAAAAATATTTAAAAGGGATGCAAGATACACCGTTTATATTAAAAAGCTGTCAGGAAGCAAGAAGCATAAAGCTATTCATTTCTAAAAACTAAAAAACCGGTTTGCTCTTTTGTGTTTTGAATGGATTCAGTGATATCTTTTTGAAATGCCTTTCAGTTTGATATCTTTGGGGCATTTGTTACAAAAACAAGGGAAAATGTGCGAAAAACTTATTTAAGAAAATATCATAGCTTTTTAAAGTTTAAAAGGGATTTTACCCGCTACAGCATTAAAAAGGTAAAAAGCTATGAGATATTGCTATACTGGCTCAAAAGCCACATGAACAGAACCCAGTTCCTCATTCTTTCAGGTATTTTGGTGGGATGCACCGCAGGCCTTGCCGGTGTTGTACTTAAGATCCTTGTTCATTATATTCACTACCTGATCACTCATAAGATACACTTCGGATACCAGGTTTTCTTTTACATTATATTTCCTTTTCTGGGTATTGTGCTTACTACCGCAATTGTATTGACTTTTTTTAAAGGCCAGGACAGAAAAGGTATCGGGGCTATTCTTTATGAAATTGCCCGTAATTCAAGTATTGTTTCTCCCGTAAAAATGTATTCACAGGTAATACAGAGTGCCGTAACTGTGGCGTTGGGTGGCTCGGCTGGCCTGGAAAGTCCTATTGCAGTTACAGGATCAGCTATAGGGTCAAATTTTGCTCAAACCTATAAACTGAGTTATAAAGAAAGAACTTTACTGCTAGCGGCAGGAGCTACTGCGGGCATTGCATCTGCATTTAACGCTCCGATAGCGGGGATCATGTTTGCGTTTGAAATATTACTCACAGGCGTGGTTTTTTCAGATTTTGTTCCTTTGGTTGTGGCAGCTGTTTGCGGCAGCCTGGTGTCGAAAGTAATATTACAGGAAGATGTGTTGTTCCGCTTCCATACCCGTGAGCCGTTTAATTATAATAATATTCTTTTTTACCTGGCATTAGGCCTGCTTACTGCATTCTATGCAAGGTATTTCGTTGTGGTAGCTCAAAAAGTGGAGCACTTCATAAAAGGGCTTCATCTTTCAAAGATGAAACGGGCTATGGCTGGAGGTGCAGCGCTCTCTTTATTATGCGTGTTACTGCCCCCGCTTTTTGGCGAAGGTTATGATGTGATCAAATCCTTTACCAACGGCCATGTTCAGTTTGTAATTAACAATAGCTTCTTCCGTTATTTTGAGTTTAAGGAATGGTCCATCATTGTTTTCCTGGCACTTATTTGCCTGCTTAAAGCCTTTGCAACGCCTATTACTATCTTTAGTGGTGGTAACGGTGGCAATTTTGCACCCTCTTTATTTGCCGGTGGTACATTAGGCTATCTCTTTGCCCAGGTTTGCAAGCTCATGGGATTGAGCAATGTGCCAGAGACCAACCTGGTGCTGGCAGGTATGGCCGGTGTAATGAGCGGCGTTTTGTATGCGCCCCTTACTGCTATATTCCTGATTGCTGAATCCAGTTTTGGGTACGACCTGTTTATCCCGCTGATGATTGTATCCGTAATCTCTTACCTGGTGGCCAAGCGCTTTTCTCCGGTATCTCCCGACTTAAAAAAACTGGCCGATGAAGGGAAGATTTTTACTCACGAGCATGACAGGAACCTTATTACCAGGCTCCAGGTAACTGATATGATTGATAAAAATCCGCAGGTTATTTTGACAGATGCGCCTGTAAGTAAATTGCTGGGTATGGTAAAAACAGGCAGCAAGAATGTTTTTGCAGTTATGGACGCTTCAGGTAAATTCTCGGGTATGATAACAATAGATGATTTAAGGCCTGTCATTTTTGCCGGTGATCCGGAATCCTTTAGTATTTCCAGTCTTATGAAAATACCTCCGGCAATAGTGTATGAAAACGAAGATATGCTGGAGGTTGTTGAAAAGTTTGATAAAACAGATGCCTGGTATTTACCGGTACTTAATGCGCAGGAAAAGTTTATTGGTTTTATATCCAAACCCACCATCCTTATCAACTACCGTAAACAGTTGCAGACTTACTCGGAATAATAGTAGATTTACAGGTTCAACCTATTTAGAACTTAGATTTAGCAGGATATGAATACATTGTTTATCAAAAATATGGTTTGTAACCGTTGCATTATGGTGGTCCAGAATGAACTTGACAAACTGGGTATAAAGGCTACAAATATAAAGCTGGGAGAAGTGACCCTTAAAAAAGAACTCACATCTAAAGAAAGGAATGCTTTGGATGAAGCTCTTGTATCATTAGGATTTCAGGTCATTGACGATAAAAAAAGCCGCATTATTGAAAAGATCAAAAATGTGATTATTGACCTGGTG
>JAPUDO010000074.1:179822-204207 GCA_027493055.1 Niabella sp. | reverse complement strand
AAGATTGTTGCGGCTGAAACAATGGAAGTTTTTAAAACCTTTCCGCAGGAAAGAAAAGAACGGCGGCCGTGGTTCTTCCATTAAAGTATTTTTTAATTCACTGTTTCATTAAAATATTATTATCAGATGGGCAAAAAAGTTGTTTTGGGTTTCAGTGGCGGTTTAGACACCACCTTCTGTGTTAAGTATCTGACCGAAGAAAAGGGCTATGAGATTTACAGCATCATTGTAAATACAGGTGGCTTTAGTGAAAAAGAGCTGGCCGATATTGAGGCACACGCCAAAAAGCTGGGTGTGAAATCGCATAAAACAGTTAATGCCGTTAAAAATTATTATGACTCTATAGTTAAGTACCTTGTATTTGGCAACGTACTTAAAAATAATACCTATCCTTTAAGCGTATCGGCCGAGAGGTTGAGCCAGGCGCTGCATATTGCCGAATATGCCAAAAAAATTAATGCAGATGCAGTGGCGCATGGCAGCACCGGCGCGGGTAATGACCAGGTACGTTTTGATATGGTGCTTAATATCATTGCTCCCGGTACAGAAATTATTACTCCTATACGCGATATGAAGCTGAGCCGCGAATCAGAAATAGAATACCTGAAGAGCAAAGGCGTGGAAATGAATTTTGAGAAAGCAGTGTATTCAATTAATAAAGGGCTTTGGGGTACAAGCGTGGGTGGTAAAGAAACGCTTCAGTCAAAAGGAACGCTTCCCGAAGAAGCGTGGCCTACACAGGTTACCAAAACCGGCAGCGAAGAAGTGGCGCTTGAGTTTAATAAAGGAGAGCTGGTGAAAGTCAATAATGAGTCTTTTGATCACCCCACCGGGGCTATTCAATACTTACAATCCATTGCGGGACCTTATGGTATTGGCCGCGATATACATGTAGGAGATACTATTATTGGCATTAAGGGGCGTGTAGGTTTTGAAGCGGCAGCGCCTATACTTATTATCAAAGGCCACCATGCTTTGGAAAAGCATGTGCTAAGCAAATGGCAGCTGCAATGGAAAGATCAGATATCCCAGTTCTACGGAACATGGCTGCACGAAGGACAGATGCTGGACCCTGTTATGCGCGATATAGAAGCTTATCTTGAAAGCAGCCAGCGCAATGTAACAGGAAAAGTGTTCATTCAGCTGCATCCTTATCGTTACGAGATCATAGGTATAGAAAGCGATTATGACTTAATGAGCAGCGCTTTCGGAAGTTATGGAGAAATGAACGCAGGGTTTACCGGCGATGATGTAAAAGGATTTACCCGTATTTTTGGAAACCAGGTAGGTATTTATCATTTGGTAAAAGAAGGGGTGCAACAGAAGAACGCCAGCGAGTTCTGAAAATAGTTGACAGATGACAGAGGATAGATGACAGTGGACCGATTGCTCTTATCTGTTGTTGATAAACTATTTTTGAGAAGCTGTATAACATTCACGGAGGATAGTTGAGTGTTGACATGCTGTTGTTGCTGTCACCCGTCATCTCTCAGCTGTCATCTAAAAAAGATTGAAATGATTAACGTAGGAATTATAGGCGGGGCAGGCTATACAGGTGGAGAATTGATAAGGTTGCTTATTAATCACCCGCAAGTACATATCAGCTTTATTCACAGCCGCAGTAATGCCGGTAAATATGTGTATGAAGTGCATAAGGACCTGATTGGTGATACAAAGCTGAAGTTCAGCAACTCCCTTTCCTTTGGAGAGGGTGGGGGAGAGGCTCAGGACATTGATTGTTTATTTCTTTGCCTGGGACATGGCGAGTCTACCAGGTTTTTACAGGAAAATAAAATAGCCGATGCTGTTAAGATCATCGACCTGGCTAATGACTTTCGCTTGGAGAAAGACAGGGTACAGGAGGCTATAGGTCGCACCTTTGTTTATGGCTTACCAGAGCTGAATAAAGACGCTATCATTGCTGCCCATAATATTGCTAATCCCGGCTGTTTTGCCACTACCATCCAGTCAGGGTTATTGCCTTTAGCCAAAGCAGGTTTACTGAAGGATATTTATACAACAGGTATCACGGGCAGCACCGGTGCAGGACAGTCCTTAAGCGCTACCTCACATTTTAGCTGGCGTGCCAACAATATCCAGGCCTATAAAACCTTAACGCATCAGCATTTGGGGGAGATAGGAGAGTCTTTGCACCAGTTACAGCCAGGTACTGATATTGAACTAAGCTTTGTTCCCTGGAGAGGTGATTTTACAAGGGGTATTTTTGTGAGCTCTACTATTGCAACAGATCTTTCTTTAGAAGAACTGTTCCCCCTGTTTGAAGAATTTTATGAAGAACATCCGTTTACACAGGTTAGCAGAACCCCTGTGTTTTTAAAACAGGTAGTAAATACCAATAAAGCTGTTGTTCATTTAGAAAAAGCAGGTAACAAGTTAGTGGTTCATTCGGCTTTGGATAACCTGTTAAAAGGCGCCAGCGGACAGGCTGTTCATAACATGAACCTGATATTTGGTTTGGAGGAAACGCTTGGCCTGAGGCTAAAACCATCGGCGTTTTAAAAATAAAGATAATGAAAGTGCTAAAAAGCCTTTCTTTTGTAAAGAGGGCCAAACCTATGACTGTGGCTGCCGTTAAGCTTTGGGATGACCTTAAAGAAGCTGCCGAACAGGTACGCTTATAAACAGGGGTAAACTAAAATTAAGAACAGCTCAGGAGCTTCTAAATGAGTTATAGCATTATTCCTACCTACCGGTTTGAAAAAGAACTCAAACGGCTGGCGAAAAATTCCCTTCGCTTAAAAATGAGTTTGCTGAACTGATTGCGGGAATTATTGAAAACCCTGAACTGGATGTTTTTATCGGCAACAACTGCTATAAAATCCGTTTGGCTATCGGTAGCAAAGGCAAGGGGAAAAATGGTGGGGCAAGGGTTATTACTTATCTGTATATTGAAAACGATACTTTTGTAAGTACGAAGAAAAATAAAATAAATCGTGAACAAATGGGAACTGTTTATCTACTTACCATTTATGATAAAGGTGAAAAAGCCGACCTAAAGCCTAATGAACTCAAAGAAATGATTGACAGTTTAGAACTGGGTATATAATATGATGTGCTATTAACAGTATTTTCAACTCTCAAAAATTACTCAAAATAAACCTTCACGGTTTGATAAAGAAGCCGGTTCTGTATAATAGCTGAAGAACGGCCCGCCCTTTCCGAATATCCTTTCAGCCCGAAAAGCCCGGCAGCATTGCCTTTATTGATGGCTACCTCAAGATAATCGGCACTGTTGAACAGAGCTAACTTTTCTCCTTCCGGTACATCGGCATAAGACTCGCTGATCTTATTGATCACTTCATCTCTTAAAAAAACAATTTTAAAGGAGCGTCCCTGGCGTTGTTCTTCAAACTGTTTCCGGGTAATGTTTACCACTACGTTCTCAAAATTATCGATGAAGATGATCTGGCCTTCAATAAAGTTACTGTTTTCTATAGGCAGCAAAGGATTTTTTTCAATGAAGCTTACATCCGGGATACCTATCTTTTGTATAGACTCACCATTGGAAAGCCGGGTAATGGTTTCTGCAATTACTTTGGTACAGTAAAGGGTATTCTTATTAGCACCTTTTTCCAGTTTGATGCCCATTACCATGTCTGGCT
The DNA here is from genome assembly GCA_027493055.1 of Niabella sp. Lineage (GTDB taxonomy): Bacteria > Bacteroidota > Bacteroidia > Chitinophagales > Chitinophagaceae > Niabella. The sequence goes on along the minus strand of JAPUDO010000074.1, from coordinate 200,584 downwards.
TTTCTTCCAGTATCATATTCAGCAGGCCATTGTCTGCACAAAAAATATATTGATTCTTATGAAAAGCCAACAGCAGGTTTTTAGGCTTTTTATCAAACAGGTTTACCAGGATGATATGATACGTAAACTCTGGAAAGTTTTTGAACGCGCCCCGGCAAACATAAGATGCCTGTGGGAAGTTGAAAGGTACAATATTGTGAGAAATATCAATTAATTGCAGATCCGGCCCGGCTTGCAGCAGTTGAGCTTTTATGGCCCCTATAAGGTAGTCGTTATGCCCGATATCTGATGTAAGTGTTACAAAGTTCATTATAAGTTAGTGCCGATCTGCGTGTAACGATTTTTGCTGCGCAATTTATCCTTTTTTAATCAATAGTTGATGGATAATAGCTATGAGTTAACTGTTTTATGCTATTTGACCAACTGTTTATTTCTGAAATAGAACTTGTGCACCAGTTTATCTGCAAGTGCGGGGAAGAATTTATTCAGGAAAATAGTTTCTTTACCGGTGAGTGTAAGCACTAAGGTTCTTTTCTTTTTAACAACCGCTGTGAGCAAATGCTGCGCGCATGCTTCTGCGCTCATCATCTTGCCTTCATCCATTGGGTTTTCCTTTTGCTGCTCTCCTTTATCATTCAGTGCATGATCCCTGATTTTAGAAGCGGTAAAGCCGGGGCTTACCCACATTACATGCACGCCGTCATCTTTTAATTCGGTTTTTAAAGATTCAAGAAAACCCTGCAGGGCAAACTTGCTGGCAGAATAGCCTGTACGTCCCGGAAGGCCCCTGTAGCCCGCAATAGATGAAATACCAACAATGGTGCCTTTGTTTTCAATAAGCGCTGGCAATGCAAACTTTGTACAATAAACGGCTCCAAAGAAGTTGATGTCCATCACCTTTTTAATAACTTCCAGCTCCAGGTCTTTAAAAAGTCCCCGCATACTAATGCCTGCATTATTAATAAGCAGGTCTATTTTACCGTAAACGCTCAGGGTGGATTCAATGAATCGTTTACAGTCAGCCTCTTTACTTACATCAGCAACCAGTGTATGCAGGGGTAGGGAAGGGTGTGTAGCCTGCAGCGCATACAGTTTGTCGTGGCTGCGGCTGCAGGTGGCCACTTTAGCTCCGTAAGTTAGTAAAGCAGTTACCAGGGCCTTTCCAATTCCGTCTGTGCCGCCGGTAACCACAGCTACTTTATCTTTAAAATGCACATTCATTAAATAAGGATCAGTTGATTTTAGCAAACCTACTTATAAATAGGCAAAAAATCAATAATGAACGGCGCTATCATTTTTTGTAAATTCACAGGTATTTATCAGAAGCTTGTTTTATATGCGTTGTATTTTTTTACTGTTTATGGCTATTGCCGTTAATATAGTTTGCCATGCACAACAGGCATGGATCAGGGTAAACCAGTTGGGCTATGTTACCAGGGAAGTAAAGCAAGCTGTTCTTGTGGCAAAGGAAGATATCAACTGCACTGGTTTTGTGTTGGTTGATGCCGTTACCGGTAAGGATGTTCTAAATAGCAGTCGCATTAAACGCTTCGGTGAGTGGGGTGCATTTGAAAGCAGCTGGCGACTTGATTTTTCAGATTTCCGGGTGAATGGGCTCTACTACCTGAAGGCTGGAAATATAACATCTTCCATATTCAGGATTGATGATAAGGTATATGATGGTGCTGCAGATTTTATATTACGGTATATGCGGCAGCAACGTAGTAAGTATAATCCTTTTTTGAAAGACAGTTGTCATACCCAGGATGGATTTATAGTATATCACCCTGACAAAAAAAAAGACTCTTCTTATATAGATGTAGCTGGCGGCTGGCACGATGCATCGGACTATCTGCAATATTTGCCCACATCGGCCAATGCCACTTACCAGATGATGTTTGCTTATATGCAAAACCCCGCGCGCTTTGCTGATTTTTATGACGCTGCCGGAAATGAGGGTGCTAACGGCATACCGGATATAATAGACGAAGCAAAGTGGGGGCTGGACTGGCTGGTAAAAATGAACCCGGCAAAAGACGAATATTATAACCAGCTGGCCGATGACAGGGACCATGCAGGATTGAGGCTGCCCACAAAGGATAGCGTGAAATATAGCGCTGATAAGGGCCTGGCCCGTCCTGTTTATTTTATAACCGGCCAGCCACAGGGCGAAAAGTATAAAAACAAGACAAAAGGTGTAGCCTCTTCCGCCGGAAAGTTTGCTTCGGCTTTTGCGCTGGGAGCCGTTGTAATGAAAAAATTTTATCCTGCTTTTGCAAAAAACCTCGAGCAAAAAGCTGCGGATGCCTATGCTTTTGGAAAGAAGTATCCCGGCAATACACAAACACTGTCGGTAAAAGCACCGTATATATATGCGGAGGATAATGATGCAGATGATATGGAGCTGGCCGCTCTTTCTTTATATCTTTTATCAAAGGACAAAAAGTATCTTACAGAGGGTATTCGCTTTGCCCGGCAGGAGCCTGTAACACCGTGGATGGGAGCCGATAGCGCGAATCATTACCAATGGTATCCCTTTGTGAACCTGGGGCATTACCTCGGCGCAACGCTGGACAAAGAGCACAGGCAGGAATATCTTTCTTTTATGCGAAAGGGTATTGAAAGGGTTATTAATCGCGGAAAAACAAATCCTTTTTTAAATGGAGTGCCTTTTATCTGGTGCTCTAACAACCTTTTGGTGGGTATTTTAACCCAGGTGCATTTGTATAAGATGCTGACAGGTGATACACGCTTTGATGTAGAAGAAGCCGCAATGCGTGATTGGCTGCTGGGCTGCAATCCCTGGGGTACCAGTATGATCTGCGATTTGCCTTTTACGGGTGTAACGCCCAAAGATCCGCATTCGGCATTCACTTATTTATATAAGCACAGCATTTCTGGCGGCCTGGTGGATGGGCCTGTGTATGGCAGCATTTGGAATAAGCTGATTGGAATTAAGCTGTACCATCCGGATGAGTTTGCCGCCTTCCAGTCGGAGCAAGTGGTTTATCACGATGATTTTGGTGACTATTCAACCAATGAGCCTACAATGGATGGCACGGCCAGCCTCAGCTATTATTTAGCAGCCATGGCAACAGGTAAAAAAGAGGTGCTGGAGGAGGTAGATAAAGAGGGCGCTGTTATTAAGATTAACAGCCATAAAAAGAATATTTATCTTTTGTTTTCGGCGCATGAGTTTGGAGAAGGCGGAAATGTAATAGCGAATGCACTTGATAAAAACGGCGTAAAAGGTAATTTCTTTTTTACCGGCGATTTTTTGAGAAATCCCGCTTTCCATCCAATTATAAAAAAACTGAATGCTGGCGGGCATTATATAGGCTCACATTCTGATAAACATTTATTATATGCTGATTGGAGTAACCGCGATTCCTTGCTGGTAACCAGGGACTCTTTCCGGACAGATCTGCAAAACTCATTGAAGGCGTTGGAAAAGCTGGGAGTTAAAACAGGCGCTTATTACCTGCCATCTTACGAATGGTATAATTATAACATAGCACAATGGACAGAAGAGCTGTGCCTAAAGCTGGTGAATTTTACACCTGGTACTTTTACCAATGCTGATTACACTTATCCTGAGTTGGCGAACTATCGTACCAGCGATGAAATATTGAATCGTTTATTTACCCTTGAAAATAAATCAGGGTTTAATGGGAATATGCTCTTAATTCACCTAGGTACCGATGAAAGGCGGAGAGATAAGCTGTATGATAGGCTGGACGAACTGATTAAACGTTTAAAGGCAGCAGGCTATACTTTTGAAAAGCTGCCTTCCTGAAAAAAGTTGAACTTTTTTTGACAAAAGTTTGGTGCAATAGCACGATAAATCTATATTTGCACTCCCAAACGGGAAAACGGTTGTCCTTTAAGGACTCCCTCGGAGATTTCGTAGCTCAGTTGGTAGAGCACAACACTTTTAATGTTGGGGCCCTGGGTTCGAGCCCCAGCGGAATCACCTCTTGGGACAAGTCTAAAAATGATAGACTTGTCCCATTTTTTTTGCCTTGTAACTTGCTGTTATTCTGATAAATAAGAGCAATCGCAGAATTTAGTCTCGGAGTTCGATGTCTTGTTCCGTCAAATTCCAAAAAATCGGGGAACATCGAACTCACTATAACCCTTTTTTCCTCAATATCGCCGTTTTCATAGCGTCTATCAATGTTTGCGACCTTTTTTAAGGTAGATGCTACCAAATCCTTAATCTCTGTTCCGACCACTGCCAAGTCATTTAATCTTCGTTCCAAAACCTCAATCTTTCCTTTGGTCAATTTCTTTACTTCTTGGAAATCATCGTCTGCCATTTCTCCATCTGCATTCTTTAAAAGTGCATTTTGATAGCGTTTGTTCAACGCATCAATCTCACCAATGATATTTGCCCGTTCGGTATTTTGAGCTTTGGTTTTGTTATTGAAGTCTTTAATAAAGGCTTCGATAAAAACATCAACCATTCCCTCTTTTGGCGACATATACCGTAATTGTTTTAAGAAAGCCTCATTAGCAGGTTCAGCTTTGAACCTTGTTCCGCAGGCAGAACTACAATGGTAATAATAATAGTAATTGCCCATCTTTCCCTTTGAGGCACTTCCGGTCAGCATACGGTCGCATTTAGGACATTTGAGAAACCCTCTAAGCGGTAGATTGTCCATAGCCACGATTTTAGGTTTTACAACCCGTTTTCTCCCATCGAGAATATCCTGTACATCCGCAAACGTCTTTTCGCTGATTAATGGCTCATGTTGTCCTTTGACAAAATATCCCTTTTCCTCTTTGTAGGGAGGAATGAATATTTTGCCACAGTACAATGGGTTTCGGACGGCTACCCAAAAATTATTTTTGCTGAAACGACCTTTTCCATCGGCTTTTTCCCGAACCATTTTCCAAATCTGTTCCGTATTGAAATTGTTGGCAACGATTTGTTCAAACGCCCATTTCAAAAGGGGGGCTTCAAAGTCATGTGGGGCAATGAATTTCTTTTTGCCCTCTGTTATCTTGTTGACATATCCCAATGGAGCAGTACCCATATAACGCCCCTCTTTTTTCGCCCTGCGCATTCCGTGAAAAACGTTCAATGCACGCCTGTCGTTTTCCACTTCCGGCGAAGCAAGGTAAAACGCAAGCATGATTTTATTTTCGGGAATGGTAAGGTCTAAGGGCTGTTCTATTGCCACAGGTTCAACGCCATGTGTACGTAACTGGTTAATCATTTGGTAGGCATCCCCTGCGTTTCTGCTGAACCTATCCCATTTCGTAAATAGTATTATTGACCCCGCTTTGTTGTTCTTTGTTTTGCGTAGGTTAGATAAATATTTCTGCCACTCTGGACGTTTAAAAGATTTTGCCGAATGGTCTTCTATGTACACATCCCTTACCGGAATACCTTTTATCTCACAATATTTTCTTAATCGGTCTTCTTGGTCTCGTTGCGAATATCCTTTGTCCGCCTGCTCGTCTGTCGATACACGTATGTATAAATCTGCCTTTCTCATCACAACAGTTTTCCTTGTTCATTAGATTAAAGTTTTCCTCTTAGATACTGGTTAACTGCAATGTGAGCTATCTTCTTGACAAATTCCAAGATGGTTTTTGCTTCCTCTATATCGACCTCTGTTCCTTTCTTTTTCAAGATTTGTACAACTCTTTCGGGTGTTAAATCGTTCGCTTTTTCTTTCTCCATCTTCAACTGATTTTTGCCTGTTAACCATACGGATTAATCCGCACAGACAAACTTATTGCACTGATGGAGTGGATATTGGATTGTGTCTTTGGGTTGAATTACTTGGCATAGTCTGCCTGTTTAGAACTATTTCGGCAATGCTATCCTCATTACTTCCACGTTTGGTTATGCCTAAAAAGCGAGTATGCCTGTTGTTCACGTTTCATGGAGCAAAGGTATGTCCGTGTTCTTAACGCAGGCAAAAGGTCAAGACAAGTTTGTAAAAAAAATCTCCACCTATGGGTAGTATTTTTTTCCCAAAACCTTGTGCCTGCTAAACACTAACCTTTGATGCTCCCGAAACGAAACACAGCATACTCCGGCTCTTTACACGAATAAAAAAAATGTCAGGCATGAGGATTATAAGCATTGGAAATAGTATTGAAACAAAACAACAGCACCACCTCTCATTGCCGAATAAATCAAAAAAATTAATTCAAAACTGTAAAGAAATGACACATCAAATAAACACATCGGAAGCAAGGGTATATGTCGGCACATACGGAAAATATAATGACGGTTCAATCTTCGGGGAATGGTTAACGCTCTCCGACTATGCGGACAAAGACGAATTTTACGATGCTTGCAGGGAGTTGCACGATGACGAGGAAGACCCCGAATTTATGTTCCAAGATTACGAGAATATCCCGAACGGCTTAATCGGCGAATGTTGGATAAGCGACAACATATTTGAGGTTTTGGAGGCTTTGGAAGACATGGACGAAACCCGAAAAGAAGCATTCCTAATATGGTGCAACAATGGACACCGTAAGCTATCCGAGGGCGATATTAACGACCTAATAAGCGACTTTGACGATGACTATATAGGCGAATACAAGGACGAGGAAGATTTTGCCTATGAACAGGTAGAGCAAATGGATTTGCCCGAATTTGCAAAAACGTACTTCGATTATGAGGCTTATGCCCGTGACCTGTTTAGCGGTGACTATTGGAGCGATAGCGGTCATGTATTTTACAATTCCTAACCCACAGGCGACCGCCTGCAAAGGTGGTCGCCTATCAAAAATCAAAGTCATGATAATAGAAACTTATAGAGCGACCCTAAAACATGATACGGGCATGATACGGATAAAAGTAGTATCGCTAAGCGGTGAAAAAGGCGCAATACAACAGATAACCACCGCCGAGCATTGCCCCGAATGTGCCATTATAAAATTGAAGAAGATTAACACTAAAACAGTATAACGACATGAAAGCATTAAACGAAATGAACAACGTAGAAAGAGGGTATTTGCTTGCTAAGCTATTCCCCCAAAACCTTAAAGACTTGACCGCCTTTGTACAGCAGGAAACAGAACGTTTCAGAGAGCAGGAGGAATATATACGCAGTATTTGGGCTGATAAAACGCTTATAACCGCCGATTTTTGGTATGCCTTAGTCAGTAATACCGAACAGGTTTTGAAGCGGTATAACGTCATGTTACACCGTAGTACACGGGTGTTTTCCGACCAGTTATTTGACGGCTACAATGCCATATTTTTAACAAACTGCCTCATTGAATATGCGGACAGGGAAGAATGTAGCCCGAAGATGAAAGAAGCAATACACTTGCTTTTCGGACATGATAAAATGATTGTAACTAAGTAATTCCCTGGGCGACCGTTAAGATGGTCGCCCGTAAATAATTGAACGATGCTATACATAATAGATTTAGACGGACGGAAAAAAGAAGTTACCGACCTTGACAAAGCCATCGAACAGGCAGAAAATTTTAAGGATATGCACCATATCCCACCAGTAGAGAGCGACAAGGAAAGGCAAAAGTATTGGCGTGATATATACGAAAAATTGGTACAACTAAAATCAAAGGAAAATGAGCAATCTTGCAGATAAAACGGAATATAGGGCATTACTGATAATTGCCGTAATGGTAAAGCAGTTTGAAAAATTGCATTATATGGACATGACCAAAATAGACGATTGGGAAGCTACAAAGGCGAGGAATTTATTAGAGGGTATTATCCAATCCAACGGGTACAAAATCAACTATGAGAAAGGCTGTAAAACACCGCTTTTAAAGTTGTAGATATAGACGGGCTTAAAATTTGGGAGCGGTTCGCCGTTCCCTTTGTTTTACCCGAAAAACCGGACGGCAAAAACGCAGATCCGCCCGATGGTCGGAACAGCCTTTTTGTAGAAAGAGGAACAACCCTTTTTTAAATGCTCTGCTCCACAATGCCAACACATCTGCATTTCCAAACAGGTTGTATCGTAGTGGACTACTTTCTTTTGTGAGTTGAGACGAAAAAGAAAGTAGCAAAGAAACCTAAGATTGGGATTGAAAAAAAAATTACTGAACTTTTTCTAAGTTTAAAATTATTATCGTAATATTGCGATAAGAAAAATATAAAATATGGGGCTTACTAAAACAGAAATATTCACGGACGAACAGAACAAATTAGCTTCTTTGTTTAAAGTTTTAGGACATCCAGCAAGAGTTGCCATTATTCAATATATCATCAATCAAAAAGCCTGTATCTGTAATGATTTGGTCGATGAGTTGGGATTGGCACAGGCTACAATTTCACAGCACTTAAAAGAGTTAAAGAATATAGGTATCATCCACGGAACAATTGATGGTAAATCCGTTTGTTATTGTATTGATGAAAAACTGTGGAAACAAATTCAAGAAGAATTTAATACATTTTTCAATCAAGAGGTAACTGTAACAAGTTGTTGTCCGTAGTATTTTTTTAATCCTTAACATCGTAATATTGCAATATATCATTTAATATAAATTTCAAATCTTATTTTTATGAAACTATCAAATATCAAGGAAATTTTACCAACATTGGATAATGTTGAATTTCAGTTAGAGAACGGAAAATTTGTACCCGAACATTTCCACGTTACAGAAGTAGGCATCATTACCAAACATTTTATTGACTGTGGCGGAACTATCAGAAATGAAAACGTTATCAATTTCCAATTATGGAACGCCAACGATTATGAACACCGATTAAAACCGACCAAATTACTGAACATCATCAAACTGTCCGAAGAAAAATTGGGTATTGAAGATGCTGAAATAGAAGTGGAATATCAAAGTGAAACGATTGGCAAATACGATTTGGATTTTAACGGAAACCATTTTGTACTAAAGAACAAACAGACCGCTTGCTTGGCAACCGATGCCTGTGGTATTCCTGCCGAAAAGCAAAAGATAAAGTTGTCGGAGCTGAACAGTACTTGCTGTACACCAAATTCGGGTTGTTGCTAAAATATAAAAACCAATCAGTATGTATAAAGATTTAACCGGAACGATTGACGAAATTGTTTCTAATCAGCATATCAGTGAAGAACGCAAAACCGTATTGCAACCATTGGTAGATTTCGTACAGCAAAAGGTGAACAACGGAGAGGAAATAAGCCTAAATTTTATCTGTACACACAATTCACGCCGAAGCCATTTGTCACAGGTCTGGGCGCAGGTAGCGAGTACATATTACAATATACCAAAAGTATTTTGTTATTCCGGTGGTACGGAAGAAACGGCACTGTTCCCGAAAGTTGTAGAAACATTGGTTAAACAGGGCTTTTCTGTTTTCAAAATTTCCGAAACGGACAACCCTGTTTATGCTATTAAGTACAGTGAAAATGCCCTGCCGATAATCGGTTTCTCAAAAAAGTACGACAGTCCTTTCAATCCTGTATCGGCATTCACAGCCATTATGACCTGTTCACAGGCAGACGGTGGCTGTCCTTTTATCGCAGGTGCAGAAAAACGAATACCGATTACATTTGAAGACCCGAAGATTTCAGACGGCACAGCAGAGCAGGCAAAGGTATATGTAGAAAGAAGTTTGCAGATAGCTACCGAAATGTTTTATGTTTTTTCAATGATTAACAGATAACCGATGCAACCAAAACTAAAATTCCTTGACCATTACCTTACCCTATGGATATTCCTTGCAATGGCGGTAGGCGTAGCGTTGGGATATTTCTTTCCCAATATCTCTGATGTAACAGACAGCTTGTCCATAGGTACGACCAATATTCCGTTGGCAATCGGCTTGATACTGATGATGTATCCGCCATTGGCAAAAGTCGATTATTCACTATTGCCCCAAGCATTTAAGGATAAAAAGGTAATCGGCATATCCTTGTTGCTCAATTGGGTGGTCGGTACGGTACTGATGTTCGGTTTAGCCGTTTTGTTTTTACGGAATGAACCCGATTATATGGCAGGGCTGATTTTAATAGGTTTGGCAAGATGTATCGCTATGGTCATCGTATGGAGTGATTTGGCAAAAGCCAACAGGGAATATACAGCATTATTGGTCGCATTGAACAGCATCTTTCAGATATTGAGTTACAGTTTTTTGGTTTGGCTTTTTATAAACGTATTGCCTAATAAATTAGGATTAGCCAATTTCAATGTAAGCGTATCAATGAAAGATGTAACCGAAAGCGTATTGATATACTTGGGTATTCCTTTTGTGGCAGGTTTTGTTAGCCGATATACCCTTGTTAAATCAAAGGGTGTCGAATGGTATAACAGGAAATTTGCACCCAAAATATCGCCTGTTACATTGTACGCTTTACTGTTTACCATTGTACTGATGTTCAGTATGAAAGGCGACAAAATATTGGAGTTGCCAATGGACGTGATAAAAATAGCGATACCGTTAATCGTCTATTTTGTACTGATGTTTTTCGTGAGCTTCTTTATAAGTAAATCGTTGAATGTTCCTTATGACAAGAATGCTTCCATAGCATTTACAGCGACAGGAAACAATTTTGAATTGGCAATAGCCGTAGCCATTGCCGTATTCGGTATTCATTCACCACAGGCATTCGTGGGCGTTATCGGCCCACTTGTCGAAGTACCTGTATTGATACTGTTGGTAAGGGCAAGTTTATGGTTGAAGAAAAGATATTATGATTAAATAATTCTCATTGACTTTTAAAATATTCCGTTGCTATCCGGCTAATCCCCACACTGAAATATTTTTTGTTTCCGCTCAATGCTTCGACGGCTGTCACCATTTCTTCGGGGTCGGCAAATTTCAAGACATACCCCGAAACACCTGCCTTTAGCATATCCGTTACACTTTTGTCGTCATCCTCTGTACTTGAAATCAAGACTTTCAAATCGGGATGCTTTTCGAGCAAAAGTTTAGCGGTGGCAAAGTCTTCCTCGATGATAAAGACATCCGGCCACCCGTCATGCTCTTTTAACTTTTGCAAGGCTTCCTGCCCGTTACCTGTTTGGAACAATACCGTATAGCCCGATTTTTCAAGTTGCTTTACAGACATATCCCGAAGCTGTGCATTGTCATCTATGACCGCTACACAGACATTGTTGCTGTTGTCTTTTCCAGTATTCATAACATCTGTTTTTAAAGTAGCGACCTGCAATAAAAAAGCGCAGGCAACTACACTTATCGACATTAAGGCACTGGTACGCCCGACCACCGAATAAGAGAGCGCCCACGCCTATGGCATGAGCGTTCTTACTTATTGTCTCGGGGTCTAAAAATTACCAGTTTTTAATGTCGAGACTTAAAGCAAAAACACTTTAAGATTATAATATTTTCTAATATCAAAGATAATGATGTAGATTGTTTTACACAACCCTAAACCACCCTTTGCGTAATTTGTATGTAACTAATTCCCTTTTACAAATAATCAGATTGTCTATCTAATGAGTTTTCTGTCGCCAATACAGCTTTAAGGGTAAGTAATATATGTCCAATAATTCCCATCGCAACAAAGATGCTCATAAAGGCATAAGTTCCATCAATAAAAAATGTACATTAGAGTTGGAATGATTAACCCAAAACCTAATAGCAAAGAAAAAGTTGTCATAAAATATCGAATTGTCAAAGGCAAATCAGCATCAACAGCTTTAGTCAAATTATAAAGGCGAGGAATAATCCTGTATTGAAAATCTAAGCTAACTTCTTTCAAGTTTTCTCTTGAAAGAGCTTTAATTTTATTTTTAGGGTATATGCGATTAATATCCTCGATTATTTCATTCGGGTAGTATGAGTTTGGGAAGTTTTCGGGGAATACTTTTACCTCTGAACAGCAATACCAAATTTTATTCGCATCGCTAAATAAAGCAATGTCTTCCATTTCCTTATGAGAATAAATGTAGTTTGGTGGAAACTCCGTGTATGTCAATCCCGAATGTAAAAAAGCATCATCAGCCATCATGTGAAGTTGAAGCACCAATGATACTACGCTATGAGATACATCGTCTCGGTAAAAAGAACGATACTTTGCATATTCAATATCGTCATCATAGTTTGGGTAAAAATATTCTTCAAATGTTATATCATTCTTTATAGAATTGGCATACTCATAGGATTTGTAAAGAGGATTGCTTTTAGTCCAAAAATTATGGTCTCGTGCAAGGTTAAAACAAATCTTTCTAAAATAAGTTAGTTTATTAGAGAGAACTCGGATTGTTTTAGTGTATTTCAGTTTATCTTGTCGTATTGTAATAACCTTATTGATTAAAAAACCCAAAACAAAGGATGCGATAATTCCACTTGCTACATTTATATAGTCGTAAGATTTTGAAAGCCGTTGTTGAAACTCACTATCGGTCTGTATTCTACAAACGCTTATTGCAATTAACAAGATGGTTGGAATACCCATGATAATGATGTTTCTTAAAATGATATTATGCCAAACTGATAGGAATTTTCGCATCATCCATGAATAGCTTTTATTGTCACCTTTCTTACGTGAGAAATAAGAGGGAAGATAAAACAGTTTTAAAGGTTTAGATTGGTTTTGTATAGTGCTATCTTTTTCGGGCAAAAGATATTCAATAGTCAATAACGAGATTGCAATATAATCGTTGAAATTTGATGCGTTCTTTTGCGCCCATCCTCTAAGGTATTTTGCTAACGATTGATGTAGTTTATCTATATCGCCATCCCATTCTACACTATTCAAGTCAATACTAATATAATTAATATTATCTTTTCGTTGGGCTTTTACAGTACCGGACATTTCTATTGTGTCAAAATAATGGACTGCGTGTATTTCTATTGCCTCACGGACGATTTCAATATCTGTCATACAAACTTGTTCTAAGTGGATACGATTAGGTTTAGTGGTTACGGTTACTTATCGTGGGTTCTGTATTTCCATATTTTGGGATGCCTTTTCTTTTTCCTTTTTCTGCCTTGAATAACTCCACAGGAAAAGCACTCCGAAAATAATCAAAGCATAAGCTATCCATTTGCCCAAACGTTCAGAAGTTTTTATAATAACCGATTTCTCATAAGATGAAAAGCCCTCTGCTCCGGTGGGGCTACGCCTGTAAAACTTCCTGCGGTTAATCCAGTAACGCAGACCCAAACCTAAAACCAAAAATATTATGCCTAAAACCAATGATGCCCCCATAACGATAGCTATTATAATTCGACACTTTGAATTTACGAAAAAGCACCGAATAACAGGCTTAAAAAATGAAAAAATCCCGCCACATCGGGCAGGATTTTTCTGTTTTTAATCACGGCTGTTGAACTGGAAACTTATCTGTTTTTTGTTCCCGAAATTGTCCGAAATCCAAATATCAAACGACTGTGATACGGTGGATTGCGAGGTGTAATACAGCCTAAACTGTGTCTGTGGCAACAGGTACATATCATTGGGCATATACGGCGGTTCGCTGTAATACCGCAATGCTCCCTGTCCGTCAAACTGGAAATAGCGGATAAAGTATTTCGCATCGCTGAAATTGCCCGACCGTTGAACGGAAATCCGTATTTCAACGGTCTGCCCGTTTGTCACCTCTTTGGGTACAGGCATCACCTGTACCTCAAAAGGGTAATTCTGCCTGATGTCGAGTTCGTCTTTTTCGCACGAGGTTAGTACCACGGAGCAGACCAACATCGCCAAGAGCATAAACGTTGCCTGTAAATGAAGCCTGTATTTTCTGATTAATGTTTTCATTGCAAATCATTTTAAAAGTTAAACCTTAGTCCAATCCCTGCCGATGGACGGAACTGTTTCAAATCCGTACCCCAAAGCACTTTTGCCCGCCCTTGCAGGAGCAGGACAAAACGGTCGGACAGGTACGTTTCAAGTGTGAGCCGTCCGCCTGTACCATAGACAAAATTGTCTTTGTCAAGAATGGTCGAGCCGTCCGGTAGCATTTCCTCGCTCCGGTTGATGGTTTGGTAACCTGCCACGGCTGTAAGCCCTGCATTCAGCGTGATGGTCTTCCGTGCATCGCCCAATAGCTGAAGACTGTAACCCACCTCGCCCGTATAGGTTTCGAGCGGTATCTGTACATCCCTGTAATCCGAGAGCTGATGCGTGTACTCCGCACCCCATATCCAGTAATTGCCGTTCTTTCCGTTCACGGTAAGGGTCAAATCCAGATAGTAATTGTCGCTTACTTCTTTGGACAGCATACCTGCGTTTACTTCCAATCCCTTTTGTTTGGGGAGCATTCGCTGTGCCTGTACCGCCGTGATGCTCCACATGGCAAGCACCACGGCAAAAATGTATTTTATCATTGTTCTTTCGTTTTGGGTTAATTAATCTTTAGGTGCATATCGTTTATCAACTTGGCATTTACGAGGTCTGAATTTTCCACCTGCAATACCTGTTGTCTGCCCCCGTTCTTTTCAAAGATTTCAATCACGAGTACCTTGTCATCCGTGATGGTAAACTGGTCGAGCAGGAACACGTTTTGGTCGGTCGTATTGCCCGTGATTTCGCCGAGTGTTTTGTACGTCCTTAGTGGTTGCATTGCCTTTTCCTGTACCACGGTACGCTTGGCGACTTTCTTGTCCACCACCTTGAAATTCACAAAGTCGATATTGAACGGTACATTGCTTTTGTTGCGCAGTTCCGTATGGAAATAGAATTTTCCATGATGCACGTAGATACCTTTCAGCAGGAATTGTATGCCGTAGCTTTTCGACCCGATATGCTTTACAATCCGTTTGTTTTTCTTGTAAATCGTTTCCATGAGCAAGCCTGCCAGTGACGGAGAATTGCCCCCCAATTCCTCAAACAGAACATCGTTGCCGTTTTCCCTGTCCGATGCCTTTTGCATCGTCAGCAAATCATAATTCAGTGTTGAGGGATAAGGGCTGTAAAAGACGTTGAAATTGTAGAAACGACCATCGTCCGTAATAACCGAAAAATTGGTTTCCTCGTCAAAATCTCTTACGCTTGCCTTAATGCGCAAGACATTTTCCGCATCTTCGGCTTTGCCTGCTATAAGGTATTCACTGCCCAAATCCACGTAGCGGATAGCGGACGGGAATATCAGATGCGAGGTTTTGCTGTACGTCACCTGCATTTCGTAAGGCTCTACCTTGCCCATACTCAATTTTGTGGTATTGGATGCAACTTGCTGTGCATTTGCGCCTGTGATAAATACTGTCAAACAGACCATTGCCAATAGGCTTTTAAATATTGCTTTCATTTTCGTTTTTATTTTAGTTGAACATTAGTTTTTTGAAACAAGGAAAATTTGATGACCGGCTTTGACGGTTACTTTGGGTGTTCTTACTTTCTTGGAGAAGTAACCCGATACACCCTGTACCACGCCACGGGAAAGGTCGCCTGCCATCTGTTGCCCTGCCGAGCGTGTCATCATAATGGACGTGCCGGAGGTTTGGCTCATGTTGGAGGCTATCTCACTTAGGGCGTTCATTTCGGGCGAATATGGCACATATAGCCCTTGCTGTCCGTCCACATCGTACACGGTTATATCGACCGGAATAATGTTGCCCTCATATTCGATGGACGTTACTTTTAACTGCAATCTGCCACCTTGAAACTTGGCATTTGCCGTTAGTACCGTTCCTGCCGGAATGGAGCGGACAGGCGTTTGTGACGTTTCCAACAGGCGCAAACGCACGCCACTTTCGCCAGTCACGACCTGTGTTTCCTGTACCACCGCCTTGATGCTGTTTTTGGGCTGTATGACCTGTTCCGAAACACCTGCCGTATAAAAGCCACGGTTTCGGGTTTCGTTCCAGTTTGCCAAAAAAGCACTGTCGGTCGGTTCACGGTACAATGCTGAAACCGTATTTTTCCTTACGGGAGTGAATGCCACAAAATGCTCCTTTTGCGATGCACCCCTTGCCGAAACCATTGTGTCCGTACTGTTCGGCTGTGCAGGGGTTTGTGGCAGGTAACGGGAAGCCATTTCGTATGACTTTTCCATCAAAGCCAGTTGGTCTTCCATTGTTGTTACAGGCGGTACGTCTTTTTCTGCCAACTGTTCTTTAAGTTCCTCAATCTGTTTGCGGAGTTCCTGCGTTTCGTAATCGCTGTTGTCGTAGAACGAGGTCAGCGTACTTTGCGCATTGCGATAACTGTTCAGAGCAGGGTTGCTATTCCTGCGTGTACCACCGCCGTAAGCGTAGCCGTCTTCGTAAACCTCATCCAGTTGCTCCGCTTCCGGATCGGCGGTACTGTCCTCGCTCCAATAGTCGGATAGTGACAGGAGCGCATTGCGCTTTTCCTGCATTTTCTGTTCGAGCAGTTCCTGTTCATAAGCCTTTTGCTTATCGGATTGAAGCCCTGCATCGCTTGCCTGCGGTACGGCATCGTTCAGACCAATATCCTCGACCGTTTTCTTATCGGAGGACGGTTTGAAGATGAGGTACATACAGCCGAGAAACACCACGCCCATAAGGGCAAAAATGATAGGCTTCTTTAACTTGTCGGCTTTGTTCTGCGCCCCGTCTTGGGTTGCATCCATTCCGTTTTTCGGGTCGTCATCTTCGACCAAAAAACTTACCTTTTTGTTTTCACTGTCTTTCATGATTTTTATCTTTTAAGATTGTTTTAATACTGTCCTGCGGTGAAACCGAGGAATTGTTTTGCCTAATGGGGTTTTCGATATGCTCAATGGTCATGGTATTATCGGAATGCGATACATCATAGCACACTTCGAGCAGTACGATGACGGACAGCAGTGCATAGCCTGCAAAGAGCAGTAGCGTATAGCGATGCTGTTTTTCAACAGGCATCGCTCGCCACTGTCCATCGAGCTTGTCAAACCAATTACTGATTGCTGTTCTTAGATTTTTCATGTTTTAATTGTTATTCCGTTCCACTGCATCACTGACCATAGCGATTGCCTCTTTTGCTTTGGGAGCGGTTACGACCGACAGGTCGGTCAGTTCCGATTGTTTCAGCACCTGTCCGTAACGGTCTTTTTTTGCAATCTCCATTCTGCCCAAGAAGAATTTGCCGTTTAGGTACTTCACCCACATAAGGCATTCTATCCTGGGCAGGGCTTCGCCTGCCCATTGCAGAAAGCAGGATAGCAACAACTCCTTTTTCGCTACACCTTTGGGGCAGTTGGCGAGATATTCGCTGATGCTTGCTTTCAGTTTTCCGGCATACGCACCCTGCGTATGGAAATCGCCGTCATACCCCTTTGCAGTAAGGATTTTGGCGAACGTGTTCAAATCTGATATTGCTTCCATAATCTTGGCTTTAGCGGTCGATGACTTCTATATCCCTGTTTTCCAACACGGCAAACTTTTCGATATTGAAGCCCTGTGGGTTGTTGTCCGAGCGGACGGAGTTCACGAGATAACAGGAGGTCACAAGGTTTCGCCTTGTAACGTTGCTTGACCGGATGATAAACTGTTTGGCATACGTCCTGACGGCATAGGGATAGGTATCGAAGTTGCACACCACGCTGTCCACTTCGACACGCTGTTGCACGTTGCCCGAAATGATGCGATTATAATAGCCCTTTTCCGAAAGGTCTTTGTAGTAATCGAAAGCCGATTTGTCGGCAAGATTAAAAGCCCTTTTCATGTTGCTTTCAATAGCGTTCTTATCCGGTGCGAGCGTAAAGAACAGTTCATGGAAACGCCTTACGTGTTCCCTTGCCTCAACAGGTCTGTTGATGCTTGCATCCTGTGACAATGCCAACATCAAGGACTTGCCGTTGTCCAGTACATACACCTTTTGTCGTTGCAACTCTGCAAAGTTGTAGGATTGCCAAACGGCATATCCTACAACAGCGATGCAGAGTACGGCAAATACAATGGCGTACAGCCGTATTTGCCTAAAGCTGTTTTCTATATTTCTTAGTGTCTTAAATTCCATTGCTTTCTGATTTTTATTTGTTCATTAACCTGCCACCGATATTTCCTGCAACAGCACCCGTTCCGGCTCCGGCGATGTTTCCGGTCTTCGATGCCGTAGAGTTTACGTTGCGCATGAAGTTTCCTGCACCACCTGCCTGTATTACCCAGCCTGCCACCGTTGGCACGGTGAAGTAACCCACTATGCCAATCAACATGAAGATGATATACACGGTGTTGGATGTGTCGGGGATGTAGGTCGGGTCGGCAAGCATATCAATATCCCGTTCGATGATAAGGGATTGTATCTTGGCGAGCATGGAGCTGAACATATCGGCAATGGGCAACCACAGGTACACGCTGATATATCGGGTCAGCCATTGCGTAAGCGTGGACTGAAAACCATCCCATACACTTATCGCAAAGGCTATCGGCCCGAGAATGGACAGCACGATAAGAAAGAATGTCCGTATGGTGTCTATGACCAAAGCGGATGCTTGGAAAAGGACTTCCAGTAGCTCCCGAAACCAGTCACGGATGCTTTTCTTTAAATCATACATGCCACGTTCCATGTACATACCGGATATGGCAACCAAATCGGACGGCGACCATCCCAATTCTTTCAGTTTCTTATCAAATTCCTCATCGCTTACGAGGTAAGCGGTTTCGGGATTGCGGAGCATCGCCTCTCTTTCCAACAGGTCTTTTTGTTCCTGTAACTTGTTGAGGTCAAGCACTTGGTTTTCGAGCATGGCATTTGTGCCTTTTACTACCGGACTTAGCACCGCATTGATAGTTCCCAATACGATGGTCGGGAAGAACATAATGCAAAGCCCGATGGCGAACGGTCGCAGGAGCGGAAACACGTCTATCGGTTCTGCACGGCTCAATGCCTGCCACACTTTCAGTGCTACGTAGAACAGTGCGCCCAATCCGGCGATGCCCTTAGCCACTGTCGCCATATCGGCAGACAGTGGGAGCATCTCATCGTAAAGCGAGCGCAGGAGTTCGTGAAGATTGTTCCATTCCATAGCTTACCAGTATTTTTGTTCAGCAGTTCCGTACAGTTCAAGCACCCTTTTGGTGTTGTTCTGTTTCTTAGCCCTCAAAATGCTTACGGAGATATTCTTGTTGGTGAAATAGCGGACAAGGCTATGGTAGTCCTTGACCTCTTTGTAAACCCTGTCGATGATGTCCATACGCTCTTTGTCGTTCAGTGAAAGCGATGAAGAAGTGACAATCTGTTTCAGTTCTTTCAGCAACTCGGTGCTTTCGTTGAGCAGAGCAGAATAACCGTTGGCGATTGCCGTGAGTTCCTGCGGACTGAAATTCGGGTCGTTCAACATCTTGCCGAAATTGTTCACGTACATTTCGGACACATCGCCTACGAGCAATACCGTTTGCTGAACTTTACGGGCATCTTTCACCAAGTTGTTTACGGCTTGCAGTTTGTCGTAATATTCCTTGCCCTGCTCATACACTTTTTTGACCTCGTTGAAATTCTTAACCACGTTGGACACGGTGGATGAGGTCTGCACGATTTCATTGGCGGAGTTGATAATACCCGATGCCAAATTTGAGGGGTCAACAACGACCCATTGTGCTTTTGCGGACGGTGCAACGGCAAGCATAAGTGCCGTAAACACCAGTAACATTGTTTTTTTCATTGTTTCTGATTTTTAAAATGATTAATAACTATTTGTGCTTTCACGTCTCTGTTGGGCAATGCGCTTTATCGCCAGTTCTACATTACCGTCCAGTTCGGAAGCCAGTTGCATGACTTCCATTTTTTCGGTTTCCTCTGTGGTGTATGCGAAATATTCTTCGAGCGAAACCTCTGTGGCATACACGGCGGAGTGCGTACCGCCAAGCCCAATCCATACCTCTTTGTAAAGCCTTGACGGGTCGTTGTTCTGATTGATGGAAAGGATTTGGGATTTTTCCTTTTCTGTAAGCCCCAACATTTCCTGTATCGCATCGAATTTGTTCATGTACTTGCGTTGGTCAAGCAGGATTTTACAGTCGGAATTGTTGATGATACTTTCCTTGACCACGGGTGACTGGATGATGTCGTCCACTTCCTGCGTGACCACGATAGCCTCACCAAAAAATTTGCGGACGGTCTTAAACAGGTACTTGATGTACTCCGCCATTCCCTCTTTGGCGATGGCTTTCCACGCTTCCTCAATCAGTATCATTTTGCGCACACCTTTGAGCCTGCGCATCTTGTTGATGAATACTTCCATAATGATGATGGTCACTATGGGAAAGAGGATTTTGTGGTCTTTAATCGCATCAATTTCAAACACGATAAAGCGTTTGGAAAGCAGGTCAAGTTGCTTGTCGGAGTTCAACAGATAGTCGTACTCTCCGCCCTTGTAATAGGGTTCAAGCACGTTCAGAAAATTTGCGAGGTCAAAGTCTTTTTCCCTTACCTGTTTGTCTTCCAGTACCTTTTTATAGTCACCCTTTACGTACTCGTAAAATCCGTTGAAAGAGGGATATTCATCGCTCTGTCTGATACGGTCGATGTAACCGCTCACGGCATTGGACAATGCCACTTCCTCTGAACGGGTCGGCGGTTCATCGTCACGCTTCCAAAGCGTAAGGATGAGCGTTTTGATACTTTCCCTTTTCTCGATGTCGAATACGCCGTCATCCGTATAAAATGGATTGAATGCTATCGGGTTGTCTTCGGTGTAGGTAAAATACACACCGTCTTTGCCCTTTGTCTTCCCCTTAATCAGTTCGCACAATCCTTGATAGGAGTTGCCCGTATCGACCAATAGTACATGAGAGCCTTGCTCATAATACTGCCTCACCATGTGATTGGTGAAGAATGATTTTCCACTTCCAGTTTGGAGGGTTGGGGGGGGGCGGACAAAAAATAAAAAACCCCAACACCCCACCCACCCCACACCACCCCAAGCAGCGATTGTGTGAAGAAAACCCACCCAAAGCAAAAAAACAA
>JAPUDO010000074.1:0-179812 GCA_027493055.1 Niabella sp. | reverse complement strand
CAATAGAGAGAATTCATTATGTTTTTGTTGTATATTTTTTCACCCTTGGTTGTGTGGGTGGTGTGGTGTAACATATTTTACATGCCCCCCCCAAACCCCCAGATGGGCCTAACACGAAGCGGTTGCGATTTGTGATAATGCCCCGCTTCATAGGCAAATCTGATATATCCAAATGGATGGGCTTTCCTGTCAATCGGTCTGCCATCTTGATACCGAAAGGCGATGGCGAATTTTGGTAATTGGTTTCCTCGGTGAAGAAACACAGCGCAGGTTCGATAAACGTATAGAAACTTTCCTCTGCCGGAAAGTCACCTGCATTGCCTGCCATGCCTGCCCAATACAGTGTCGCAACATCCACCGTATTATGCCTCGGCTTGCATTCCATCAACGCGAGCGCACTGCCCGTGTCGTTCTTTAGCTGTTTGAGTTCGTTCGGGTCATCCGACCACGCCATCACGTTGAAATGCGCACGGATAGAGGACAGCCCGAAGCTGTGCGCTTCGTTCAGATACCTTTCTATCCATTCTTTGTTAATCTGATTGGCACGGCTGTACCTCGCCAGTGAGTGCATGTTACGGGCAGACTTTTCAAACTTGCGCAGGTTCTCATCGCTGTTGTCCAAAAACAGGTACTGGTTATAGATATGGTTACAGCTAAGGAGCAGACCGACCGGAGAGGCAAAGGATAGCAGGCAATCGCTCCTGTCCGTAGACAGCTTTTCATACCTCGAATTGGACGATACCGTATTGGGCAAATCGTCCGTATCGGACAGCGTGTGCAGGCACAGCCTTTTGTTTCCGATACGCACATCCTCACTGCCCAAAGCTATATCCTGCATGGGCGTTCCGGTTTCCCTCGACAGGGTAAGGTACTGTTCGAGCAATCCCTGTCTGTCGCCTGTTCCGATGATGTCATCCTCGGTCAAGCGTTCCAGTTTCACAAAACCACTGTCATTGATAATGCGCTCAAACTGTGCGACCGCTTCCATAAACCTGCGGACGGTTTCTTTATCCCTAATTTCTTTCGGGATAAGGACACCTTTGCAAAGCGAACTAAAGTTGCTCTGCATCCGCATCCGCTCTTTTGTCGTCTTGGTCAGAAACAGATAGCAGTAGTGATTTAAAAACGGGCGTTCGTTAAAATGCTGTTGATAGGACTTTGCGAGAAAACTCTGGTCTTCCTGTGCCATATCCGGTGCATAACTTTCCTTGATATACCAGTCCTGTTTGTGGACAATGGAATAATCGGGCAAGGTCTTGATAGCCTTGTGCCATGCCGAGTGGATGGCATCGTACTCGGCTGATGCTACCGTGAACAGCTCCGGCAGGTGTACCCGAAAGCAAGCCGTGATGTCCGCATCCTTTGATATGATGCAGTTGTGTTCCACCGCCAGTAATGGAAACTTGCTCTCCAACGTTGTGGCTTTTCCTGTATTTCTCATAGGGCTTTGGATTTAGCGTTGAACCTCAAATAGCGGTGTACGGCTCTGCGACAGATGATGTATTTCGGATGCCTTTTCTTTGCCCCGACTTTCATTAGTCCGTGTTCGCCGTATTTACCGTTCAATGCGAATGTTTGCCATACGATGAGCGATGCTCCGCCTGCCCCGACAAACAGGCAGATGTAAGGGTTTACACCTGCCATGTACATAATCATGACGAGGATAAGCACACCGAGCAGACCACCTGCGAAGATGAACAGGTACTGTGCTTTTAGCCCTTTGAACTCAGTCGTCCTGCCGATACCTTTATTGATATTGTAATTGCTCATAGGTTGTCGGCTTAAAGGAAGAATGAACGTAGGATTGTCGCAGATACAATGAGGAAGATACAAGCCCCAAACCACGAGCTTGCTGTTTTGGATGTATCAGGGTCGCCCGAACTGAATTTATTGTACACCTTGACACCCCCCACCAAACCGACCACCGCACCGATGGCATAAATCAACTGCGTTGCAGGGTCGAAATAACTCGTTACCATCTGTGTAGCTTCGCTGATACCTGCCGAGCCGTTGCCCTGTGCGAACACACCAAATGCCGACAGTAACGCAACGCCTGTCAGCAATACTTTTTTGCTTTGTTTTTCCATGATTTAACTGAATTAAATTGTTATTGCCTGCCCACCCCGTGTGGGCTTTCGCAACAAAAGTCTTATGGAAATCGAAGCGGTACGGGAAAGTGGAAATCCGTGGAATTAGTTGGAATAGTCTGGCAGTTTAGAACAAAAGAATTGTTATATTAGCACATTTATCATTGATAGCTTTTCCAACTAATAGATTTAAGTTAACATGGGGATTATAGGGTCAAAATGGAGAAAATGGAACTTTCACGTCCATACTAAAGGAACTAATAAAAATGACCAGTTTTCATCCGCTACAATGGATGATTTCTTTCATACGTTTTTCAAAAAGGCTTACGAGCAACAGATTTCGGCAATAGGGATAACTGATTACTTTTCCATAGACAGGTATCTTGAAGCGATAGAATACAGAAGTGAGATTGCAGACAAAACCGACTGGATGGGCAACAACCTCTTTAATGACGATGAGGTAAAATTTATAAAAAACATATTCATTTTCCCAAATGTTGAGCTTAGAATGTTACCCTCGACTGATAGGGGGCGTTTAATAAATATTCACTGTTTGTTTAATCCCGATTATATTCAAGACTTAGAGAATGATTTCTTTTCTCATATAACAAATCAAGATGGGGTAAAAATGAACCGACATGGCATAACAGCCTACGGTAAAAGTTTAGACCCGAATATTGTTGAAACACATAAACAATATGAGAAAGGCATAGAAAATTTTGTTATTGACTTAAAGTCTTTAAGAGAGCTAATATCTAATAAGAGATTTAGGGATAACACGCTACTTGTTGTAAGTAACTCGAACAATGATGGTGCTTCTGCAATCCAAAAGCACTATGATTTATTTGAAAATGAAAATGGTAGTTTGGATGGGTTGCGAAAATCTATTTATCAAATTTCAGATGCTATATTTTCAGCAAACGCAAAAGATATTAAGTATTTTATTGGAAAGAGATTAGAGGGAACAGACGGGTATAGCGAAGCTATCTATAAACAAGAAGTAGAAGATGTTATCCAACATAGAGGGTCGTTAAAACCTTGTATTGTCGGATGTGACGCTCATAAAGAAGATGATTTGTTTTCCAAGTTTACTTGGGTAAAAAGTGACTTGAATTTCGAGGGATTAAGGCAAATTTGCTTTGAGCCTGAACATAGGGTTAAAATTCAGAACGAAGCCCCCGATTTTAAGGAAGATAAGCTAATAATTGAGCAGGTTTCTTTCATATCTCCAAATAATGTATTTTCAACAGTTCCTATATATCTCAATCCTAATCTTAACGTAATAATAGGAGGAAAATCATCTGGAAAATCAATCCTACTTTACGCAATAGCTAAAACACTTTCAGCAGACCCTACGGTATTGCAAAATGATGATGGTACAGATAAATATAATTTTGACAAAATCGAAAATGGTTTTGATTTTCAAATAAAGACAAAAGGAGGTTTCACTCAAAAACTCATAAGGTCACAAGAAGAAAACTCAATATTACCGGAGATAAAATATATACCACAAAATTATTTAGTAAAGCTTGCTGAACCGGAACTTAACAAAAAAGGGAAATCTTTAAACAAACTTGTTCGTGATTTAATTATAGAAGATGATATTTCAAAAGAAAGATACCAAGATTTTGTAGCTAAAGTTTCTCAAAATGATAAGTTGAGAAATACGAAAATCGATTTGTATTTCGAAACCCAAAATGAGATAGAAGTTTTGGAAGCAGAATTAAAAACAAAGTCGAATAAATCGGTTTTAGAAAAAAATATTGAAACAAATACGCTAAAAGTTGAGGAGTTAAACAAAAGTACAGGTCTTACCCCACAACAGGTTGAAGAATATAATGTTTTACAAGCTAAATTAGAAAGCAACAACACAAGGTTGCAAAATTTCAAAGATGATTTTTCAGCTATTCAGAGCTTCAACAATGAAGCGGTTGAAAATCTTAAAAGTCTTAAACAGAAAAAAGACACTATAATCGAGCAGTTGCAATTACAAGAAATTAAGGACTTTTATCAAACTGCATACGCAGAATTAGATACTTTACTTGAAAAGGTAATTGAAATAAATTCCTCAATAGAAGTTCAAATAAATGAACATGGTAGGCGTTCATTTACACAAGATTGCAAGTTTAGAGATGTTCTTTTATCTATAGACCAAGAGCAAAAGAGTATAAATGATGCTATCCAGCCTTATCTAAAGGATGAGCAGGTAAAAAAATCCGTTGAGGTTCTCAATATTTCTATTGCTAACGACAAAAAGTCGTTATTAGATATAGCAACACTATCAAAGAAAATACAGGACAAGAAGAAACTTCTTGACGAAACAAAAGATGATATTTTCAAAATCTATCAAAACAGCTACCAAGAGTATCTAAATATAATAGCTGTCTTAAAAGATAGGACGGATGAACTGGAAAAAGATGGCTTAGGAATAATTGGTAAAGCTCAATTCAATTACGCAAAGCTATGGAAAGAAATATACGCAATAAGTGATGGGAGAAGTGCCTCATATAATCAGTATAGCATTTTAGGGGAAAATAAAAAGGCAACCGATACAGCTAATTTTCAAGCTATATTAGAGGATATTACTAAGTTGTTTAACGATTTAATAGATAAAAAATATGCCCTTACAAATAGAACATCTATTCAAACAGCCGTAAAACTCGTTTTAGATGATTATTTTTTCGATTATTGGGATATAACCTATAAGAATGATAAGCTTGGGGAAATGTCCACAGGAAAGGCAAGCTTTGTTATTTTGATGCTCATTATTGGTCTAAGTAAATCTAAAGCTCCTATATTAATAGACCAACCCGAAGATAATCTCGATAATAGGTCAATAACGACAGATTTAGTGAATTACCTTAGAAGTAAAAAGCTTGAACGTCAAATAATTATTGTCACACACAATGCGAATATTGTAGTGAATGCGGATGCTGAAAATGTTATTGTAGCCAATCAAAAAGGTCAGAACGATGAACAATCAACAAGTGTTTTTAAATTTGACTATATCAATGGAGCTATTGAAAACTCTTTTGACAAAATCGCTACTGAAACAGATGTTTTAAAGTCAATGGGTATTAGACAACATATAGCGGATATTGTCGAGGGTGGCAAAGATGCATTTATTATGCGAGAGAAAAAATACAGGTTTCACTAATTAACAATCGGGGAGCTTAAATAAACTCCCCGATGTCGAAATCCTCCAAATCACTTTTCCGCAAATCGGGAGAACTGAAATCCGTTCCGGCGGAGAGGCTCTTGTCCAACAACTCTGCAATCTTCCGTGAAGCCCCATCCATTGAGTTTTCGAGCAGGCTTAACAATTCCGTTCCCTGTAATCGCTGAACTATATCCACCGCTTTTTTTTGCAGGGCAGGTTCGAGCGTATCTTGCTCCAACCATGCCCCCACGGTCGTTAGTTCGTCAAAGGTAACCCCTGTGGCAAACTCATTGTCGCCGTCCTCAAACCCGTATTCATCCCATTCGTCTTCCTCATTTTCAAAATCGGACATACTCCCGAAGACTTCATCCGGTTCTCCCTCAATCTGCGGATTTTCCAATCCTAAACCTATCCCGTAGGTTTCTGCATCAAAATTATCAGCTATCCCGTCACGTTCGCCGGATTGGCTCTTTGTGGCACTCATGGGCAACGTGTGTCGCTCCACGGGCTTTGGAAGCCCCATAATATCCGGCAGGTCGGGTCTTTTGTGTTCCGGCTTTATCTCCCTGCGGACGGTCTTATTGATGACCACCTTATCTTTCAGCAAAAGGATAATGACGATGATAAGGCATATTACAATCAATGTTTCCATAGCTATAATATTGGCTTTTGGTTTCGGGCATGGATGGTATTTATTTCCTCGCCGAAATCCTCAAAGTGCTGTTTCAATACGCTGTGCAGATAATCTGTCAGCGTGATTTCCCCGTCTCCGAGAATACAGACGATACGGGATAATTTCTTGTGGAAATCGGGGCAGATATACACCGACTTGCCACACCTTGCGACAACTCCGGTCGGTCTTAGAAAAACAGACTTGTATCGGGCTATGCGCAGTACCTTTTTGGGTTGGTTTTGCTGTTGCTTTTTCATAATCGAATACTTTAAAAAATGGGTTTAAACTTATCGTTAAAATCATCGGTGATGGCTTTCTCAAACTGTTCAAAATGATGTTCGAGAATATTGTCCAAATAGGCATACAAGGGTATCTTATCCTCGCCGATGACCTGCACGATACGGGAAAGCCGTTCGTGGTATTCCTGCCGGATGTAGATGCTCTTATCGCCTCGGCGTGTCATGGTATGGCTGTTGAGAAACCGCTCGCCATAGCCCATATCGGAAGTCCTCTTTTGCCGTGTACGCTCTTTGACTACGGGCTTTTCCGTGGGTGTTTCCTTTGGCGGTTCTGCCGTTGACTCTTGGGGTGCTACCGCCTGTTGGGGCTTCTTTGTTTCGCCTGCCATAATCGACATGAGATATGCCTCGTCAATCGGCGCATTCGGCTTTTTCTTGTTGTCGTTGTCCATAGCAGTTACAGGTTAATGGTTCTTAAAAATTCACTGATGAACAAATCCAAGCCGGAGGCTTTCAGCAATCTTTTGTCGGGGGGCAATAGCGTGGAGCGGAAGACGGTCTTTGCCGTTGCCTCGCTTTCCTTGCGGAAGCGTTTGCTATCGGCAATGCGTGTTTCCATCGCTTGCAGTCCGACTTCCTTAATGACATTGCCGTAGATTTCGTACAGTTGGGATTTTTCCCTGCCATCGACCATGTTCCAAAACAGCCGTATGGTTTCGATGGAGGTCTGTCCGTGCTTCATAAGGACATTGGTCAGCACATCGGTAAAGCTCAATGTGCTTTCCATGACCACACGGTCTGCCGTGATGGGCGAAAAGATGTGGTGCATCCCTGCCAGTGTGTTGAGCAAGCCCGTAGTGTTCACCGTTCCGGTCAAGTCAAAGAAAACCATGTCCACGGGAACAGCCGAAGCCTGTACGAATGCCTGCGCATCCCTTAGTGCATTGTCAGCCTTGCTTTGCAGTACCGGATAGGCTTTCTTGTTGATGGTTGAAAACTGGCGGTGCGCCAGTTTTTTCAGTACCTCGTTTTGCATGACCGCTTTCAAATCCCGTTCCCTCATTTGGCAGATGCTGTGCTGTGGATAGTCACAGTCAAAGACGGCTACATTATACCCCATTTGGTAATGGAGTATGCTTGCCGTAACTGTCGTAAACGTGCTTTTTCCAACGCCTCCCTTTTGGCTTGAAAAAGCAATAAATTTTGTCCTGTTTGTTGCTTCCATTTCTATTCTATTTTTAAGTTTCTGTTTCCGTGGACTGCCTGCCGTCCTGCATGGAGCAGGGCTGTCATCCCTGCACACCGTCCGGCAGTCTTGGTACAATTCCGTCTGTCGGGCTTGCCGTCATCCGTTCAGTCAGCCGTGCCGTCATTCGGGCTTTCATGCAGGCAAGACCGATGGCTTGCCTGTCGTCCTGCCCGATGGAATGGCTACGGGATAGCTTTCATGCTGTCCGTTGTTCCTGCCTGCCGTATGGAATGCCGTCATGCGTTCCGGCTTTCCTGCAATCCTGCGCTCCGGCTTTCCTAACTGCCATCGGGAGCGGATGCCTGCAAACAGGCTTGCGTGACTGATAGCGCAAAGAAGCAGGTTATTCCGATGCACTCTTTTAATGCGGTAGTTCGGGGCATTTGTTGGCAATGTTTGGTTGTGGGCAACAGGGCAATCGTTCGGAAAAGCTACCCTTACTTTGTAAGGACTTAAATGCAAGGGGTAAATGGAAAAATCATTGGCGTATGGAAGTTGTGGGCGGAACGGCGAAAAGCCGTTTTTTTCCGCTTTACCCAATCCGACCCGTAGGGCGGATTTTCTGTTCACCCGAACAGAGCAAGTTATGTTTTGAGATGCTCGAAATAAATTCCGCACCTCAAAACCACTTGCCCTTGCAGGGGGCTTGGTAAACACCCTCCGAAGTCGGGGTTTATGTTAATTATTAATGGATTTAGATATGGAAAACAACAGTAGAAATCGAACAAACAAAGTTGGTCGCAAGCCTAAGAAAGACCCTGCCATCCACCGTTATTCGATTAGTTTCAACGACATGGAAAACGCACAGTTTCTTACACTGTTCGAGCAATCGGGAATGAAAGTAATGGCACATTTCATTACAGCCTGTATCTTTCAGAAGCCAATCAAGACCGTAAAAATTGATATGGATGCAGTCGATTTTCATACGAGGCTCACCAATTTTTACAGCCAGTTTAGGGCGGTTGGCGTGAACTATAACCAAATCGTGAAGATACTTTACCGCAATTTCTCGGAGAAAAAGGCATCGGCTTACCTCTTTAAACTGGAAAAACAGACGGCAGAAATGGCGGACTTGTGCCGGAAAGTGATTGAGCTAACACAGGAATTTGAAAAAGAACACCTGCAAAAACATAAGTAATATGATAGCAAAGATTGGCAAGGGTGAAAATTTGTACGGTGCAATTTCATACAACCAAAAGAAAATTGACAGTGAAAATGGGCAGGTTTTGTTACTGAATAGAATACCCGAAACGTTGGATAATACCTATTCGACAAGTTACCTGCACCAGTGTTTTGAGCCGTACCTGTCCGCAAATATCAGAACAGAAAAGCCAGTGCGCCACATATCGCTGAACCCTGATCCTGTGGATAGGGTCAGCGATGGGCAGTTCGTGGAAATGGCGCAGGAGTATATGGAGCGCATGGGGTATGGCAAGCAACCCTATATCGTTTTCAAGCATACCGATATTGAGCGTACCCATATCCATATCGTAACGGTCTGTGTGGGTTTGGACGGGAAGAAACTACCGGACAGCTACGACCATCCACGTTCAATGGCAATCTGTCGGGATTTGGAACAAACCTACAATCTGATACCTGCCACGGAGAAACAGCGCACGGGAAATGAGCAGGTATTCCGTCCGGTGGATTACAGAGCCGGAGACGTTAAGAGCCAAATCGCTTCGGTGGTGCGACACCTGCCGAAGTATTACGGGTATGCAAGCCTCGGAGCATACAACGCCTTGCTTTCACTTTTCAATATCACCGCCGAGGAAGTCAAAGGGGAATTGCACGGACAGCCCAAAAATGGGCTTGTCTATTTTGCACTGAACGAACAGGGAGAAAAAGCGAGCAATCCTTTTAAGGCATCCCTTTTCGGCAAGCAGGCAGGACTGGACGAACTGCAAAACCAATTCGCAACAGCTAAGGAGAAAATGAAAGCCGACCCCACAAGAGCCGTACTCAAAAGCACTATTGAAGTAGCAATGCACACCGCTACAAACGAAGCCGATTTTAAAAAGCAGTTATTGGAGCAGGGTATCAATACCGTGGTACGGCGCAACGATGAGGGGCGTATATACGGTATGACTTTTATCGACCACGAAAGCCGTACCGTTTGGAACGGTTCAGCTTTGGGCAAAAACCTTTCGGCTAATGTCTTTAATGATTGGTGGAACGAGCAGGCAATCGGGCAACGCCAAGAAGCTGAAAAAACATCCGCACAAAATCAGCCATCGACCACGGGCAACACCGTAGAGAAAGAGGAAACCCATGCACTTTTTGACTTTCTGAATAAAGGACAGCCGACCGATGATTTGTTGATAGACGGATTGGGTGGGCTACTGCCGGAGGCACAGGGCGAAGACTACGAGGAACTGGAATTTGCCAACCGTATGAAGAAAAAGAAGAAACGCAAAAGGCACGGAAGACAGCAATAGCTTTTTTGACCATCAAAGACCAGGATTAACATCTTGGTCTTTGTGGTTTTTAATTTACTGTCAAACTAAGCCACCAAAAGCCATCCGACACCCCTTTGTACAAGTGCTTTTAAATAGCCCCTAAATTCCCTGCATCACTAATTTTTTTTTGTTATGCAAGGAGAAGACGATTTGAGAGGATTAGCCAAAATCATGGCTTTTATGCGTGCCGTAAGTATTCTTTTGGTATTGATGCACTTTTACTGGTTCTGTTACGGGTTCTTTGCCGAACGGGGATGGACACTGGAAATTATCGGTAAGATATTGACCAATTTCAACCGTACCGCAGGGCTTTTTGAACACACGCTTTACACCAAGATTTTTGCACTGGTATTATTGGCTTTAAGCTGTCTCGGTACTAAGGGTGTCAAGAATGAAAAGATAACATGGGGTAAGATTTACACCGACTTAGCCATTGGCTTTGTACTGTTCTTTCTGAACACGCCATTGTTGAAGCTGTCGGCAGGGATTGCCACATCGCTTTATATCCTCACAACGGGCTTGGGATATATAGCCTTGCTCATGGCAGGTGTATGGATGAGCCGACTACTCCGCAACAATCTGATGGACGATGTTTTCAATAATGAAAACGAGAGTTTCCAACAGGAAACCCGTCTGATGGAAAATGACTACTCCGTTAATCTTCCTACGAAATTCTATTACAAAGGCAAATGGAATGACGGTTGGATTAATGTCGTCAACCCTTTTCGAGCCTCGATTGTACTTGGTACTCCCGGCTCGGGCAAATCCTACGCCATCGTAAACAACTACATCAAGCAACACATCGAAAAGGGATTTGCGATGTACATCTACGATTTTAAGTTTGACGACCTTTCCACGATTGCCTACAACCATTTGCTGAAACATTCCGATAAGTATAAGGTAAAGCCCAAGTTTTATGTTATCAATTTCGATGACCCACGCCGAAGCCACCGTTGCAATCCGCTCAATCCAAAATTTATGACGGATATATCCGATGCCTACGAAGCATCCTATACCATCATGCTTAACCTCAACAGAACGTGGATAAGTAAGCAAGGGGATTTTTTCGTGGAAAGTCCTATTATATTACTTGCTTCAATCATTTGGTATCTGAAAATCTATGAAAACGGGAAGTATTGCACGTTTCCCCATGCCATCGAGTTATTGAATAAAAAGTATGCAGACGTTTTTACTATCCTTACGTCATATCCCGAACTGGAAAACTACCTGTCAGCTTTCATGGATGCGTGGCAAGGTGGAGCGCAAGACCAGTTGCAGGGGCAGATAGCATCGGCGAAAATCCCATTGTCACGGATGATTTCGCCACAGCTTTATTGGGTCATGACGGGGGATGATTTTTCACTGGACATCAACAACCCCCAAGAGCCGAAGATACTTTGTGTCGGGAATAACCCCGACCGTCAAAATATCTATTCCTCCGCTTTAGGATTGTACAATTCGAGGATTGTAAAACTCATTAATAAGAAAGGACAGCTTCAAAGTTCCATCGTCATAGATGAGTTGCCCACAATTTATTTTAGGGGTCTGGATTTTATCAGCACTGCACGTTCAAATCGGATTTCGTCACTTTTTGGCATCCAAGATTTTAGTCAATTAACAAGGGATTACGGCGATAAAGAGAGTAAAGTTATACAAAATTTGGTCGGTAATATCTTTAGTGGACAGGTAGTTGGGGAAACTGCAAAAGCCCTTTCAGAACGTTTTGGAAAGGTCTTGCAGAAACGTCAAAGCATTACGATAAATCGCAATGATAAATCCACTTCCATATCCACACAATTGGATACCCTTATTCCTGCATCCAAAATATCCACGCTCACGCAGGGAATGTTCGTAGGCTCTGTTTCAGATAACTTCGATGAGCGTATCGAGCAAAAAATATTTCATGCTGAAATTGTGGTGGACAATGAAAAGGTTTCTGCCGAAACCAAAGCGTATAAGAAGATACCGCAGATATTATCCTTTACTGATGAACACGGCAACGACAATATGAAGCAAGTCATCGAAGCCAATTACAGGCAGATTAAAGCGGACGTTATTCAGATTGTAGCAAGCGAAATGGAACGCATCAAAAATGACCCCGATTTACAGCACTTGATACAGCAGGAGTAAATTTAGGAATGAAAAATAAAGAAAAAAGTAACAGAGGACTTGCAGATCCTCTGTTACTTTTTATGATTGCTTGGTCATACCATTTCCCGTTCCCACTTTTCTTCAAACAGTTTTTTCAGTTGCTCCAGTTCGTTATGGTACATCGTATTTTTCCTTGTACCGAAGTACAGCGTATTTTCCCACGGTTTGCTTCCCTCCCAAACGAGTTTGATTTTTCCGGCATCCAATGCCTCATGGCAAAGAAAATCCGGCACAATCGAAAACCCCTCATTGTCACTTAGACAACGTATAATGGAACTGATATTGGGTACGATATAATTTGGGCTGAAATCGGGATGCTCATTAAAATTCTTTGACCAAAAATTTTTGAGGTGCTCCATATCTCCTGCGGTGCTGTACCATAGCTGTTGTTTGAGGAAATCCCTTGCATCTAAAATATCACCCCCATTCAATAGTGGCATCAATTCGGAAATATCCGTTTTGCTTCCTGCAATCAGCACGATACGCTCTTTGGAAAACGGTTCGTAAACAAGGTTTTGTTGATTGCCCTTTTGTGGCGTGACAATCATATCCAGTAAGCCGTTGTCCAAATCGACCTGCATTTGGGGATAAAGCCCAAATTTGATGATTAGATTGAAAGGCAGGCTTGCAACGTGTTCCTCCAAAGTGTATTGGAACGTTTCAAAGCACATACCCACGCTGATGGTTGCCCTTTCCGGTTGCGAACGGCGGTGGAAATGCTGTTCCGCACTTTCCAGTTTTTGGAGCGGTTCAAGAATGAAGTTGTAAAGTATCTTGCCCTTTTCGGTCGGAACCATCTTGCGAGGCGAGCGGTCGAATAATTTGTACCCTGCATAAGCCTCCAATGAATTGAGATGGAGGCTTACGCCGGGTTGCGAAATAAACAATTCTTTTGCTGTTGCAGACAGTGTTCCTGTTTCATATATGGCTCTAAATGTCCTAAGCCATTCTAAGTTCCATTGCATAACTATTATTTTTCTGATACAAAGATACAATTTAAGTTATTTGTATGATAAAAAAATCTGATAGAAATTTGCAGTATCAATAATTAAAGTAATAACAACTTAATAAGAAAATGCAATGGACAGACGAGATTTCATTACAAAGACCTCTTTGGGGGCATCCGCATTGGCAATCCCATCATGGGTCGGAGCAACAGCCAAAGAAACAGCAACAGGAGAACAGGCATCCGGTTCAGCCAATGGCTTTTGGCCGAACGGAGCAAGATTAGCCATTTCCATAGCCCTGCAATTTGAAGCAGGTGGACAGCCCATTTCGGGAGCAGGCGGATTGATACCCGAACCTATTAAAAAGGGCTACCCCGATTTAGCCACCAACTCCTATTTTGATTACGGTGTACAGGAGGGGCTTCCGAGGTTATTGGATTTATTCGACAAATACGGTGTCAAGGCAACATCGTTCATGGTCGGCAAGGCAGTGGACAACAACCCCGAATTAGCCCGTGAGATTGTACGCCGTGGACATGAGCCTGCGGCTCATGGTAAAGAATGGGCTTGGCAGTACCATCTGCCGAAAGACGAGGAACGGGAATGGATAAGGAGCGTAAAGCAGTCCATCGAAAGAGCAACAGGTGTTACCCCGTTGGGATATGACTGTTACTGGATGCGTGGCAGTGTACATACATTGAGCCTCCTGCAAGAATTGGGCTTTATCTACCACAACAACGATTTGAGCCGTGACGAGCCGTATGTACAGGAACTGAACGGAAAACCGTTCGTAACGATGCCGTACACCATACACATGAATGACATCGGTTCGTATGACTTCGCCGGATTTTCACCTGCGGATTATGAACAGCAACTGAAAGACGAGTTTGACCAACTCTATGAAGAAGCCAAAACACGCAGGCGCATGATGCTTATCAGCTTCCACGACCGTATTTCCGGTCATGCCTCCCGTGTCCGTGTGATAGAGCGTTTCCTAAAATACGTGGCACAGCACGATGGGATTTGGTATGCGACCAAAGGAGAAATTGCAAAACACGCATTGGCTACCCCCGATATTACACCGCTTGTAAAACGTGATGTAGCCGAAAAGAGCGGTCTTGCAGGCAATACAAATTTATAACCCCTAAAAATCAGTAACATGAAAAAATACATCATCACATTGTTTGTTCTGTTATTCACTGGTATGTCTATTTCGGTAAACGCACAGAACTTAAAGAAAACAGGTAAAGAGAAAGCTGTCCATATCGTATTGTTCAAATTCAAAGAGGGAACAACGGTGGAACAGATACAGAGCCTAAAGAACGAAATCCTTAAACAAAAAGACATTGTTTCGGGGCTATTGGAAATCTCTTTTGGAGAGGACTTCACGGGCAGAGCCAAAGGCTTTACCCATGCAGAAGTAGCAGTTTTTAAGGACAGGAAATCATTGGAAGACTTCAATATATCAGAATACCACAAACAGTTGATTGCAACACATATCAGACCTGTATTAGAGGATATTCTTGTATTGGACTACCAACAAAAAAAGTAATACGATATGGGTTCAAGACGAGATTTTATTAAACAGAGCAGTTTGGTCGGGTTGGCAGGTGCAATAAGCCCTTTGGAAACGTTGGCAAGTGTCCGAGAGGTCAGCCCCAAGCAAAGGGATAAAACGAAATGGTTGGACGGTTCACGGTTGGTCGTTTCCGTTTCGATGCAGTTTGAGGCAGGCGGTCAGCCGGACAATGCGGAAAGTCCATTTCCACAAAATATGGAACGGGGCTATAAAGACCTGCCTGCCGATACGTGGTATCAGTACGGCTATAAAGAGGGCATCCCAAGAATGCTCGATAATTGGGATAAGTTGGGTATCAAGGTTACTTCCCACATGGTGGGGTCTGCCGTACTCGCCAATCCCGAACTGGCAAGGGAAATCGTGGAAAGAGGACACGAAGCCTCAGCACACGGTATGGGTTGGAGCGCACAGTACCACCTGCCATACGATGAGGAAAGGAAATTTATCAAGGACGGAGCGGATGCCGTGAGGAAAGCCACGGGCATGACACCTGTCGGGTACAATGCCAACTGGCTTCGCAGGGGTGAAAACACATTGAAGATTTTGCAGGAACTCGGCTTTAAGTACCACATTGACGATTTGAGCCGTGACGAGCCATTTGTCATACAGGTTAGCCAAAAGGACTTCGCCGTTGTTCCCTATACCTTGCGCTGTAACGACATATTGCTCATAGAGGGCAAAAACTTTTCCGTTGACCAGTTCGCCAGTCAAGTAAAAGCAGAGTTTGACCAACTGTATGCTGAAAGCGAGTTTAAACGGCGACAGCTCTCTATCAGTTTTCACGACCGTATCGGTGGAACACCGCAAATGGTCAAAGCCACATACGATTTGGTGAAGTATATCCAAAGCCATCAAGGTGTTTCATTCAAACGCAAGGATGAGATTGCAGAATTGGCATTGCAGGATAAGACTACTTTAAGAGAATAATTAATATACATTATACATGAGAATATTTTTGACGGGAGCAACAGGCTATATCGGCAGTTCGGTGGCTACCCATTTGATAAAGCAGGGGCATGAGGTTTTCGGTCTGGTAAGGGATGAGGGCAAAACAGATGCTGTAAGGGCTTTGGGTATTGTTCCCGTAGTCGGAACATTGGAAGACCGTAGCTTGCTTACGGAATACGCACAGAAAACAGATGCCGTAATCAATACAGCCAATTCAGACCATCGCTTTGCGGTGGAAGTATTCATTGAGGCTTTGGCAGGGACGGGAAAAACACTGATACATACTTCGGGTTCAAGTGTGGTCGGTGATGACGTAATGGGCGAAACCGAAAATCCACACATATTCGATGAAGAAACATTGTTTACACCAATGGACGTAAGGCAGGAACGGGTAAACATTAATAACGATGTGCGAATAGCAGGAATTACCAAAGGTATAAGAAGCATTGTTATTGTTCCGTCCATGATTTACGGTAACGCTTTGGGATTGGACGTTGAAAGCGACCAATTACCCGTTGTTTTCCGAAAATCAACAGAAATGGGTGCAGGTGTTTACGTGGGCAAAGGCGTAAACAGGTGGTCAAATGTACATATCGAGGATTTGGCACAACTCTACGCACTTGCTTTGGAAAAAGCACCCACAGCATCTTATTTCTATGCTGAAAATGGGGAGGCTTCCTATAATGAGATTGCAGGTTATGTCAGTCATGCGTTAGGCTTTGACGGAATGACGGTATCGTGGAATGCGAGTGATGCACTGGCGGAATTGGGCGATTGGGCAAGATACGCTTTGGGTTCAAATAGCCGTGTCAGAGCCGTTCATGCCCGCAACCTGTTAGGTTGGAAACCCCAAGCCGTCTCATTGCCGGAATGGATAACGTCACAGAAAAAATAAAGGTTATGGCAAATCAGTATTTAACATATCTATTTGCCCGATTGCTCATTGGCATGAGTATGTTCGGACATGGTTTTGTGAGGGTGTTTGACCTCACGGGCTTTGCGGATAAAATGACGAAAGGGTTTGAAGCCACTTTGTTACCGGAAGCGTTGGTATATCCTTTTATGATAGTCCTGCCGGTTTTAGAATTAGCGGTAGGAACGCTATTGCTAATCGGGGCTAAGACGAAGTGGGCGACAATAGCAGGATTGGTCATTATGCTTGCTTTAATATTCGGCTCGTCCATGCAACAGAATTGGAGTGCCGTTCCCGTTCAGTTATTTCACGGGTTTTTCTTGCTCGGCATCTTGGTATTTCTACCCTACGATAAATATTCACTTGATAAAAAATTAGAAAATAAATAAGCATTATGGAATACAGAAAATTAGGCAATTCGGGATTGCAAGTTCCTGTTTTGAGTTTAGGTACAGGTACGTTTGGTGGTACGAATGAGTTCTTTCAGCGTTGGGGTCAGACGGATGTAAAAGAAGCCTCACGGTTGATTGACATCTGTTTAGAGAAAGGAATTAATTTCTTCGATACCGCCAACGTATATTCACAGGGAGCATCCGAAGAAGTATTGGGGCAAGCCCTAAAAGGAAGACGTGACAAAACAATCATATCGACCAAAGGCACATACACTATGGGCGAGGGTGCGAACGAAAGAGGTTCATCACGTTTTCATATCACAAACGCCGTCAATGATAGTTTGAAGCGTTTGGAAACGGATTATATTGATGTGTATTTTATGCACGGTTTTGACAGTAATACCCCCATCGAGGAAA
Source organism: Niabella sp. (assembly GCA_027493055.1). GTDB lineage: Bacteria > Bacteroidota > Bacteroidia > Chitinophagales > Chitinophagaceae > Niabella. Next base: position 162,598 of record JAPUDO010000074.1, on the reverse strand, counting down.
CATTGCGGACATTGGACAATTTGGTGTCCAGTGGTAAGGTCAGATATATAGGCTGTTCCAACTTCACGGCATGGCAACTGATGAAGTCGCTATCCGTTTCTGAAAAGCACAATTTTGAAAAATATGTCATTTATCAAGGTTACTATTCGTTAATCGGTCGTGACTACGAACAGGAATTGATGCCTTTGATAAAAGACCAAGATATGGGCTTGATGGTCTGGAGCCCACTTGGTTGGGGCAGGCTTACAGGAAAAATAAGGAGAAACCAACCGCTTGCCGATGGACGAATACAATCCGGTGGAGCGGTAGGCTCTCCGCCTGTCGATGACGAATACCTATATACGGTTGTGGATGCTTTGGAAAGGATAGCCAACGAAACAGGCAAGACCATTTCACAGGTTGCAATCAATTGGTTGGTACAGCAAGATACTGTTTCCAATATTGTCATCGGCGCAAGAAACGAGCAACAACTGATTGAAAATTTAGATAGTGTCGGTTGGTCTTTATCGGATGAGCATCTTGCAGAGTTAGACACGATTACAACCCCTACGCTCATTTATCCGCATTGGGTCGGTGTAGGTAAACCGTAACAGCAATTGCGCAAAGCCTAAGTGCTATTCTATTCTTTAAATAGGATAGTATTTAGGCTTTACCATTTTACAACCAAGATTTAAACGCTAAATAACTTAATGGAAAAATTTTACAATGAAATACTACATAAATTAGAAACAGCTATCAATGATTTAGAAATTGAAGCTGATTATTCCATACAACGGATTGAAGCCATTATATATCTAATTTTAGAATGCCTGTCCGAAGTAAAGGAACACATTTTAAAAAAAGGGTTCAAGAATGTTAACGAGGAAATACGGTTTTTCAAATTTCAGAAACCCATCATAGTAGCCAAACTCATTTATTACAATTCAATTTATAAAATCGAGACAAAGAAACCCTACGGGTCAAAACCCATAAGGAAGTATCTCAACAGGGAATTGAAAAAACTCAAACGACACTTTGACAACAACCTCGATTTTTACAAATACTACCGTACCACTAACACCTCGCTTGATGAGAAGCTATTTGTACGGGGCAACCACGATATAAAACTGTGCTTGGACACAGGTTATTTTCAGTCAGACCTAACATTTTCCACCTCCCATGATTACAAGGTCGCCAAGATAATTGCCAATGATTTGATACAGGTCTATGTCGAAGACCAGTTGTACAATAAAGACCAAAACGACAATCCCAAAGCCCCGAAAAAACTCAACTGGACGGGTAGCAAGGTGGCAATAATAGAGCTGATTTATTCCCTGCACTATCAAGGTGTCTTTGATAATGGGAACGCCGATATAAGACTAATAGCGAAGTATTTTGAAAATGCGTTTAATGTTAATTTGGGTAATTTTTATCAAACCTTTTTGGAATTGCGAAACAGGAAAATGAACCCGACCAAATTCCTTGATACACTTCGGGAAACGCTTATCAAGAAAATGGAGGAACAGGACGAAAAATGACCCCCGATTTACAGCATTTGATACAGCAGGATTAATCAATCTTGCAGATTGACAAAAAAAAGAAAAGACAGACTTGTCTGTATGTTTTTAATTATATACATTTGCTTTCATAAAAGCAATGTATATGAACACTCCTAAAGAAAGAATAATTGACACAGCTTCAATCCTGTTTCACCAACAGGGCTACAACAGCACTGGAATTAATCAGATTATCAGTGAAGCCAACGTTGCCAAAGCAAGTTTTTACCAGCACTTTAAATCAAAAGACGACCTGTGCATTGCGTTCCTAAACGCAAGACATGAATATTGGTTTTCCGAATTAATGACATACGTCTCAAAATCAAAAAGCATCAAGAAAAGAATATTGAATGCCTTTGATTTCATTATCTATATGAACGAAAAAGAAGATTTTAGGGGATGTAGTTTTTTAAACATTTTATCGGAAATATCAAAAGAACAAGGTACTATACTTTCAGTTATACAGGCACACAAAAACGACCTTAGAAAATTCTTTGAAAAAGAACTCGGAGAGGAATTGTTATCCGCTCATACCTACCTGTTATTTGAAAGCTCAATTATAGAAAGCCAACTGTTTAAATCAAATGAGTTGGTCGATAAATCAAAAAAAATCGTAAACAGTTTATTTTAAATTTTAAAGCTATGGAACAGAAACGTCCTTTACCTCCATTTACATTGGAGACGGCAAAACAAAAAATCCAAATGGCGGAAGATGCTTGGAATACCAAAAATCCCGAAAAAGTATCAATGGCTTATACCATTGACAGCGAGTGGCGAAACCGAAATCTATTTATCAATGGTCGGGAAGAAATCGTGAAATTTTTAACCGAGAAATGGGAAAAGGAATTGGATTACAAACTTAGAAAAGAGTATTGGGCGCATACCGACAATAGAATTGCCGTTAGGTTTGAATACGAATACAGAACCAAAGAGGGCAAATGGTTCAGAGCCTATGGTAATGAAAATTGGGAATTTGACGAAAATGGTTTTATGAAAAAACGATATGCAAGTATCAATGACCTCGAAATCAATGAGGAAGATAGGTATTTATAGAATGCTTATCTCCCATTAATGGAAAACCGATGACAGAAATAGGCAGATATTGTTAAAAATGACCATAGAGTAAAAAACTCAAAGTGCCTTGTGCTTCTTACCCCATTTTTCAAGTTCTTTGATAATTGGTTTTAATTCGTACCCTATTGAGGTAAGTTCATATTCAACACGGGGAGGAACTTCGGCATAAACCATCCGTTTTACAATCTTGTTTTCCTCCAATTTTCGGAGTTGCAATGTGAGCATCCGTTCCGTGATATTGGGCAGACATTTTTTCAATTCTCCAAATCGGTGTTTTCCGTTTATCAGATAACAACAGATGGCTAAAGCCCATTGTCCACCGATTATGTTGGAAGCATACACTTCTAAGCAATCATTGGCTAAAGCCTGTTTGTTCGCAAAGTTTGTGGAAGTCTCTTTTATTTTTGCCATTACTTACATTTTTTATAGTACCATACAATTAGTTTCTAACATGCAAAATTAATGCTTTACCAGTTACCTTTGTACTGTAATTTTTAGTTTAAATGATATATGAAGACATTAATAGTTGTTGTCCATCCCAATATAGAGAGTTCAATAATTAACAAAAGGTGGATGGAAGAATTGAATAAGCATCCCGATAAATACCATGTCCACGAGTTGCACAAGGTCTATCCCGATGAAAAAATAGACGTAAAGGCAGAGCAAAAACTAATAGAGCAGTACGATAAGATTGTATTTCAGTTTCCTTTTTATTGGTTTAATTGTCCGCCGTTTTTCAAAAAATGGTTGGATGAAGTCTTAACGTATGGTTGGGCTTACGGCAGTAAAAGCGGTTATAAGGTTGGTGGAAAGAAAATAGCATTAGCCGTTTCAGTAGGAATTGATGAGTACGAATATAGTCCAAAGGAAAAATACAAATATACTTTGGATGAATTACTTCGCCCTTTTGAGTTGACTTTTGAATATATAAAAGCGGATTACAGACTATTCTTTGCATACTATGGAATAGAGTTGGACAGTACAAAGGAATGGGTCGAAAAAAGCGTACCCTCTTACTTGGGTTTTCTAAATAACTTCTAAGTCGACTGTTGAATAATACAGTTTTAAATAAGAAGTTGGGAATGCCAAAATCTGGGGAGATTTTGGCATTCCTATTATAACAGCGTTAACACACCACTGAAAACTGAAATGGATAAATTCTACGATGAAACATTACTCAACTTAGAAACGGCAATCAACGAATTGGAGATTGAGGTTGATTGCCCCACACAACGTGTGGAGGCAATAATACATTTGATTGTAAACTGTCTATCTGAAGTAAGGGATTACGTCTTAAAATGTGGCTTTAAGAATGTTGACGAGGAAATCCGCTTTTTCAAACACCAAAAACCAATAATTGTTTCTAAACTTATTTACTACAATGCCATTTACAAAATTGAGACGAAGAAACCTTATGGGGCAAAACCCATAAAAAAATACCTCAATAGGGAATTGAAAAAACTCAAACGGTACTTTGATAGTAACCTCGATTTTTACAAATACTACCGTACCAATAACACCTCGCTTGATGATAAACTTTTTATACGGGGCAACCACGATATAAAGCTGTGTTTGGACACGGGTTATTTTCAATCCGACCTCACATTTTCCACCTCCCATGATTACAAGGTAGCCAAGATAATAGGCAATGATTTGGTACAGGTGTACATCGAAGACCAGTTGTACAATAAAGACCAAGAGGGTAAGCCTAAAGCCTCTAAAAAACTCAACTGGACGGGTAGTAAGGTTGCAATAATAGAATTGATTTATTCCCTGCACTATCAAGGTATTTTTGACAATGGAAACGCCGATATAAGGCTAATAGCGAAGTATTTTGAAGATGTGTTTAATATCAATTTGGGTAACTTCTACCAAACGTTTTTGGAATTGAGAAACCGGAAAATGAACCCGACCAAATTCCTTGATACACTTCGGGAAACGCTTATCAAGAAAATGGATGAGCAGGACGGAATATAAGATTTGGGCGTGCCACGTGGATAACAAATATCCAATAAATACTTAAATTAGCCGTTTTTACTTCTATGGATGAATTGCTGATACACGGTTTTAGGGAGAAGATAAACTCATATTACCCGATTTCAGATGCCTCATTTGAGGAACTTTTAAAAATGGCATCGGTCATAAATCTAACAAAAAATGAGGTACTCGTTCAGCAGGGTTTGGTTGCACGTCAATTTTGCTTTTTGTATTCGGGTTATATCATAGCATATATCAATGACGATATGGGGCATACATACAATAAGAATATTGCAGTAAGCCATGATTTTATTGCATCCACAGTTTCCAGTATTCTAAACCAACCATCGAAGTTTACCATAAAAGCTGTAACAGATTGCGTATTATTGAGCCTGCCGTACAAAAAATTCAGAGAAACACTTTTCCAAGCAGACGACCTTAAATTGTTCTACATTCACTACCTCGAAAAAAACTGGGTTATAGAAAAAGAGGAAAGAGAAGTGTCTATTGTGATGGAGGAAGCACAAGTGCGATATAAAAAGTTATTGCAGAACCACCCCGATATGGAGCGGTGTGTACCTTTACAGGACATCGCATCGCATTTGGGCATTACACCTACTCAACTTAGCCGAATACGCAGGCATTTAAAATAAGTGTTTCTCAACCTATGTAAAGAACAATGCAATTTCGGTGTCGTAGCTTTGCAATGTGAAAGCAAAAAACATTGCAGATAGATATGATAGCAAAAAGTAAACAATTAGATTTTAAGGACATCTACGAGATTATCAACGATGCTTCTTCCGCATATAAAGGCATTATACCAGCAGACCGATGGAAAGAGCCGTATATGACGGAAGACGAGTTACAAAGCCAAATTGCGGATGGTGTGGAATTTTGGTCTTACCAACAGGATAGTGTTATCATCGGAGTAATGGGTATTCAGCACAAACCGGATGTAACCTTAATTCGTCATGCGTATGTACGGACAACAGCCCGAAACAAAGGAATTGGAGGTAAATTGTTAAAGCATCTATCCACACTTACCGATAAACCAATCTTAATAGGAACATGGGCAGATGCTACATGGGCAATCGCCTTTTATCTGAAAAACGGGTTTAGGCAAGTATCACATATAGAAAAGGAACAGCTACTACGGAAATATTGGAATATCCCTTTGAGGCAGATTGAAACATCGGTAGTGCTTGCAAGCCCCGATTTTGATATAATGAAAATAAACGAGCAGGACGGAATATAAGATTTGGGCGTGCCACCGTCTGCATTTTGCCACCATGCCCTGGCTATCGAAAAAATGCAGACGGGTCGGGCTATCCGCTATATCTTTTGTGGATCTGAAAGGACCACAAAAGGATGTCGCTTCTATCCCTCACGCTGTATGTCGTTCAGGAACATTTGCTTTTATTTCCTTTTGGGTTTCCGCTTTTCAAATTCAAAAGAAACTGTGCCTTTATCGTCCATGACGATATAGGCATCAAATTTATTGCCCGATTTACTTTTCATGCCTTTGATAAGATTGGTCTTACCTTTGGTCACGAGGCTTTCTATATCAGCAATGCTCAAAGGCACTCCACACACAGTACGGAATTGAAGCCAACCGCACCCCTCATCGGGGCATTTTACAACCTTATTCCATATCAATAACTCATGGCTCTTGCATTTAGGGCAGGTCAGTTCGGGTTGTTTTTCTTTGGCAATGGTCATGTCCAAAAGTTCCTGTGTAATGGAAGTCGCATAGGCTTCCATATCTCGGTGAAAAGCATCTGCATCTACCTCGTTGTTCTCGATTTTCTGCAACGCCATTTCCCATTCGGCTGTCATGGCAACATCGGCAATCTTTCTATCCTTTACGGCTTCGTAAACCTGCAATCCCTTAGCGGTAGGGATTAGCGATTTCTTTTCTCGCCGAATATAATCCCTTTTAAAAAGCGTTTCTATAATAGAGGCTCTTGTGGCAGGTGTACCGACACCGATGTCTTTTAAGGCTTTCCGTTCGTCCTCGTTGTCCACTTCCTTTCCGGCATTTTCCATTGCGGACAATAGACCTGCCTCGGTGTAAAGTACGGGCGGTTTTGTCTTCTTTTCCAGTACGGAAGCCTCTTTGATTTTCAGTTCATCACCGACCTTTAATTCCGGCAGTTCCTGTACAGGCTCGCTGTCGTCATCTGCAAATTTTTCTTTGATACCACGCCATCCGGCTTCGAGGATTTTGCACCCTTTCAATGTGAAATCATAGTGTAAAGCCTGCAATCCGATGTCGGTAATTTCTTTGGTACAGGCAGATGAAAGGGCTTCCAGTAAGCGGTGCGCAATCATATCATATATGACGTTTTCGTGTGCGGACAATTCGGACGGGATTTTTTCGGTAATCAGCAGACCATGGTGGTCTGTTACTTTTACATCGTTCACGATACGTTTATTGAAACGACCCCACTTCACTTTTCCGACAGCCTTTTTGCACGAAGCCCGCGCCTCTAAATTCCTTACCAGTGCAGGGATTTCCGACCACATATCTTCGGGAATATATTTGCTCCCTGTACGTGGGTAAGTGATAAACTTCTTTTCGTACAGGCTTTGGGCAATGTTCAATGTTTCCTCGGCGGTATAGGATGCTCTTTTGTTGGCTTCTTTCTGCAATCCCGTTAGGTCGAACAGCAAAGGCGGTTGCTCCGTGACCGTTTTGCTCTCGACTGCCGTAACAGTGACTATTCCGGCACGTTGGACAGATTTCAGCGTATCTTCAGCAAGTTTTCTATCATCCCATTTGGTCTTGGAAAGGCTTTTAAAGTCCACAAATTCTTTGCGGTGTTCCAACTGGATTTGAAAGTATTTTTTGATGGCAAAATCCTTGTTTTCCAAATACCGCTTGCAGACAAGGGCAAGCGTTGGCGTTTGTACCCGTCCGAGCGAGTACACGCCACGACCTGCCGAAATGCTCAACGCCTGCGAGGCATTGATACCCACAAGCCAATCGGCTCTACTTCGTCCTTGTCCGGCTCTGTACAGTCCGTCAAAATCGCTTCCGGCTTTTAAGCTGTCAAAGCCCTGTTTAATCGCTTTTTCCGTCAGCGAGCTTATCCATAGACGTTCAAAGGGTTTACGGCATTTTAGGTACTCGTAAATGTACCTAAAGATGAGTTCGCCCTCACGTCCGGCATCGGTGGCCACGATAATACTATCGCATCTACCGATGACCTGTTCGATGGTTTTCAACTGTTTCAATGCTCCGCTATCGGGAACATAGCTTTTGTCCTTTTTGACCTTTCGTACCGTCAGTATAAAAGGGTCGGGCAATATGGGCAGGGCTTCACGTTGGAAGCCCGACACCCCGTAATCTTCGGGCATCGCCAGTCCGACCAAATGACCTAATGCCCACGTAACTTCATAGCCGTTCCCTGCGAGGTAGCCATCCCGTTTTTCAGTTGCTCCCAAAAGGGTAGCTATTTCCCTTGCCACACTTGGCTTTTCTGCAATGATTGCTTTCATAATGCTAATGGATTAAGTGTTGGACATTTCTCTTTGAGAAACCCCTCCGTTTTTTGTGAGAGGGGATTTCCAAAGAAAAATGTTTTTTGATAGTATTATCTTCTTACCCCTTTGGATTTTGCAGGAGCGTTGGGGTTGTTCTGCCGTTGCTGTTGCCTTGTGTTTTTCGGCGTTTGTTGCTCCGGTTTCAAAGGCTCTCTGATGTTCTTTGTTGCCTCGTTGGTCTTTCCCTCGGAATTAACGCCTACCTGTGTTTTGTGTGCTTCGGCAGGCTGTGCCTTATTTTTCAATGCATTTGGGTTTTTAAAGCTGAAATCATAGCCTCCCGTTTCCTTGTTCAGCGTTACATAACCTTTATACGGATGCCCTTGTCCATCTTTGAAATCCGATACATAAATAGTTTTGCCCTCCGTGAGTTGTTTGTACTGTTCATCGGTAAACGTCTTACCACGGTAGTATTTTGGGTCTTGCTCTTGTGTTTGTTTCGGTGCTTTGTCGCCAAAAAGGTACTCTGGATATTTTTTGTCGGCGTTGAATTGTACATAGGCATTTTTGTTCGCACTGTTCTTAAAGTCCAAGCCCTCTAAATAAATGGCTTTCCCATCTTTCAAATCCCGTTTTTGGTCTTCGGTCAGCTTTACGCCCTTAATCTCATCGGGTACTTTTATCCTGTCCTGCCGGAATGCGATAACCTCGTTCGTTAGGTGGTCGATACTGATAATGGACGGTATCTTTTCGCCTGTTTTGCGGTTGGTCAGTTCCACCACACGCCCCATGTTTCCGGTTTTCAGCAGGTTTTCCCTGTCCTCTTTGGTAAATTCGTGACCAAAGAACGGGGATTTGAGGTTAGGCTCATGGCGGACACCGTACATCATAAGTACAGGTTTTCCGTCTTCACCGTCTTGGAAACCGAGCCTTGCTTCCGTGCGCATGATGACCGCACCGAAATTGACACTTGTGGGATAAACGTTATTGGTTTTATAGCCCTTTAAAAGCAAATCCATCTGTCCATCTTTTTTAAGCCTATCTTGGTCTATCCCGAATTGCGCTAAATAATTCCAGTCCACATCTTCCGCCTTATAACGGTAATCGTTTTTTTCCTGCGTTTCTTGCATTTTCTGTGGTTCCGGTGTCGCCTGTGGTGCTTCCACATCCTTTTTGGCTTCCTGCTGTTGCTCTTTTGGCTCTTTGACCTCATGCTTTGCCATAACAGCCTCGCCCTCTTTGGTTGGGGCATCGACCTGTTTCTGCATTTCTTTGGCAGTTTCGACCGCTTCCTTTGCAGGTACTTTAAAGAATGAGAAATGGGTCGGGTCTTTTAGCTGTCGCCAAAAGTTGGAAAAGAAATTTGTAAACAAATCTCCTGCTCTGTCAACACGCATAAATTGGCTTTGGTTTTTCTTGGTGGCATCAACGGTTTTCAGATTGCCGTTTTCGTCAACACCCGTGACGGCTTGGATTTTCTTTTTTTCCTTGTCCATCACCAACAGCACATCCGAAAGTTGTTCGGGATATTGCTGTGGATTTTCATTTGTCTGTTCGCTCATGATATTGATTTTTTAAAGTTTACATTGTCCGAATGTAGGTGAAGCAGATACGGCAAAGCCGTACCCGTCCTTTCGTGGTAGGGTTTGTCATCGGTTTTCTTTTGTACGCCGTATAGGTGCTTTGAAACTCTCTCTGATGAACTGGTGTACATCCGAAAGTTTGTAATACAGCTTTCCGCTAATGGTGTAATAGGGTAGCTTTCCGGTGGAGCGGTAGCGTTGCAGGGAACGGTGGCTGATTTTCAGCATAAGGAGCAGGTCTTGGTTGTCCAGTAATTCCTCGCCGTCAATGCTATGGCGTTCCTTTTTGATGTTGAGAACATACTCTTTCAAAATATCGAAACGCTCCATTATACGTTCCATCCATGCGATAAATTCCATTCTGTCGATATTCATAACAATACTTTTTAATGATTTCTACACCACAAAATTGGAGCGATTGGCGCAGGCTGTCGTCCGATACGTATGTATCAAAAAGGCACTTTTTTCATTTTTTTACAATTCATGTAAAGTGCTGTTTTTGGGTTCTTTCCGCACTTTTGGTCAATAGGTCGGCATCTAAATCAATGAATTTGCCGATAGACACATATAGGCAAATGGCAAAAAAAAGACAGCACCGATTGATGCTGTCCTTTTTGATGGAAAAAGAAGACAAAAATTATAGGTTGTCTTCCCTGTCCATATATTCCTCTAAACTGTATTTCAGTTGGTCTAAAAACAATGTCCGAGAGCCTGCACGGGTTTTCATCCGGTGGAAGCTGTTATGGATGTCGTTCAGTGATACACGGAACAGGATTTGGAATACCATGCTGATTTTGCGGATGCCTATTTTCCCGTGCGAAATGGCATCGCAGGCGTATAGTGCATAAATCAATTCGATAAGTGCATTTTTTGTCTGTGTCCAAAAGAAGTCCTTTGTTTCCTCTTGTTGTAGCAGTACATCGGGATTTTGTTCGGGGCTTAACTTTGTCGTTAGGTAATTATAGATTAATTCGTTGGCGATGATTTTCGCCACTTTGTAATCAAAGTAGGTTGAAAATTTGGGGTCGATTTCAAATACAAAGCTGTTCAGCCCGTCATAATAATTGATGTTTCCCAACGTGAAATAATTTCCGTCACGGTCGGTTCTGCCGGAACGGAAGTACCTGTAAAATTCCGAATTGCAGATATGCTCTTGATACTCCTGTTTTAAGTCACGCAGTTGCAAAGCGAAATAGTTTTGATACAGGTTTCCGTTACCCACGGGGCAAGCCGTTTCAATGCGGTACACCTTATTGTAATAGATAAGTTTTCCGAGGATGTTCGGCTTTACCTGTTTAAAAAATTGGATTTCCTCATCCTTACTGGAAAAGCCGTCTTTTATTACGTCATCTTTAACGGTACTTAACAACTCTTGGAGGTACACCGTCATCTTATATGCTTCGTCAATGAAACTGGATGTTTCGGCTGATAATTTCCTTTCTTGCTTTTGGATTTCAGCCACAATGTTGTTCAAAGGATGTCTCATAGCTAAGATTTTTAAAACTGAACACTATCACTATCTATGCACAAATATTGTCCTTAGCAATGAGTTTCTTTCATGATACAGGTCGAAGTCGGGAAAGATTTTTTGCAGGAAGCATGAAAATTTTTGATGATAACGCATTGTCATCTTTTCAATTTGTTTACCTTTGTCGAAATTTGAAGCTGTTTAGGTTTAGGTTGATTAACCTTTTCCACGAATATATCAGATTGGTACGGACTGTCTTTAAGTTGATTTAATCGTCTTAAATCTTCCAAAAAAGAGTTCGAGTTCTGTACCAGCGGGTTCACAGAAAGTCAGCATTTATGCTGACTTTTTTGTTTTTATGAAATAAACAGCGCTTTGCACGGCCCGGATCAGGGATTAAGATAAAAAGGCACAAGTGAAAAATGTGGGGGATTGGGTTAAAATATTTGTATTTGCATTATAATAAAATGTAGGTATAAATTGGAAGCATTCAAGGAATTAATGGGTTATTTGTTACCAGCAGGTACGTTAGAATATTTTGAGTTGATAAATGTGTTAAAAGATAAAGAAGGATTAGTGTTGTTTTTAGAGGAGAAAAACGAGCTTCCGCAGGAGTATAAGGGCCAGAAGTTTCATTCCAAAGGTTTCTATCCCGAAGTGAGAGTACAGGATTTCCCTATAAGAGAACATAAGGTAGAGCTTAGCGTTAAGCGTCGTCGTTGGGAAGATCCTGATACAGGAACTATTGTTTCTCGTAACTGGGATCTGGTAATGAAAGGCACAAGGCTAACCAAAGAGTTTGCTGCTTTTTTAAAAGAAGCACTTAGATAACCAGCCTGTCAGTTGTCATCAATTAGGCCGCCACTATCAAATGGATGGCAAGCAGTTGCAACAACAGTATAAGCGCCATATCAGTGATTACAAAGATTGGGATCAGCAAACGCATGCTTCAGAGTGGATGTTGTTTGAAAAAAATATGGGGACTCATTTAAGTATTGATGAGACAGCCCTGTCTAATGATGAGTTATATACCGTAATCACCAATAAAGCAGCAAAAGGCAAAAAAGGAGCTTTAGTAGCCATGATCAGAAGCACACAGGCCGATAAGGTAATCGAGGTATTACTTAAAATCAGTGAGAAAAACAGGAAACGGGTTCAGGAAGTGACCTTAGATATGGCAGCCAGTATGAACCTGATAGTAAAGCGATGTTTCCCTAATGCACACCGGGTTATTGACCGCTTCCATGTTCAGCAATTAGCCTCAGAAGCGGTACAAGAGCTTAGGATCAAATACCGATGGCAGGAGCTGGATCTGGAGAATGAGCAAATAGCTCAGGCCAGAAAACTTCAACAAACTTATATTCCACAACTGTTGCCTAATGGAGACTCTCCCAAGCAGTTGCTGGCCAGAAGCCGGTATCTCTTATTCAAACATAAAGACACCTGGACCTCCTCGCAAAAGCAAAGAGCCGGATTATTATTTGAAAGATATCCCAGGATTAAACAGGCTTATGAGCTGTCACAAAAGCTGGGTAATATCTTCCGTTACTGCACCTGTAAGGAGCAGGCCTTTAAAAAACTGGCTTTGTGGTATAATGATGTGGAGGCATCTGCAATAGAATCGTTCAGAACTGTATCCCGGTCTGTTCAAACACATTACCTGGCCATCCTTAACTTTTTCAATAACAGGAGCACCAATGCTTCGGCAGAATCTTTCAATGCCAAGATCAAAGCTTTTAGAGCATCGGCAAGAGGTGTCAGGGATATTAACTTCTTCCTGTTCTGATTAGCTAATATTTATGCATAACTACTAATATCCCCCAACTTTTAAACCTGATCCGATAAAAATTTTGAGTGGGTTAATGTACTAAAGACAAAGAAGGCCGGGCAATTACAGCAACAATACAAGCACCATATCAGTAATTACAAAGACTGGGATCAGCAAACTCATGCTGTTTGAAAAAAATACAGGAATGCGTTTAGGTATTGCCGAGGTGACTCTGTCTAATGATGATGATCCTGTTTGCAAATGGCTTAAAAAACTTGAGTAAGAGGAAGAATAAAATTTTGAGGTTTATCTGTAGTGTTGAGGTAAAAGAACTGAAATTGTTTAAATTTCCGGCTGATTATTAGCAAACAAAATACAATAACCCTTAAACTATTATATGCCATATATATGCTAAGATCCTTTATTGCTTTTACCTGTTGCTTTGTGATTGCTTTTTCTCACAGATTATGCGCACAGCCAAAAACTGTGGTGGATTATGTAAATCCGCTGGTAGGAACCATGTCTAAATACGAGCTATCTAATGGAAATACTTATCCTGCTATAGCGCGGCCATGGGGAATGAATTTCTGGACACCTCAAACCGGTAAAATGGGTGATGGGTGGATATATACGTACACTGCCGATAAGATCAACGGGTTCAGGCAAACCCACCAACCAAGCCCGTGGAACAACGATTACGGGCAATTTGCCATTATGCCAATGACCGGAACGCCTAAATTTAATATAGAAGAAAGAGCCAGTTGGTTTTCGCATAAGGCTGAAGTAGCTCAGCCGTATTATTATAGCGTTTACCTGGCAGATTACGATGTGACCACTGAACTTACTCCCTCTTCCCGTGCTGCAATTTTCCGGATGACCTTCCCTGGAACCGATAGTGCTTTTGTGATTGTGGATGCATTTGATAAAGGATCCTATATCCAGATCATTCCTGAAAAGAAAAGGATCATTGGTTATACCACCAAAAACAGCGGAGGTGTTCCGGAAAATTTCAGGAATTATTTTGTGATTGAGTTTGATAAGCCTTTTGCGTACAGGATCTCTGTAAAAAATGGTGATTTTTCAGATGAAATGGAGATAAAAGACAATCATGTTGGCGCCATTATAGGCTTTAAAACCAGGCGGGGAGAAGTGGTCCATGCCAGGGTTGCATCTTCTTTTATCAGTCATGAGCAGGCCCTGCTGAATATGAAGGAAGTGAGCGGGTTGAGTTTTGATGAACTTAAACAGCAGGGGCGCCGGGAATGGAACGATGTGTTGGGAAGAGTACAGGTTGAAGACCCGGATACAGACCGGTTGCGCACTTTTTATTCCTGTCTTTACAGATCGGTTTTGTTTCCGCGTGACCTTTCCGAGATCGATGCTAACGGGCGGCGTATGCATTACAGCCCCTACAACGGGCAGGTGCTTCCGGGAGCGATGTTTACGGATACGGGGTTCTGGGATACTTTCCGAAGTCTTTTCCCTTTGCTGAATCTGCTGTATCCTTCCATGAACAATCAAATGCAGGAAGGGCTGGTGAATGCCTACCTGGAAAGTGGGTTCCTGCCGGAATGGGCAAGCCCCGGGCACCGGGCTTCTATGATTGGGAACAACTCTGCTTCAGTAGTTGCGGATGCATATATTACCGGCAGAAAAGGCTATGATGCCTTGACATTGTGGGAAGCAGTGAAGCATGGAGCCAATCATGTTCATCCTAAAAATTCAGCTACAGGAAGAGAAGGGTACGCCTATTATAATGAGTTGGGATATGTTCCTACAGGAAAAGAAGTGAATCAGAATGTGGCGCGTACATTGGAATATGCCTATGCTGATTGGTGTATCTACCAGTTTGGGAAAGCTTTGGGAAAACCCCGGCATGAAATTGAGATTTATAAGCAAAGAGCTTATAATTACAAACATCTTTTTGATGCACAAACGAAGCTGATGCGTGCCAAAAAGGAAGATGGTACGTTTATCGGATCATTTGATCCGAGCGCCTGGAGCAGGGATTACACCGAAGGAAATGCCTGGCACTGGAGCTTTTGTGTTTTTCATGATCCCCAAGGTTTGATAGATCTCATGGGAGGGAACGATCAATTTAACGCCATGCTGGATACGGTATTTGTTATTCCGAGTTACGAGGGTATGAAAAGCCGCAGGATGATTCACGAAATGCGCGAAATGCAGGTGATGAATATGGGGCAGTATGCACATGGCAATCAGCCTATACAGCACATGCCGTATTTGTATAATTATGCAGCACAGCCGTGGAAAACTCAATTTTGGGTACGCAGGATCATGGATAAATTGTATGCCGCTACGCCCGACGGGTATTGCGGGGATGAAGACAATGGTCAAACCTCTGCATGGTATGTGTTCTCTTCACTTGGGTTTTATCCTGTTGCACCGGTATCTGGTGAATATGTGCTGGGGTCTCCGCAATTTAAGAAAGTAACTTTGCTCCTGGAAAATGGTGTACGGGTAGAAATTCAGGCACAGCAGCCATCGGGCGATCACGTTTATGTGGACCGGCTGACGCTGAATGGAAAAGAATATCCGCATAATTTTTTGAAGTATAATGATCTGTTGAAGGGCGCAAAGATGTATTTTACCATGTCGGCGCAGCCTAATAAGTCCAGGGGTACTAAACCGCAAAATGCACCTTACTCATTTAGCAAAGAAAAATAGTGTTTGTTTGTATTAGGGAATTTTTCTTAGTGTTTTTTGAGTAAAATTTGGTACAAATCAGTAAGGGAAAACTACCTTATGATTCCACTGTTTTTGTATAAAGTACATGGCCTAACTGTTCTGGTTACAGCCCATCAACGGAAAGTGCTTCTACTAATGAGTATCAGCGATACGCCTAAAATCGTGAAGATTATATTCTGATTTGTATTTACTTTAGTTAAATAGCAAATATTTTAATTCCTTCCCCAAATACTTGAATTGATCCCAAAAGTGATTATATTAGCATAAGGAAGTTTGTGATGAATGTTAATCTGTTTAAACATCTGATAACACCATGTATTTTGAACCAAACACTACTGCAGTTTTCTTGCTAGATGATATAAAACATATCTTGTTGAGCTATGCGTCAGATGCTTAGCTTGGGCGTATGATATTAATTTTTACCTGATTGTTATAGCTATATGTGCAGAATAGTTGGGGCTGTAGTTACTTGCCATTGAACTTTACAAAACAATTCGTAGCTGCGTTTTTATATTCATTTTCAAAATTTAAATGCTTTATTATGAGAGAAGAAACACCCGTAATCCGAATAGGCCTTTGCCTGGCCGGTGCAGTATCGGCAGGCGCTTATACCGCCGGCGTAGTAGACTATCTGTTAGAAACGCTTGAACGCTGGGAAAGAGCAAAAAAGCTTTTTCCGGATGACCGGAGGATCCCCCGCCATCGTGTGGAAATAGAGGTTATCACCGGAGCCAGCGCAGGAGGAATATCGGGAGGATTTCTCATTTTGCAGGCCCATAAAAAGTTTGATGTATTTGGGAATGATGGACAAACGTTGAATTCAAAATGGTATGAAACGGAAAGTATTCAATATGACGCGTGGGTAAACCTCACAGAAGGAAGGGATAACGCCAACCCTATGATGCAGCAATTGCTGAGCAGCCGGGACATTTGTTTTACATCGCCGTCTTCCCTGCTGAGCTCACAGTTTATTGATGATCTTACAGATAAATTTATTAATAAAACGAAAGGGTACGAAAGTGAGAATCTGAAAGGAAAAAAATACCTGTCGGACGACCTGGAGTTTGCAACTTCCCTCACCAATATAGATGGTATAGAAACTGAAATTGAGTTTAACCAAATCGGGGGAAAACCGGCCCCCGGTCAGGTACATCCCTATAAAATGAAGTCGGCAAAAGATTTTGGACATTTTCAACTCAGTTCGGTGGAAAACAATGTGGTTGTTGAGCCAGGGCTGTCACGAATCCCGCTTTGTATCAATCATGGTGATGGAAACAAACAACTTTTCGGTAACGTACTACAAGCTACAGGGGCTTTCCCAATTGGTTTTGCACCCCGAAAAATAACAAGAAAAGGAAAGTATATTAAATCAAATCCACTCATAACCGGCGGAATAACCCTTAAACAGCTAAATAATAATGATGACTACTCTCATTGGATGGTTGACGGAGGAGCGGTCAATAACGAGCCCTTTGAAACGGCCGCATTCCTGCTGGAAAGAAAATACCAGGAGAGGCTGTGGAGTATTAAAAAGCATTCTCCTTTTGAGTACTCCAAAACGGTTACTCAAGGCGCTGGGGACTTTGTTGTGAGGAATAAAGACGGCAAAGTTAAAAAGGATAATAGCGTCGAAGATATTAATGACAAAAGTTTTCAGACTGTATTAATGATAGACCCTTTCCCAAATACAGACTCATTGGTGGAAATAAACAGCAAAGTAAAAAAGCTTTCTATAATTGGTTCTGCACTGAAGCTATTAGGTGCACTTCGTCATCAGCCCCTGGTAAAGCCGGTAACTGTTGATAAAGCGGTAGGATTGTCAGATTATAGTCGATTTATGTTGGCGCCGCGAAGAAAGAAATTTGATGAAGATGGAATGCTTGTAAAACAAATAGATGGCAGTGACGCCATTGCCTGTGGCGCTTTAGGCGGGTTTTCGGGTTTTTTGGACAGGGATTACCGCGAGCACGACTACCTGTTGGGAAGATTTAATTGCCAGCATTTTATTCAAAAACTATTTGGTTTTCGTCAGAATGACCTGATTGGAAGTGTACTAGGGAACACTTATAATCCAATCGAACAACGCAATCTCATTAACAACGGCATATACCCTTTTATCCCCGATCTGTTAATAGATGATAATGGCGTAACACTTAACCAAATGAACGATTATGTAAGTGAAATGCATCCGCGGGCTCCTGTGTACCCTGAATTCCCTTCAAAATCTCTTGGGTCTGTAAGAGACTCTTTTTTGCAGTGGAATGAGCTTTCCCGAAAGCGATTGAAGAAGATAGCAATAAGCTTATTATCAAAACAAGGCGTTCCTCGTTTCTTAACATCGTTCATTTTTAAGTATTACTGGAAATTCAAATTAAAGGATGAATTAAATGAGTTGGTGCTTTCGGAACTGGATTCACATGGTTTAATGAAAAAATAAAAACTATACTATGTTTACATCCACTATCATCAACCTGGTAATTTTATTAGCCTTTACCTATTTTTTAGGCAGTACAATGGTCAGCGCTGTTAATGAGGCTATTCTCGGCATGTTTAACCAACGGTCTAAATATTTAAAAAAAGCTTTAACCGGGCTATTCGAAAATGCCGGATGGAAAGGCTATATTAACGGAACCCTTATTAATGAGCGAGGCTTTTTTGAAAGTACGCATATTAAATCCTTATATAAGGTTGAGGGTAAAATACCATCTTATATTCCTTTTCAAAATTTTTTGCTGACACTTATCGAATATGTAAGTGCAGATAACTATCAAAGCTCTTTCAGGGAGGCAATCAAAAATTCAGATAAATTAAATGTGGAGGTAAAGAAAGCCTTGCTTGAAATAGCAGCTAAATCAAAAAGCAGGGTGAATAACACCGTTTCTGATGTGATGGCTTTTGAACAGGAGTTGGAACAATACTACAACAATACCATGGACAGGGCCACTGGCTGGTATAAGCGGGCTACCGGAATTCTGTTATTTGTATTGGCGATTGTATTAAGCGTTTCGCTGAATATTGATACTATTAAAATCGTTAATGAAGGCTTAAAGAACCCTCAGAAATTAGAAGTTGCAGCAGAGAATGTCAGCCGGTTTGTGCAGGAAAACGACAGTGGTGTTATTAAGCTTCCTAATGGGGAGGAGCTTCGTGTTGAAAAAAGAAAGACCAAAGAAAACAACGCGGCGACAACAACAGTGGATAAGGATAAAGAAGGGCAACCAAATCCCGATTCTGCAATGGTAGCAAATAGTAATTCTGGTTCTGTTAGCAAGCCGGTTAAAGAAATATCCTTACTGCATGAAGCGGTAACGGGCTACCAGTTTGGGTATAACGATGGCGGGTTTTGCAAAGAGTGGGGTGCCAATTTTGTTCTAAAGCTATTGGGTATAACTATTACCTGTTTTGCTTTGCAAATGGGTAGCCAGTTTTGGTTTGATACCCTTAATAAAGTAGTGAACCTGCGGTCTACCGGAAAGAAGCCCGCTGATAGCAGGAAAGAAACTTGACTCTATGAATTAGATACCGGATCAAATACATCAAACTTTAATATATCAGGCTTATGAGAATAATAGGAATATTACTAAGGGTAATAAATACAATTGGGTTAATTGGAGCCTCTATCTCTTGGGGGAAAATGGCCTATCTGACCTGTTTGATAGATGATGAAAACGCTCAGTTTATATATTGCTCCGTCGATTCCTTACGGGAAAAGGTTGCTATGCTGAGCAATGAGAGCAAAAGCAACTATGAATGCTTACTGCAATATGATAATAAGTTTGTTGGCTTTTTGGGTGTATTTCTTTTGACCTATGTTTTGATACTCTTTATTAAATTATCGAAAAAATATATAAAGCCCTTTTCAGCGCATTGGCTTTGGTTGTTATTTGGCGTTTCTGTGATTTACATGATCTGCGATTGGCAGGAAAATACCATTATGTTAGCGGTTCTTAAAAATAAGGACTGTAGCTTTAATTATTTCTTTGGGTTACAGTTAACCAAATGGATTGCAGTTGCGGTAAGCTTATCAGGTTGTTGGCTGATAGATGCGCTTGTATTAAAGAAAGTGTGGAGAGTTGTTCGTTTGATCGTTTCAGCGATCCTGCTGATATTAACCGGGGCATTTATCCTGGCAGCAATACACGGATTTAAAGAAATAAAAAGCAAAAACAAAAAACCTGCAAACCTAAAAGAAAGCTGTTGTGCTAAATTCAAAAATCAAAACAATGAGCAAAGCAAAATCGTTTACGGACATAGTAAATTCCATCAAACAGTATAAGGAAGAACTTGGGCTGAGGGAATTTGAAGAATGCTTATACCGCGGGCATTCTGATAGCCGCTATAAACTGTTAGGCGGAATTTACCGTAGCAATGACTATTCTTTAAAGAATGAAGAATCCCTTTTTTATGAATTCAGATCAAAAGCTGCCGATATTCAACAAAATGCTGTTTCAGAGTGGGATATTCTTTTTTACATGCAGCATTATGGCTGCAAAACAAGATTGCTGGACTGGTCTGACAATTTTGGCACAGCGCTGTTTTTTGCTTTATCGGGTTACAAGCCGAAACAGGATAATCCGCTCGCTATATACTTGCTGAATCCTTTTGCTTTAAATGAGCTTTGTACCAATGGAAAGCATAGGGATTTTTATGACCCCGATAATCTGAACCATAAAGACAATTACTCTTACGCCCGGATGCTGATGGAGGATTTGAAGATCCCTCCTGCAAGTAAAAAAGGTATTTGGTGGGAGAAGCCTCTGGCCATTTATCCTATCAGAAAATCGGAGCGGCTAAGGTCGCAAAACGGGTATTTTACCATCCAGGGCAGTGACCAGAGGCCATTGAAGGAGCAAATTGATACAGGGGAAAATATCCTGCGAAAGATAGAGATATCGGAAGAAGCCATTCCCGAAGCTTTGAAATATTTAGAACTATTTGGCATCAACGAGTTTACTGTTTATACAGATATGCAGAACCTGTCGAATTACTTAAACAAAAAATATAATCTTTAAAAAACTTTAATTATGGCTGAAAAATATTTTATCACAATGTTGGCTGACGTCGCAAGCTTTAGTAGCCCGGGACACGCATTTGTGAATTTTGGAAAAGAAAGTGATGCACAAATGAGTTCTATCACAGACGGTACATTTGGGATGTATCCCGACCATTGGTCTAAAGGGATTATAGGAGAAGTGCCGGGACAGATTAAAGATGATTTTTTGCGGAATAGTACCTATAAAAAGATTGTAGAAGTCAGTGAGGTGGAATATGATCAATGTCTTGCCATATTGAAAAAATGACGAAGCAAGAACTATGAATTGTTGAAAAGTGATTGCCTGTCTTTTGTAATAGAAATTGCTAATGTTCTTTCTTCTAAAATAACTGTACCATCCCGAACCGGGTTTGATAACCTGCCTGCGGAGTGGCTGAAAAAACTTATTCAAATCAATTAAAACTGATTGTTATGAAAATAGAAAATATTGATTTAAGCACATCTCTCCACTCAGGATTTTGGAAGACACATAAAGGCCAGTTGCAATTATTGGCTGTCCTATCGGCTGATGAGGACAAAGTTTTGTGGGGGGTATTCCATTTCAATGGTGAATTTGAGTTTCTGTCAGCAAACAAATACACAGGGTTTGTATGGCAGGTAGATGATAAAGAGAAAAAAACGTATGAATTTGCCAAGCAAAATTCAAATAAGTATGGAGATAGTAATCCTATTATAATAATTCCCCTAAAAAAGGAAACTCATAGCTTTTCACAGAAAGTAATTGAGTCTGAGGGAAAGCCGAATATTTTCTTCGACACAATTGGGTTTTGTTCGATAGATGGTTCAGATGGGAACTATAAGATTTCATACTCTTTGAACCTTAAATCAAAAATTGAGATAGATGTTTTAGTCGAGCGGGAGTTTTATTATTGTAAAGCTGGAAACACAAAGGAATTTGAACTTGATGCTAGTTACTTTTGGATTTTTAATAAAAAAGTATTTCAAGACAAAACGAGAATCCCACTGCCTAAAAATTGTTTATATAAAGAGCATACAAATTTCTATTTACAATTGAAAGAGAACGGTGATAACACTCCTTTCTTTGAATTTGGCAAAAGTAAAATAAAATGGACAAGCAATAAGACGTGTATTTTAGAAAGCTGTATTAATAGCGAGAATTTGGATTTTACGAAAGTAATAGATTTACAAATTTCAGGAACTAGTGGGCTATTTTGCTCAGGAAATCATGTCAAAATCTTCTATTACAAAGAATCTTTTGAAATTGAGCTAAAGGAGGAGCATAAATATTGTGATAAAAGCAAGGAGAAAACAAAGGAAGTTAATACTCATAAAACATCTATTGTCTCCCTACAATTAAACAATGATGTCTATAGTAAATATACAAATGAAGATTTAGCAGATAATATTGTAGAACGTAAAGACTTATTGTCTATCGGTTTTCTGAATGTTGAGAAAAGTAAAGAATCTCTGAAATATGTGCGAAAAGCTCAACCTTTTGCTTTATTACCGGAATTTAATAATCTATTAGAAAAGGATAGTGAAAATGAAAAGTTAGAATACTCAATATATACTCACTATAAAATAGACACTATTAACAGTAATTCTGTAGTAACCCTAAATTCTTTAAAAGTTAAAATAGATAACGGAGGTAACTTTAACGCAAATATAAAAATTGGAAATACTACGAACTTTGAACTACAAGGTGCAGCTTTAATTCTTGATACTCCCAATTTTCCCGAAGTTAATGACAACGGTACTTTTGCAAGATTTCTGATAGGAGCATATTCCTTAGAAGGTACAAATAAAACGTTTATAGATGGCGCTTTTGAATTTGAATTGGACGAAGTTGCAGAATACGATGGTAATCCATATAACCACAACGGCAAAATCTCTTTTGTACTGCAAGACTCAGAAACACAAACGCCGTTATTTTTGTGGCAATTGACGAAAGAGCATTTGAATGGTAAAAAGAGTTTTGAAATCGGCTATTCCATAGAAGATTTCAGCCTGCCCATCAAAAGCGTAAAACCTTTCGGACAGGATTTGACAACAAATGAAAAATTCCTCGCTCCATCCAGCACGCAGGCGATTGTGAACGGGTACGGAGAACGATTGCAAAAGCAATTGGTTGTTCCTATCTCTGAAAAATCTAAAGAAAACGAAAATACCAAATCCGAAGAATCTAAGGAAAATAATAAAGGCAGGTATTATCTCTGCATTTCGGAATCGGTCAATATCGGTCAGGATTTTCGGGTGGATATGCGGTTGATAGAGGATAATCCCAGGGCTGGCAAAGACAACAGTACCCGGATGAAAGCTGTGATCCTCGACAGCAGCCCGCAGTTTGTAGGATTAGTGGATAGCAACTTTTTGGTGCAGAAAGGCTATGATGATGGCGTTTGGGTACTGGCACAGAAAATCCAAACCAACCTGAACGAAGGCGTTTGGGAAATTTATGATGACAATGCCAATGAAGAAGGTTTTCATCTCATACTTCCGGCACAGACCATTGGAGAAGAATTTGTAAAAGAAAAGGATCCAAATGTAAATACGAATGACGAAAGTAAAATTAAAGAAGAGAATAGTAAAGTTTTCCCTTACAAGTTCGGCGCCCCGGCCATTCTTAAAATTTCGGGGGATAAGCTCGATAAGAAATACATTACACCACCCTGGGATTTGCGGAAAGTATGGGGCAACGCAGGCGATATACAGCCGGGACTCCCCTTGCTTAGAACCGAAGTGGAATTGCTTTATGGCCTGCAGGCCGACCTGAAACCCAAAAATACTTCAGTAGGAGAGTTGGGCGCCCGTTTAGGCGACTTGCCTGTACCCATTAATAATAACCTTGCCTGGCAGGGTACAGAAGAGCAAGTGAATGCTTTTTATAAGTATTGGGTGGACTATCTTAATTATTACCGTGCCTGGAAAAGTCGATTAGCCATACTCGAAACCTATCGCAAAAACGACCCTGATGCGGAAGCTACTTTCATTTATCCTAATATGGAAAATGAAGAATTGAAGTATAAACCGAGGTTGACTATTAATTTTTTACTAGAAATATCAAAAGTCAAGAAAAAGATAGATGAATATTCCAACAATAAAAAGAGAGAAAGGGACTTGTCTTCGGAAGATGACTATACTGATGAATATATTAATCAATTAAAAGCAAAAATAGAGGAGCTAAAGAAAGATCATCTTGAAAATCTTGGGGCACACTTGGCAAAGCCAATGGATATTCCACTCGATGAAACAATAAGTATTGGCAAAGATGAAATTAATCTTTTTGACCTGCATTATCGGAAAGAAACTCCAATTGATGCATTATTGAGGTTAGTGGAAGAGGGCCTTAATGGCGGCGTTTCCTACGGTTTTCAAGACAAAGAAATCTACAAATCCTTTTTGCAAAAAGCACTGACCGAAGGTTCTACTTCTGCCGAGCTTTCGGGACTGGCATTTTCTAATCAGGGCGGATACGGCAGGCAGATAGCACGGTTTGATAACGACCTTACCGCTATCAAATCGCTTTCGGCAATGGGCAGGGTGCATCGCTATGCGGTAGAGCGTATCGGGCGTATAGGCGTATTCTGGCACAAAGCCAAGCACGTGATAGAATACGAGAGAACGGTTGTTCCGTCTAAATATGAAAAAAATAAGCAATTTGGATTTTTGGGAAGACCCGTTGTTCGGAAAATAAGGGAGTACATCGAAATCCTTGAAACAGAGAAACGCTATCCCGACTTTGACAGTCATTCGCCCAAAGATACCGGGGCGGTCAATGCCTGTGTGTTTAAGTCCACCATTATCCCTATAAGCAATAGTTGGGGAAGATTGGTGTATAAGCACAATGATCCAACAAACGCAATCGGTTGGGAAGTACCTTTATGGTACGAAGGGGCAGATGAAACACTTTTTCCCAAACCGCAGATATTTTTGATGCTGGAACCACCTAAAGATTCCAACTTAGAGCATAGCATTGCCAACCTTGCCGAACCGCAAAATCTGGTATTTTATACGGGATATAGTTCCGGCAGTGAAGAAATTACCTCTGATGTGAGCAGATGGAAACCAGTTTTTAATGTTGATTTTACTGACAAACCTGTTTTTGATGAATCGGTATTACAACCCTTTAATGATGGTTTAAAAGGAGATAAAAGATTAGACGAGCCGATGCCTAATGCCATAGATGTATTGCCGGGACACGGACGGTTTACCTTTAAAGTAGAGCCACAGCAAACTCCTGCGGGAATGGCAAATGTGTATCAGCCCGATTCTGGATTAAGCGGTGTGCTAAGGACGGTTTCCTTGCAGAGGAATGGTGCTATAGAAATTGATAATAGGAAAATTGAAGAGAATGTAAAGACTTTATTAAAAAACACTTTGAATGGTGCAAATATTGATCTTAATAGTTTGAAATCACAAATTCAAACATTTACTACGCCAAATCTTAATTTCTTCACAGACTTGGCAATGGAATCAAGTAATTTAAATTTTATTTCTAAAAGCATTTGGTCAAAAGTCTTGCTCTACTCAAATGAATTTTTGATATCTATTAATATCCAATTTGAGAAGTTTAAAAAGGAATGTATCAATGAAAAAAATCAACTCACTAAAGCAAAAGACAGAATTTTAATTGAAATTAATTCACTTTTATTAGCAATTAATCATTTTGATTTAAATATTGTTGAATATACTTCAATTCTTCATAAAGCCTTATCATCCGAAAGTGAAAAAGTTCAAAAATTAATAAATTACAAAAAAACACTTCTTGCATTTATTGAAGAATTTGAAAATTCCCAGTCTACTGATTTGAATGAATTCAATGGGAAATTAAAAGATGTTATTGACAAACTAAAAAACGCTATTGAAATTTTCAGATCGCTTTTTAAAAAAGATGATGCTGATGAATATACAAAGGTAATAAATAGTGCATTTGACGTAATCAATACTATTGATACTAAATTGAAATCAATCGCTCAGGCATCTGCAACAATCAGCAAAGATTTATTTAATTCATTAAAAAAGGAAATTAATAATTATAATCCTCTTTTTATCAACATAGAAACGTTTACTAACAATGGATTAAAATTTCTTGAAAAAATAGAAGGTGAAATCTTAAAATGCAATTCCGACATAAAGAACCTTAAAGATAATTTCAAAGATTTTGCAAGTTTGTTAGATGAAAATGCAGTTCATTTTTTAACAACAACCCTATCTGTTACCGAAAGTTCAATAAAGGATATTGTAAGCAAGATTTTAAAGGATCATGTGTTTAAAGTAATATTAGCGGTTGATCAAGCAATCAAAGGCATTGAAGATAACTTTGTTGATGTTACAACGGCTAAGTTGAATAGGCTAATAACTGATATTGATGATGTCGAAAAAATTAAAGACATCTATGCCAATGTCTCAGAATACATTTCTCTTGCTGCCTCTAAATATAATTTAGCTATTACGACGGTTGATGCAGCAAACGACTTTGCGGATGCTGCCAACAACGTCCTTACCAACTACCGTTCCGTTTGGGAAGAAATTACCGCTCCGGGAATGGGCTTGAACCGCAAAACAATTGCTCTTGTGGTCAATAAAATTGAAAACGCAAAAGACATACAGCAACAACTTTCCATTACGCCTTGCATTGCCAAATACAAACAATTTGAAAGCGATCTCAATGCCTTGGGGGTTCGCCTGCCGGTAACGCATATCTTCAATGAACTGAAAGCCCCTACGGAAGAATGGTTGAGAGGAAAAGATGCAGCGATGAAGAGCATTATCGACAAGATTCAATTTCCCGAAGCTTTATCCAATCTTGGTGCGATGGACTTTGGCGGAATGTTCCCAACTTTACCAATGCCTGCAGACTTTTCCAAGCATGTCAAGTTTTCGCAAGGTTTTGATAAAGAGAACCTATCCGCTTGGGCAAAAGCCGAACTGGATTATTCTTTTACTGAAGAAAAAACTTTGTTTTCTATTTCGATGGCAACTGTCAAGCTCTTTAAAGCAAGATTCGTAGCCGATATTCGAGGCAATGTGAATGCGGACGGGCAGATGAGTAAAAAGGAGAACGGGGCTTTGCACGGCGATTTTGCCATAGTAATGGGCTCCAGCAAACTCATCACATTCCGCGACACAAAAGTCATTTATCAGGATGGTAGGTTTAAGTTTGACCTCGACCCCAGCAGAATGGAGATGGACGGTGTGCTGAAAATGATTACAGATGTTTCTGCCAGCCTGAATCAAGCCAGCAGTTCTCCTGATGGGGAGAATGATGTTTTTCAGGTAAAAGTGCTGAAAGCTACAATTGAAGATTTGACGAAGGGGGAAGGGCAAAAAACAACTGAAGGAAGTGATAAGAAAAAGTCGGGTTTAGAAGAAGTAAAAGATAAAACAGGTAATATTGAAGTTCCTTATGGCGTAAAAGCAACGTTCGATATTCCGGCAGTTAATATTGGCGGGGGTACTACTTCATTGACCAATCTGAGCTTTGGCGCCAGTTTCTTACTACGCTTTCTAAATGTACAAAAGCGTGAGCTGGAGTTTGTAACCGGCCTGGGCTTCTATATAGGCAAGCGGGAAGCACCTTTCAATTTTACAGCATTTATTTTTGGAGGAGGAGGTTTTATTGATGCTGCTATCTATTATAGCAAAGATGCCGGCACCGAAATAGACTTTGCTATGAGCGTTCACGGCAGTGCAGGTTTGTGCTTTAATATTGGCTGGGCAAGCGGTTCTGTATTCGTTTATATTGGAATGGAGGGACAGTACAGCTATCGCAAGAGCATTGGTAGCAGTATGACCTTTGTGCTTTTTGCCATGTTAGTGGGCACGCTCAATATTATGGGATTGATTTCGGCTTACCTGGTAGTAAGACTGGCTTTGAGCTATAACGGGCACAGTATGATAGGGCAGGGTTATATCTCAATCAGGATTAAAATTTGCTGGTGTGTTACTATCAGCGTAAGCCGCACGTTCCAGAAACAATTTACCGGAACTCAGAAAAATACAGAGAGTCAAAGAACTTCCATTTCAACCTCATTAGGTTAAACCATAAAATCAAAAACAATATGCTACATATAACATTAGATACGTCGATAGTGGAAATAGATAAAAAGACAGCAGTTTTTTCCTGTACGATAGCGGGGGTGTCGGAGGTTGAAAGTGATTACGCTAACGTAAAATCATTCCCAAATGAAAGCGAGTTTGAAAAACACTATTTTCCTTGGAATTGGAAAGTAGAAGATGCAAAAATAATTTGGGTTGGGAATGAAATTACTTCTGATGAACAGGAACCCCCTAAGTTTACAGAAAAGCCAGGCTATATCGTGTTAGGAGAGACGGTGCTGAACCTGAAAGTATATACTGAAAAAAAAGATAGCCTTATACCGCATTATGAACAAGTACTCAAAAAAATAATCAATAAGTACAATATAAGTTTAGAGGGAGACGCTGAACTTTTTGAATATAAACTAAAGAAAGAATATTTGAGTACGACACTGCCTACGGATGGTAGCGAAATTTTAATAGATGAAAGCACAATCAAAGCTAATGAGGGAACAGGTATCGATAAAAAGGTTTTCCTGCAAAGTTACTTTGCTTATATCGCTCAACAAATCCCCCCTTTAAATCAACCTCTAAATCTTTCTCTGTTTTTTGAAGCAGAGAATTTTTCCATTCCGGAAAACGCAACTCATTTTTTTATTTGTTTTTCTGTAAATGACTACAAGCCAAAGGATGTGAAGATTGACTCTGGCAAGGTTAGTGAGGCAAAGGGAAAGAAAGTAGAATTGTTACAAGAAATGAAGCTTGAAAAAACTGAAGATGAAGACGGTAAAGAGATAACTTCAGAAATAAAGATTCTACAACCATTAACCACAATAGAATCGTATTCGCAGGAGGAAGATTTTATCAGTGCTCCAATTCAGATTGTATATAATAAGTATGATTCAATTAATAAAGTTTGGAGTGGAATCCCTGAAAATCCTGTTTCAGCTCAATTCACATTCAAAGGCAATACCTCACTTTCAGTAAGTGATGTTTCGGAGATGAGTAATATACATTCTCAATTGATTAATAAGATAGACTTTGGACGTATATTATTCAAAATGCTTAATGGCATTTTACCCACACCCCTAAGTGATTTTGATCAATATTACTTTAATGATGAAAAGGACAGATTGTTGAAATTTTCAGATTTTATAATCAATCAAACGCTAAATTTCGAATGTCTAAATCATTACGCAATCAAAGGTGAATCTTTGTTTAAAAATCTTACTAATAAAAGCTATAATGATGAGAAAAAGACGAATATCATCCTGCCATTCATTAAAGATGAATTGGTTGCTGATTTTTCCATCAATGATTTTGAAAATAACTCTTTTTCAGAAAAACTGAAAGGGCTTAGAAATATACTTGAAAGGAATTTTGTTGAAAATGACAAAGAGATAGTTACTAAATTAAGAAATGATTGGGAAAGAGTATTAAATGAGGTATTGAATGAAGTTCATTCTATACTTCCGGACTTGTATTTTTATCAATTGGGTGGCGACGTTTTTGAAGCAGGTGCTCAGAAAGAGCTACGTAATAGTATTTCTGTATTTTGTGAAAGGAATCCTTTGGGATATCTCAATTATAAGATGGAGTTGAGGCTTATTTCTTTCAATCTAAAAGAAGATGAGGATTTAGATATTTGGATTAAAGCAATTTTTAACAAATTTGTTGAGTCTGTTAAAAAAGAAGAAGAGATTAATAATATAATGTATGATTTAAACAAACAATATAGTTTAATGCAGTATTTTGAAGGTGAGGCGATAGAATCTGACTTTGTTACTCACTTGAAGAGTTTCTTTAAAGAAGGAAAAATTTCCCTCAATACTCCTGAAAACATTCCTCCACCGGTAAATATTTATATCAATGATTTTGATTCGGAATCTTACAAAAATTCCGAATCAGATTTACTTGATGAAATAGCCGGACATATTATCCTGAGCAGAAGAAGCAAAGAAAAAGGAGGAAATGATTATGAAGAATGGAAATACCTCAATTGGGCAAAAGTAGGTTTAGTTGGTAAAAAAGATTCATCAAAGAAGGAACTTGAAACTACATATCTCACAAAAAATTACCTTATTCCCGCTCCCTTACCGGAAGTCAATGATACACAAAAAACATCTTTCCAGTTAAGCAATGAAAATCTTTCTTTGGTAGCAGGACACGACAATGAAGTGCAAGATGACGAAATATCAGAACATTTCGCAAACTTTAAATATTCATTTGGACATAATGGTGATTTTACTCTTCCTCCCGCCCCTGCATTTTGGTATGGCTACCATTATCAGTTTGCAGGTTTTGTAGCATTGAATAGTGGTGCATTACCTGTAGATATTCGTGGGGGCAATTGGAATGCACCTAAAGCAAGTGCAGGTGTTCAGCTTAAAGATGAGCAAACCGCTCCATATCATCATCTCCGCCGTGTTCCTATTGGTTTGCCTAATATAACCACAGATTATAAAAACGAATATCTAAAAGTACCGTTGTTGGTTAATGAGCTTTTAAATTCGTCCGAACAAGATAACACTCTCTATAATAAAGAGGGCGATAGAACACCAGGTGAGAAAATAAAAGCATTTCTACTATGCGAAAAAGAGCAAGAAAAAATTACTATTGAAGTAGATAAGCCCTACACCAATTTCTGGAACTGGTATGCGTGGAAAGGTGGAGATGCAAAAGGAAATAAAATAGGCGATAAAACCTTATTTGATAGGGCTTTAGAAGAAGAGTTGAAAATAAGAAGTGCGTCATTAAATGGTGAAGTAGAGAAGGAGACGAAAAATCCATACTTGTGGGAACCTGCCATAGAGGATGAACTGATAATTAAAGTAGAGGGAATTTTTTCAGATTCAACAGAGAAAATGAATGGCGAGTTGGTAATCGAAGTAAAGCCAGATGCAAATGGGAAAAGTGGTAAAATGCCATTTGAGGTAATTGTTGGTAATAACTTTTCTGCGAAAGATGGTCAAATTACGATTCCACCCGGTACAATTTGCAAAATCAGTATCCATTGTAAAATTAAAAAAGAGCATTTTGGTGATTCTCTAGGAATGTTCTATTCCTGGATGAAAGACCATATTGTGCCAAATAAAGATGGTGAAAACCATTTGAAATTTGACGACAAACATTTCCTTACTAATCCCGAAGTGATTTATGTAGAAGCAGCTATTAAAAGCGATAATATTACAATTGACAAAGATGTATTATACAGTGCTTTGATACCCAACTATAGCAATGCTAATGAATATGGTGTTTTTTGTTCATTAAGCACTGACGAAATTAAAGATAAGCAGAAGAAAGAAGATGTTATAAAGAAACTCCCCTATTTCAGTCATTGCGAACTAAGGCATCAGGCCTGGAACTGGAACGGAAGATTATTTGCAGAGCTTGACTACGAACAAAAGTATGACGAGAATGGCAAACCAAGAGATGTTCTAAATCCTAATTCATCATCAGATACCACAGCTGCGATGAAATGGGAAGCCTGGGAATTTGCTAGCCGTCCTGATTTTACAGCATTGGTCAGCGATAGCAATATTACCGCCAATAAAGAGGGAAGTGTAAAGCAGTTAATTTTTAAAGATGTACGTCCGCAAAACGATACCCTCAAAGCACATTATTTCCGGTTTGGACTCACTATTTATAACCGTTATAAAGACATTGGGGAGGGTTATAACAAAGGCATTCAGGCATCAGCCAATGGTAGTGCTTGGAAACGGCTTGTGAAACCTTTGCAAATAAAAATATCAGAAGAAGTTGAAAAAGGAGATGATAAAAAGGAAAAGGATGTTTCAGAAAAAACTGCTTTCAAACTGCCTAAACCCGCCATTCGTTTTGCTATTCCGCTCACAGATGCTTTGTCGGTAAATACCCTGTCGGACGACAAAGTACGGGCAGCTTCTATGATGATTGCTACTTATGACCGTTGTTTTGATGAAGCAGGCTTAGCCGAAAGGTTTGAAATTGGTATTGAGATAGGACAGTCTGCTGCAAAATATTTACAGGCAGGCGAAGACCCCATTTTGTCGGGCAAGGCAATGGGAGCGATCAATCCTGGAAGTGAGCTTATTAAGGCTTCTGACGGCAGGTTATTCGCCGTATTTCAACCTGTTGGTCCGGCTGCATTAACATTTGATACCAATGCACACCACCCCAAAGTTGTGGGCAGTACCTTTATTTTAAATGTGGAAGATATTCAGAAGTTTTTGCCGGAAGGCAATAAACTCAATGCTTACGCTATGGCAAAAGTGGCTATAAGACGGGTGTTGAAACCTGAATTTGTAAGACTTTTGGACAAAAATGGAAAGGAAATTAAAGTTGATGGGGGGGGCAAAATCAAACAAAGTTTCAGCGAATGGTCAGCAAGTGAATGGGTACAATTCCTGCCATCAATAGACAGCTTAATTCCTCAAAAATGGAAAGAGGATTTGAAAAATAAAGGCAATACTAAATTTACTCTTGATGCAGAAAGCAAAATAATCACTTTTCCTGAAAGTAAGATGCCTGAATTTGACAAATCCTTTGAAGATAGAATGGAACGTTACCTTGTTATAAGTCAAAGTGTAGATGATATTGGAGGACAGCCTGTAGAGATGTATGTAGGTGTGTATAAATGGGAAAAGGAGAAAAACAATTTTGTATACAATGATGGTAACAAGATCAAGATTAATGGCACTGAAAGCGATAAGACTTATGGATTTGCTCGGCTAATGCTAGTCAGAAAATCATTCGATTATACAAATGAATCAATGAATATCTGGAAAAAACTTTTTGGAAATAAGGTTGACAAGCCTGTCGAATTTGGCAATATCGAAAATGACCCGCTGGCAGCGATGCCTTTGGTGAGCAGGAGAATAACTATTAGAAACAAATAAAATAATCACAATAAAATTTAAAATATGGGAACATTTAAAATTACAGTTGACAGAAAACTAAAAAATGAAACCTGTACTCAAGGCTATCTTGCTGTCAATGACGAAATAATAGCCTACACTTTAGAAAGACCCGATTTGAACAATGCAAATGATATTTCCTCTATTCCACACGGAAGCTATGATGCCTTCATCAGAACAGATGGAGAGAGAGGATGGCGTATTGAATTAAAAAATGTGCCGGGCAGAACGAATGTTCAAATCCATGTCGGCAATAATATGGGTAACACTACAGGATGTATCCTTCCCGGAAAGAATGTTGTTTTGAATACCTGTACAGTAACTGATAGTAAAACAGCTATGGCAGATATCCAAAAGGCACTTATTCAATTCAGTCAGGAATTGGATTTAGAAAGGAACTCCTGTAATCCAATAGCAATTGCCGTTGAGATAAAAGGAGTTTAAATATCATTAAAATTAAATCAATAATGGAGCGCAAAGAAGTATTAAGCCAATATGAGAAATTCCGTATTGAAATGGCAGAAACTTACCGCTTCGAGGTGAGGAAAAATATTGAAAACAAAAAAACTCCAGACCGGAAGATCTGGGAGTTTTTAAATAGTTCTTTTGGGCTTTGGGTTCTCTCAACCTGTGTAGTGGGATTTATTACATTCCTTTATTCTGAATATCAGAGCCGTGTGCATGATG
The DNA here is from genome assembly GCA_027493055.1 of Niabella sp. Lineage (GTDB taxonomy): Bacteria > Bacteroidota > Bacteroidia > Chitinophagales > Chitinophagaceae > Niabella. The sequence continues at coordinate 129,364 of JAPUDO010000074.1, read as the reverse complement.
ATTTGGGAAAAAAGCAAGAAATAGTTGAACATGCACGCCGTAATGCATCCCTGGTAACAGTACTTTTACCTTATTTGTCTTCCCAGGAAGAAAAGCAGTGGAGAATAGCAATTGAAGTAACAAGATATCTCAAAAAACAGGGAGAGCTTCCCGGGGAATTAGAATCGGCGTTAATAGGAATAGTAAATATTTCGGATACATCAAAAAGCTCTCATGCTTTACAGGCAAAAGTCAATGAAGCTGCTGCGGTGATTGATTTGGGAAAAAGTAATAATGCCATGTCGGGGACATTACCCCCCAGAGTATATATTCAAATACCAGATGAAAGACAGAGGGAAATAGCGAAATCCTTACAAAATATACTAAGAGAAGAAAAATTCATTGCACCAGGGATTGAGAATGTTGTAAGAAAGTCAAATGCAATAGTTCCCGAAAAGACCCAGGTGAGATATTACCGAGAGGAAGAGAAGTCTGAAGCCCTGAGATTGATTTCTATATTAAAGAAGTTTAAATTGAATTTAACCATTCAGGATAAGCCTGAAAAAATCAGTGGGGATGGTAGAGGTACCAGACCCGGGCACTATGAGATTTGGCTCTCCAAATCATAAAAATTACGGCTTGACCTGGTTATACTACAGGCAATCTGAATATGGATGAATCTATGAATCTATAGTGGAAACTGGGATGTGTCAATATTCGTAAAGGATAAATTAGCTACTGTGTAGGTTCCCTCTTTTCAGACACCTGTAAATTGATTATTTTTCTTTTCACAGGAATTAGTCGCAAAAGCAGCAGGATTCCTTATATTACATGCTCCAATTCAAAATAATATATCGTTTAATACGTATGGTTCAATCTCATTCATGTTCCGCAGGTTATCGCTTTCGCGAAGCGATGAAAAACGAAAGTCCTTTACAGATTGTTGGGGCCATTAATGCCAATCATGCACTATTAGCTGTTCGGGCGGGTTTTAAGGCAATCTACCTTTCAGGTGGAGGCGTTGCGGCAGGCTCTTTAGGTATTCCTGACCTGGGCATCACTAACCTTGATGATGTATTGATAGACATTAACCGTATCACCAATGTAACCGATACGCCTTTGATGGTAGATGTGGATACTGGTTTTGGCGCCTCAGCATTTAATATAGCGCGTACTGTAAAGTCTTTAATAAAAGCAGGCGCAGCCGCCTTACATATTGAAGATCAGGTAGGTGCTAAGCGCTGCGGCCATCGCCCGGGCAAAGAAGTAGTGAGCAAAGAGGAAATGGCAGACAGGCTGAAAGCAGCTGTGGATGCGCGTTCTGATGAACATTTTGTGATTGGCGCCCGTACCGATGCACTTGCAGGTGAAGGTTTGGAAAAAACTTTAGAACGTGCGGTTGCCTATAAAGAGGCTGGCGCAGATTTTATTTTTGCCGAAGCCGTGCCCGATCTTGCCAGCTATCAGCAATTTGTTGATGCTACTGGCATTCCTGTGCTGGCCAATATTACCGAGTTTGGTATGATACCCATGTACACTGTAAATGAATTGCGTGAGGCTGGTGTGGAGCTAGTATTATACCCCTTGTCGGCGTTCAGGGCTGCCAATAAGGCGGCACAGAACGTATATGAACATATAAGGAAGGATGGCACTCAAAAGAACGTGTTAGATACCATGCAAACCCGCCAGGAATTATACGAGAGCATTAATTACTACGAGTATGAAAGGAAAATAGATGAGCTGTTTAAAAAATAATAATTATTAAAAACGATCACCATGTCAGCCACTAATGAAACTCCCGCATTTAAGCCTAAAAAGAGTGTTGCGCTGTCTGGCGTGGCAGCAGGTAATACCGCATTATGTACAGTTGGTAAAAGCGGTAACGACCTGCATTACCGGGGCTATGATATTAATGATCTTGCAGAGAAGACTTCTTTTGAGGAAGTAGCTTATTTACTTATTCATGAGAAGCTGCCTACACAGCCCCAGTTGAAAGCCTACCATGCAAAGCTCAGATCTTTAAGAGGATTGCCCGATGTAGCCAAGAAAGTGCTGATGCATATCCCGGCTGCAGCGCATCCCATGGATGTTTTAAGGACTTACACATCGGTGCTTGGCACAATCCTTCCTGAAAGAGAAGATCATAAACTTGCCGGTGCCAGGGATATTGCCGATAAGCTGCTGGCCTCGTTCTCCTCTGCCTTATTATACTGGTACCATTATTCACATAACGGGAGAGCAATAGAGGTAGAAACAGATGATGATACGGTGGGAGGGCATTTCCTGCATTTATTGCATGGCACAAAGCCGCAGGACAGTTGGGTGAAAGCCATGCAGGTTTCTTTGAATCTTTATGCCGAACATGAGTTTAATGCTTCTACTTTTACCGGCCGGGTAATAGCCGGAACGGGCTCCGACATGTATTCTGCTGTTGCCGGTGCTATCGGGGCTTTGCGCGGCCCTAAGCATGGAGGAGCAAACGAAGTGGCATTTGATATACAGAGCCGTTATGTAAATGCTGATGTGGCCGAAACAGATATAAAATCTCGTTTGGAAAAGAAAGAAGTGATCATTGGCTTTGGCCATCCGGTTTATACTATTTCAGACCCCAGGAGCACTATTGTTAAAAATGTGGCTTATGATTTATCTAAAGAGGCCGGTGATATGCAGCTGTATGATATTGCCGAAAGGCTGGAAAAAGTGATGTGGAATGAGAAGAAAATGTTCCCCAACCTGGATTGGTTCTCTGCAGTGGCCTATCATATCATGGGTGTGCCAACAGCTATGTTTACACCGTTGTTTGTTGTAGCCAGGGTTACAGGCTGGAGCGCGCATATTATAGAACAAAGGCTGGACGGCAAAATCATCAGGCCAAGTGCTAATTATACAGGCCCTGAACATTTGAAGTTTGTGCCTATCAGCAAACGGAAATAGTTCATGGCTAAGGCCGAAAGCAGAAGACAAAAAGCCAAAAGCCAAAAGCTGAAGGCGGGAAGCATCAAGTATCCAGCAACCAGTATAATGTAAGATGTACGGTGTACGATGTACGAGCCTCCAGCAAAAGGTACGATATACGGTGTGCAATGTGAAGATGGAAAGCCGGAGGCGGAACCAGAAAATAGTAACTTGCAACCAGCATCCAGTTCATATACCATCTAAATACTAAAAATCTTTTATCTTTTCAACCTTTTAACCTTTCAACTTTTAAACTTTCTATGTCATCCCACATTTCCAACGAAAGACCACAACCAGACAAGGTACTGGCAGATATAGCCGATTATGTTTTAAACTATGAAATAAAAAGTGAGCTGGCTTTGCAAACAGCGCATTATTGTTTGCTCGATACATTGGGCTGCGGATTTGAAGCATTGACTTATCCTGCCTGTACAAAACTATTAGGCCCTATAGTTCCCGGAACTGTTGTACCTAACGGCGCTAAGGTACCTGGTACCGGTTATACGCTGGATCCTGTGCAAGCAGCGTTTAATATCGGTGCTATCATACGCTGGCTCGACTTTAACGATACCTGGCTGGCTGCGGAGTGGGGGCACCCATCAGATAACCTGGGAGGTATTTTAGCTACAGCCGATTGGTTAAGCCGTACTAATATCGCCGAAGGCAAATCACCTTTAACGATGCTGCAGGTATTGGAAGCTATGATACTGGCGCATGAGATCCAGGGTGTTCTGGCTTTGGAAAATTCGTTCAACCGCGTGGGGCTGGATCACGTGATCCTGGTTAAAGTAGCGTCTACGGCAGTTGTAGGTAAATTAATAGGCTTAAACCGGGATGAGCTCATCAATGCGCTTTCTCTTGCTTTTGTAGACGGTCAGTCATTAAGAACTTACCGCCATGCGCCCAATACCGGTAGCCGTAAATCCTGGGCTGCAGGCGATGCCACATCAAGAGCGGTACGTCTGGCTTTGATAGCAAAAACAGGAGAGATGGGCTACCCATCAGTGCTTACAGCAAAAACATGGGGATTCTACGATGTGTCTTTCAAGGGTAATCCTTTTAGTTTTCAGCGGGAGTATGGCACTTATGTAATGGAACATATCCTGTTTAAAATTTCTTTCCCGGCCGAATTTCATTCACAAACGGCGGTAGAAGCTGCTATGAGCCTGCATGAACTATTAAAAGCAAAGGGCTATACCAGCGATGATATAAAGCGTATCACTATCCGTACGCATGAAGCAGCTATCCGCATTATTGATAAGAGAGGCCCATTGAATAATCCTGCGGACAGGGATCATTGTATTCAGTATATGGTAGCAGTTCCTTTGATCTTTGGCAGGCTGACCGCTGCGGATTATGAGGACAGCGTTGCTGCCGATCCAAGGATTGATGCTTTGCGCGATAAAATATATTGTGTGGAAGATGTACAGTTTACCAATGATTATCATGATCCTGAAAAGCGTTCCATCGCTAATGCACTAACCGTTGAGCTGAATGACGGAACTGTGCTGGATGAAGTGGTAGTAGAGTATCCTGTAGGCCATAAGCGCAGGCGCGATGAGGGTATTCCTCTTTTGATAGAAAAATTCAAAATAAATCTTGCCCGTATTTTTGATAAGCAGCAACAGGAGCAGATACTAGAAGCAGGGTTAGATTACGATGCGCTTACAAACATGAGTGTAAATGAATTTGTGGATCTGATGGTGAAGGGGAGTGAAATGTAGAATGTAAAATATTGAATGTAAAATGTTGAATGTTGTACGTGCATTCGGCTTTCAGGGCTTTAAGCATTGAATATCGAGTGTTCAGATATTCTATACAAAGTCTTAAAGTATTCAATAGCCAATTTTCAATACATCAATATTCAATCGTAGTAGGGCGCGTCCCGCTTTTAGCCTTCGGCCTTTAGCTTCCGGCTTTCAGCCTTTCGCTGTCCGTTTTCATGTCGTACATCGTACACCTAACATCGTACATTTTACATTATTCTCCCCTGAATACCCGATTTTTGTTTTTTACAAACAGGTTGGGTTTGCGTTATGTCCGTATCATATCTGTATTGCTGGTAAGTGTATCATCTTTTTTGATAACCTATGGGCAATCGCCTGCCCTCCCGAAAAGTAATTACCGGGAGTTTTCTATACCTGTAAAAGCCGGTGTGGGCTATAAACTGGACTCGCTCAGTATTATCCCTTCTACATTTAAAATAGACGGCATTGACAGCCTTCAATATACATTGGATTATACCAACGCTATCCTGTATTGGAAACTGCCCCCTGCTGATTCGGCTGTAAGGGTTAGCTACAGAATTTTCCCTTTCAGGTTGAATACAACCATCCAGAGAATGAGGTACGATAGCCTGGTTTTATATTCTGCAGCGCCTATAATAGCGCCGGGGCATAAAGACAGGGAAGGTTTGTTCAACTTTGGCAATATTAACGCGCAGGGAAGCTTTGGCCGCCAGATAGGTTTTGGTAATAACCAGGATGTAGTGCTTAATTCAAACCTGAACATACAGCTTAGCGGGATGCTTGCTGACAGTATAGAGCTGCAGGCCGCTATCACTGATAATAATATACCTATACAGCCTGATGGAAATACCCAGCAGCTGAATGAGTTTGATGAAGTGTACATCCGCTTTAAAAAGAAAAACTGGCAGCTGAACATTGGTGATATGGATATGAAAGAAAGCCGCAGTTATTTTCTGAAATTTTACAAACGCCTGCAGGGTATCTCTTTTCAGACCGTCAATGATATTTCAAAAAACACACAGTCCAATACATTAGTGAGCGGTTCTATTGCAAAAGGAAAGTTTACCCGGAATGTATTCCAGGGACTGGAAGGCAACCAGGGCCCTTACAGACTTTCAGGCGCTAATAATGAAACCTTTTTTATTGTGCTGGCCAATACGGAGCGTGTCTTTATTGATGGTGTATTATTGCAGCGCGGCGAAGACCAGGACTATGTGATCAATTATAACACGGCTGAAATTACGTTTACGCCCAGGAAAATGATCACTAAGGACAGCCGCATACAGGTAGAGTTTGAATATGCAGACCGCAACTTTTTAAACACCAATCTTTTTGCTATGCAGGAAGTGGATTTTAGTAAAAAAGTGAAGCTGCGTGTAGGTTACTTCAGCAATAGCGATGCTAAAAATTCTTCTGTTAACCAGGTGCTGGATATAAGACAAAAGCAGTTTTTATTTGATATAGGCGATAGTGTACAAAAAGCTTATTATCCATCAGCAGTGCAGGATACATTAACGGCCGGTAAAGTGCTGTATGAGCGTGTGTATGATACAGTGGATAATGTGGTGGACTCTTTTTACCGATATTCCATCGATCCTGAAAAAGCAAAATACAGCCTTGCTTTTACAGAAGTAGGCTATGGCCAGGGAAATTATATACCAGACAACAGTAATGCCAACGGGAAAGTATTTGTATATGTGCCGCCGGTCAATGGTGCATTACAGGGTAATTTTGAACCGGTTGTTCTGCTGGTGGCTCCAAAGAAACAACAGTTGCTGACATTAGGAGTTGATTATAATATAACCGCGAATACTGTTTTAAAAACTGAAGTAGCCGCAAGCAATTATGATGTGAATACCCTGTCCACCTTGCATGACGGCGATGATAAAGGGTATGCTGCCAAGGTGAATGTAAGCAATACCAAACTGCTCCGCGAGAAGAATAAGCTGAGCCTGGTGACTGCTGTAGATTATGAATATGTACAACAAAGATTTCAGCCGCTGGAGCGCTTGCGTGATGTGGAGTTTACAAGAGATTGGGGCCTGCCCCTGACTGCACAGAGAGCTACGGAAAATATTATTAAAGCCTCAGCTGGTTTGCAAAGCGAAAATGGCAACAACCTGCAATATCATTTCACTAATTATAACCGCAGTGATAACTATAACGGTTTTCAGAATTCCCTGGCCCAGTTTACCAATGTAGAGAACTGGGGGTTTAATAACCAGTTTGTATTAACTAACTATAGTACTGACAGCTACCAGGGATATTTCCTGCGGCCTGTTATCGAAATCAGCCGAAAGCTGCCCTGGATGAAAAACTGGATGATAGGCGGTAAATACACACTTGAAGAAAACAGCAGCAGGGATAAGCTTACGGATACACTGATGCCGGTTTCTTTTTCTTTTGATACTTATACGGCCTATCTCAGGTCCGGGCCGGAAAGTAAGAACCGGTATGGGGTTAGCTTTTATTCGCGAAGCGATAAATATCCCGTAGGGAAAAACCTGGTTCGCGGAGACAGAAGCTATAACCTTAACCTGCAGGCAGAATTGTTGGCCAATGCAAAGCGGCAGTTCTATTTAAATACTACTTTTCGCAAGCTGAAAGTGTATGATGATAAGGTTAGTCCGCAAGCCGAAGACAATACGGTACTGGCGCGTGCCGAATACCAGATGAATGAATGGAATGGTTTTCTGAACGGGAATGTATTGTATGAAGTAGGCTCCGGCCAGGAGCAGAAAAGAGAATATGCTTATCTTGAAGTGCCTGCCGGAACGGGCCAGTACACATGGATTGATTATAATGAAGATGGCATACAGCAGCTGAACGAGTTTGAGCTGGCCATGTTTACTGATCAGGCAAAGTTTATAAGGATATTTACGCCCACTAACGAATATATTAAAGCTAATTACACAACATTTAATTACAGCCTTAATGTTACGCCCAAACAGTTGTGGGGTAAGAAAGACCTTGCCGGTTTCCCGAAATTTTTATCAAGGTTTATATGGGTTAGCTCTTTGCAGATCTCCAAAAAATCCCAGGCTAAGGGCGTATTTGAGTTTAATCCTTTTGGCTATGGGTTAAGCGATACGAACCTTATTACTCAAAGCACTGTACTGGTAAATACTTTATCTTTTAACCGCCAAAGTACTCAAAGGGGCGTTGATGTCACCAACCTGCGCAACAATAATAAGGCCTTCCTGACCTACGGATATGAAACCAGGCAAAACAGCGAGTGGGTGCTGAAATACAGGCATTTCCTATCCGCTTCGTTGACCCTGAATATGAATGCGCTTACAGGCACAAATGGTTTAACTACCAATGATGTTCAGTTTGATAACCGCAATTATAAGATCAGCAGGAATAATGCAGAGGCCCTGTTGTCATTTATACGGGGTACTTCTTTCAGGCTTACTACAGGTTATAAGTACGAAGTAAAGAACAATGCTCCCTTATACGGGGGTGAGAAATCTGTGTCCAATGCGCTTACTGCTGAAACACGGTACAATATTTTACAAAGCGCTTCTTTAACCGGTAAGGTTACCTATAACGGGCTTAAGTATCATGCTGATGCAGGCGCTGCTCAAACCACCGTTGGGTATATCATGCTGGATGGCCTTTTACCGGGCAGTAATTTTTTATGGAACGTGATGCTTACCAAGCGCCTGCTCAATAACCTTGAGCTGAATTTCCAGTACGATGGCCGTAAGCCGGGCAATACAAGAACCATACATACAGGCAGGGCGAGCCTGACGGCAATATTTTAATCAATGTATTGTTTGTTATTATTGGGAATGGGTGTACGACAATTTCCTTTTTGCGTGCTTATGCCATCGCCTAGAGGCGATAGAATAAGTGTGCGAGGCGAGGACGCCTCGCACAGCCTGTACCTTTGAAAGGGATCCTGAAACCGTTTGCCAGCTTACCTTCCAAATGCAAAATAGGGGTGTCAGCAAATGTTTTTTACCTTTCGGCCAGTTGGAAGCTATTTTCGTTTTATTTCAATTTCTTAATGGCACTGCTTTCAATTAAAGATTTCATTTGAGTTATGGCAACTTTGTTGAGTTGGATTAGTCTTTCACTTTGTGAAACTCCTTGTTGAATAAGTAATGCATTGATACTCTCCATATTGCTTAAAACTACTAATTGTTCCAAAGTAGCATAATCCCGTATATTCCCTTTTTGGTCATGATTGTTGTCCCGCCATTCTTTGGCAGTAATTCCGAAAAGTGCTACGTTCAGCAAATCGGCTTCATTGGCATAGACAAAACTGGCTTGTTGCTTGGTAATGGCTTTGGGTATCAGATTTTTCTTGATGGCATCTGTGTGGATTTGGTAATTGATTTTAGAAATGGTTCGTTGCAAGTTCCATTCCAGGTTCAGGCGATTGTTTTCATCTTTTTTTAAGCGTTGGAACTCTTTTATCAGATAAATTTTGAACTTCGGACTAATCCACATTCCAAACTCAAAAGCAATGTCGGGGTGTGCATAAGTTCCACCATACCTGCCTGTTGTAGATTTCAATCCGATTGCATTGGTTTTTTCAACCCATTCCTTTACGCTTATTCTGTAACTATTCAATCCTGCGTGACTTTTAATTATGTCGAATTCGACATAATTAAAATCTGGATTGTAAACACTTTCCCAAATACCAAGATATTCAACAGTATTCCTGTTGCGTAGCCAATTAGCAATGAAGAAGTTACTGTCTTTTGCTTTGAGCATATCAGTCAGCGAAATATACTCCTGATCTTTGTCGAGGATAATAGTAATCTCTCTGCCCTCAACTTCTATTTTCTTGTTCTGTTTCATAGTATAGCTATTTTTCTAAATCTATCGAATTCGATGGATTTAAAACTTTAATTGTACCGGATGCTGTATAAATAAAAACAGATTCTTACAAGTAACGAATTTACAAAAAAATCACCTCCCAAACTTAAACCACTCCGTCAGCAAATGTTTTTTACCTTTCAGCCAGTCGGATACCATTTCCATCCCGGTAACGGAAAAAGTTATGCCATTGCCTCCAAATCCTAAAACGAAATAAGAGTTTTTGAAATCTTTGTGCGTGCCAATATAAGGCAGTCCGTCTTTGGTTTCTCCAAAAGTACCTGCCCAGGCAAAGTCTGAACGGAAAGGGATATGCGGCAAATATTTACCAAAAGATCTCAGCAGCTTTTGTTCTTTTTTACCGATAAGAAGATCGCGTTTCCGGGGGTTACGGAACTCTTCATCCTCACCTCCAATCAGCATCCGGTCATCATCCGTAGTACGCAGATAAATATAAGGGTCAGCAGTATTCCAGATAAGTATATTCTTATATCTCCGGCTGATACCAGGCATTACTTCGGATACGATAGCATAAGTGCTGATGAGGTCAACAAACTTTTCTTTGATCATGGAAGCGCTTTCATAACCTACGCAGTACACGATCTTTTTACACCTAATGACAGCCCCTGTATTTAAGGTGACTTCATTGTTACGGCTGCCATATTTCACTTCCGTAAGCTCGGTTCTGTCATACACCTCTAAACCTTTCTTTTGGTTATATGCCAGTATTTCGTGGACCAGCATAAAAGCATCTACACTGGCGCCCTGTTTGGAAAGAATGCCGCCATAGGTTTCATGTAGATCATATTTCTTTATAATTTCATCGGCTCCCATCCATTTCACATCGAATCCTGCCTTTTTACGGGCTTCAAACTCTTTTTTCAGATCGTCCACATCTTTTTTCAGATCGGCGAAATAAAGCGAGTCTTTTTTTCGGAAGCCTGCTTTGGATCTTATCTTACGGGCAATTTCGCCTAACTGGTCTATGGACCGGGAGCAGGCTTTATAGCTGGCTACGGCTCCTTTCTCGCCGATCTTTTCTATTAATTCATTTAACGGGGTATCAATCTCATATTGAAGCATAGAGGTTGTGGCAGATGAGCTTCCGTTGGCAATTTCACGTTTATCAATCAGGATCGTTTTATAACCGTCTTCTATACACTGGTGCGCAATCAGGCTGCCGGTGATGCCTCCACCTACTACCAGCACATCACATTTTTCGTCATCCGGCAGTGACGGATAAGTAGCCAGCAGCCCATTCTTAACCAGCCAGAAGGGTTCGTTTGATTTTAAGTCCATAGTTTTTAAGATTTATTGGTTATGTACTGTGTTATATTGTAATTCTATTAACAGAGTGTTGTGTTTGCCGCAAAATCAAATCAAAATTTTCCAGTAGCCTCTTGTTCCTCCTTCGCGCACTATAATTTTCTTTTCTTTCAGGGTGTCAAAATGTGCCTGTGATGCAGAATAATTAATTTGTAGCTTTTCGGCTACTTCTCTGTATGATATACGGTTGTTTTCTCTAATTAATTCTAAAACTTCCCGTTGTCTGTCAGTTAGTTCACCTATTGCACCACCTATTGCACCACCTATTGCACCACCTATTGCACCACTTCTATCTTTAGGAAACGTCATGCGGAGGAAATTAGGGAAAAACCTGAAACAGCTCCTGTTATAAGATTTCAGAATACGGGGTATGCCTGAACCTAATTGTTCTACTAATTCCAAATCCCGGTAAATCCGCATCAGTTCTTTGTTGCGGGGAGCTGATATACCTTCAAAAAATTCTTCTTCACTAAAACCATCGGCTAAGGCCCCTGCCGAAGTTATCTCAATTCTGTTATCAAAAATTTCAAATTTCGGGGGAATCTCTGTAGTGTAGTCATTATGTACAAAGGCGTTCAAAACGGCTTCACGCAATGCTTCAGCATCCCAGGTTTGCTGATTGCTTCGCTCTTTAGAAGTGATTTTGGTGTGCATAATATTTTCTACTTCCAGCTTGTTCAGCATGTTATATGTTGCCTTTACCAGCGAACAATAGCCAAACTCTTTGTTTTCTATCAGGTCTACTCTTGTTGTTCCGTTATATTTCGCGAATTTGATAGAATTTCCGTTTTCATCAGCCATTAGATAAGCTACATAATTGTATTCGCCATCAGGAGTGAATAATTCCAGGTTGGTTGCGAAATATTGGTTAAGTGTTTTGCCTTTTTCTTCGTAGTAAATTTTCAACTGCGTAAAAGTCAGGTACTGTCGGTTCGACCTTATTTTTCCTATGGAATTGCGGGTACGTCTGGAAAATAAATCATCAATCATTCTTTGTGGCATCGGTTCTGCAGCAGTTCCGGTGCGTATGAAACAGCCTTTTTCAGACATCCCGTATTTCCTGACGTAATACGGTTTTTCCACTCCGCTTGCTACCACTATTTTGATGATGTTTTTACCGTCCCTTTCTTCTGAAACAACATCAAACAGCCCCAAACATGAGGGAAGAATATTGTTTTTCAGACGGTCTTTTATTTTCAGTATATCCCCGTCAGGATCAGCAACACCGCGGGCTGCGCCAAACTTGTCAATACCGATATAGATCATACCGCCTTCCCTGTAATTCAAAAACGCAACAACCTCTTTTTCGATTTCAACGTCTTTGCTAAGCGCTTGCTTATATTCTATACGGTTTGTTTCTTTCATTGATTAGCCTAAATGTTAAGTTTAAACTTTGTTTTAGCAAATAATAAATTTACAAAAAATGGCCATGCTAAAATAGTTATCCCATTTTTGCATAGCCATATATAAATATTCACTTTTGTATTACAAATTCAGCTTGCCTTCCCTGCCAATATCCAGTTGCTGACCGGAAATGGCGCTAGCCGCTACCTTCATTAATGTAACCAGCTTGTTGGATTTATTGTCCCAGTAATGTGCTTCACCGGGAGTTACTTTCAGCACCCTGATGCGCGGGTCTTCTTTTCCTTTTTCAAACCATGCTTCGATCATTTTATTCCAGTACTTATCAATCCTTGCTTCATCCCGGGAAATTTCAGCCGTTCCGTTAACGCTTAAAAAATTGAAGTCGCCTACATGCGCATAAAGCAGGCTTACCTTGTTGTTTTTTTCAAGGTTACGGTGTGTATCACTCTCCGATGAAAAAAGGAACCAGATATTCCCTTCTTCATCCACTTCCTGCCGGCTCATGGGCACGGCGTGGGGATAGTCGCTTTCTGAAGTAAAGGTACACGTCATGCCAATGTCGATTTTATCGACCATTTCTTTGAGCTTATCAATAGCTTCGTGGTTGTGCAGGTTTTCTGTACTCATAGGATGATTATTTATTGATGATTGAATCTGGTTAACTACAACTCCGGCAATTCTATAACAAAAAGTCGTCCAAATTTGACGGTTTAACCATTTACCTGCAAATAGGCTGCAAAAACAAAAGTCAAGCTGTGGTTTTTAGAGGCTCTTAAACATGATATAAGTATCTACAAAGCCCAGTGTTTTATGCCGGAACCCTTTGGGTGTTGTACCGATTAAGTCAAAACCTAATTTCTTCCATAAGTTAACAGCGTTCTCATTAGTGCTTACTACTATGTTAAACTGGATCCCACTAAATCCCTTTTCCCTGGCAAACCTGATGGAATGTCCGCAAAGCTGCCTTCCTATACCTCTTCCCTGGTACTCCGGATTTACCATATAGCTGCAATTAGCAATATGATTGCCCAGGTCAATCTGGTTGGGTTTGATGATATAAGTGCCTGTTATGTTTTCTGCTTCATCTACTGCTACAAAAGTGTCCATATAGCCGGCAAACCAGTGTTTCTGCAAGTCTTCTTTGGGTGTACCGGGATCAAATACATAGGTGTCACCTGTTGAGATCACCTCTCTGAAAATTTCCCAAACCTTATTATAATCGGTTCGTATATCTGCTTTTCTTATTTTCATTACTAATTTTTAATGTATCAGTTACGTCTTGAGGCAATGTTTTTTGTAAACCCAACAAGCAAAAAAGAGGCCGTTTCACCCACTGAAACAGCCTCTTTTTTATATCATCAGATTTTCTGGTTAAATCATCTTTACGCTTCTTTCTACAAATGCTGTGAGCTCTGCACCGGTAAGCATTCCCTGGGCCAGTAAAGCCAGGTCAAAAGCCTGCTGTGCCAATGCTTTTTGTGTATCGGCATTTGTTTCAGACAGTATCCTGGTTGCCAGCGGGCTGTTAGCGTTTACCGCCACTTTATACCTGTCAGGCATGGAGCCATAAAAGCTCATACCTCCGCCCATAGCTGCCATATCTTTCATGCGGCGCATAAATTCATCCATGGTTACTGTAACAGGCATTGCATCGGCAGAAAGATTTTCAATGCTCACTTCCATACCTGGTTTGGTGATGGCCTCCCTGAACACGGTCTCTAACTGTTTGCTTTGCTCTTCGCTCAGGTTGCTTTCAATTTTTTCATCTTTAGGAATCAGCTTTTCCACTACGTCAGCATCAACGCGTTTGATCTGGGTTTTTTCAAGGTCGCGCTCTAAATGACTGACAAAATGATTGTCTAGCGGGCCATCCAGCAATAATACATCATATCCCTTCTTTTCTGCAGCGCTGATGTAGCTGTGCTGTTTGTCAGCATGGGCCGCATATAAATACACTACATTCCCGTCTTTGTCTGTTTGATTGCCCGCTACTTTTTCCCGGTATTCTGATAAGGTAAAGAACGCTTTGTTTACATTGCTCAGCAAAACAAAATCTTTAGCTTTTTCGGCAAACTTAGGCTCGCTGATAATACCATATTTTACAAATACCCCGATATCGTTCCATTTTTCTTCGTAGCTCTTCCTGTCGTTTTTAAATAACTCAGCCAGCTTATCTGCCACTTTTTTAGTGATATAGGTATTGATCTTTTTTACGTTGCTATCGGCCTGTAAGAAAGAGCGTGAAACGTTCAGCGGAATATCAGGAGAATCAATTACACCATGCAGCAGCATTAAAAATTCGGGCACAATATCTTTTACATCGTCTGTAATGAATACCTGCCTGCTGAACAGCTTTATTTTATTACGCTGTACTTCCACTTCGTTTTTGATCTTGGGAAAATACAATACGCCGGTAAGATTGAAAGGATAGTCTACATTTAAGTGTATCCAGAACAAAGGATCTTCGCTGAACGGATAAAGCTCCTTATAGAAGCTGAGGTAATCCTCATCTTTTAATTCAGACGGAGGCTTTGTCCAAATAGGCTTAACGGTGTTGATGATATTGGGAACTTCCACATCCTTATACTTAGGTTTGCCGTCAGCATCTTCTCCATCAGGCTCGCTTTCGGTTTTGGTTCCAAACTGAACAGGCACGGGGAGAAACTTAGCGTATTTGTCTAAGATGGATTGTATTTTATAGTTCTCTAAAAACTCCTTGTTCTCTTCATTAATGTAAAGAATAATATCTGTTCCACGCTCGGTACGGCTGCCCGGGCTCATCTCAAACTCGGTGCTGCCATCGCATTCCCATCGGGCAGGTTCTGCTCCCTGTTGATAGCTAAGGGTTTGAATTTCCACTTTATCAGCTACCATAAATGCCGAATAAAAACCTAAACCAAACTGGCCGATGATCTCGTTGGCATCTTTGGCTTCTTTAAATTTTTCCAGGAACTCACTCGCGCCTGAAAATGCTACCTGGTTGATATATTTCTTAATTTCATCAGCGGTCATACCAATCCCGTTATCAGAAATGGTAATGGTTTTAGCTTCTTTATCCAGCTTTACCTGAACCAAAGGTTCGCCCAGCTCACCATTAAACTGGCCTAAAGAGACCAGCCTTTTGGCCTTCTGGATGGCATCTACGGCGTTGGAAACCAGCTCACGAAGAAAAATTTCATGATCGCTGTATAAAAACTTTTTGATTATCGGGAATATATTTTCCGTATGAATAGATATCGTACCTTTTTCCTGAACCATATACTTATATATTTTTTCAGATTTTTCATCAAAATTGATACCGCCTGAAAGCGAAAAGCCAGATTGGCAGATTTCGATGAAAAAATTTCACTTTCTGAAAAATGTTATGCTATCTTAGCTTTATGTATAACCAGACTTTCTTTCAGGTAAGTGATAATATCGGCTGGACTGATCTTGGCAATGGTGTTTCAAGACAAATGCTGGGCCATGATGATAAATTAATGATGGTAAAAGTGAAGTTTGAAACAGGAGCGGTAGGAGCTATGCATCAGCACCCGCATGTGCAGGTGAGCTACGTGGAAAGCGGCAGTTTTGAGTTAACTATTGGAGACGAAGTAAAAATATTGAACCAGGGCGATGGGTATTTTGTGCCTCCAGGCATATTGCATGGCTGCGTTTGTAAAGAGGCCGGTGTGCTGATAGATGCCTTTACACCCGCAAGAGCGGATTTTTTAATATAGTACCGGCTGGTTTAGCTTTTTATAATTTGCAGTGCTGCTATACCAGTGCAATAACTGCTCATACTGCTCGCCAGGTTTTTAAAGCGGAGCGCGAACTAATGAGATCAAAATCACTATCTGAATGGACCAGGGTAACAGATCGTTCTATTGCATAATAAGCAATGAGGCAATCATTGCTCTTTCGGATGGTAAGTCCTTTTTTTCTTAAAGTACGGTACAAATCTGCTGCTCCAATGGCGGCCTGGACGGGGTTTACTTGTAGTACAGTGAAGTAAGACAATATATTTTTAATATGATTATATTGCGCATCGTTCCGGATGCCGTGTAAAATCTCCTGTAAAATGGTAGGAGTGAGGAGTACCGCATTGTTCCGTTCAATATAATCTGCTAAGAGATCAGATGCAGGATGCTGTTTACCACCCAGGAAGTTAATCCATACTGAAGTATCAAAAATGAGTGGTTCGTTCACAGGCTCCGCATTTCCTGTAAATCTCCTTCCCATACCACTTTACCTTTGAGTGCCAGCAATTCTTTTTTCTTCATCCAGGCTACATAGTTTTTTAATGCCTCCTGTACTACTTCTTTTTTAGTTCTTAGCTTGCTAAGCGTAATAGCCTGTTGAACAAGGGTGTCATCCAGTTCTATATTTGTTCGCATAGGATCTGTTTATGTGTAAAGATACTGAAAATTATACACATTGATTTGCGATGGGTGCATTCCAAATTGCCGCACAGAAAAAACTTCTTTATTCATTCATAGTCTGCCTCGCCCCCCACAAAGCCTCCGAATCTCAGAGGTCTTGCCATCCTCTCCTTGGGGAGAGGCCCTTAGAGAACCCAATTGTTTGGGCCGCAATAGGGAGAGGTGATAGGAAATGCAGTAAAAAGGATTGCGGTTTTTTTATAGTATGAATGCCTATCTTCCAAACGCTTTCAATATCCCCGGGATACCTAATGATCCTTCAAAAGTGGAAATAAGCTTTTTATTTTTGTCGTAAAAAGCCAGGTAGGGCAGGTTTTTCATTTCATAGTAAGGTGGCATTACATAAGCAATATCCCGTCCTACGGTAATCCCATTCTGCTGCAGCTTGTATTTTGCAGCAAATTTCTTCATATCGCCAAAAGGCTGTGTAGTAGCCATTACTATCTGTATGCCTTTGAATTTGCTGATATTTTTAATAAGCGCTTCTGTTTCGTGCTGGCAATGATCGCAATCAGGACTGAAAAATATAAGCAGTAAAGGTTTGTCCTTTTGTAATCTTGCTTTTAAGGGCCATTTGGTAGTGCTGTCCGTAAGTAACAGTACGGCAGGCGGAGGCGTTTTCTGCTTCAGGTACAAAGGCGTTTCCTGACCAAATGCTATACAACTGATAAAAAACGAAATCAATAGTGCTAATACAGACTTTTTCATGCGTAAGTTTTATTTTTTGGATATAAACCTGTTTATTAACGGGGGAATATACCCGTAAATTTTTATGTTGATAGATAAAGGTAATGTTTTGATGTATTTCAGGGCCATTTGGCTGCAAGGAGAAAAAAATTTGTTCTTCTACGATTGTTTCGTAAATTAGCATTAAAATCGTAAAAATGATAAAGCTTACACCGCAGGAAGAACAACTGATGATAGCAATATGGAAAGTAGGAGAAGGTCATGTAAAAGCCTATATGGAGCATATAGCCAATCCAGGCCCTTATACCACTGTTGCTTCTACTATTAAAAACCTCGAAAAGAAAGGGTATATATCAAGCCGTCTTTTTGGTAACACTTATGTATATAAACCTATAGTTACTGAAGATGAGTATAAAAAGAAATTTATGGGCAGTGTGGTTAAGGACTATTTCAGCAACTCCTATAAAGAGCTGGTTAATTTTTTTGTAGATCAGAAAAAGCTTTCTGCCGATGAGCTGAAGGAAATAGTGAAAATGATCGAAAGCGGAAAGAAGAAGTGAGGCTGTTAGAAATTAATAATTAGCAATTAGTAGTTAATAATTAATAATTAATAGTTCTGTCATCCGTCCTCTGTCAACTTAAAAACTTTATTTTATGCCTGTCATCATAGATTATATACTTAAGCTCAATATATGCCTGGGGGTTGTGTACCTGTTTTACCAGCTGTTTTTAAGAAAGCTTACCTTTTACAACTGGAACCGGTGGTACTTGCTGGGATACACTGCCTTAAGTTTTATCATTCCCTTAATTGATATTATGCCATCGCTACAAAAGCGCGACCTGCAAAGTGCCGTGATGATGCAATGGATACCTGTGATCAATTTTGTACCGCAGCAGGATCAGGGCTTTTTTGAAACGCTTACCTACTGGGATTGGTCTGTTGCACTGTTGATAATGGGAAGCCTGGTTTTACTGGTGAGGTTCCTGGTACGTTTTTACTCATTTAAAAAGATGAGATCCAGGGCGCAGTTATTATCTGACGATCAAACAAGAATTTACCAGCTTGATGATAATATCACGCCCTTTTCTTTTGGTAATTCCATATTTATTAATATGGAATTGCACCATGGTGAAGAGCTGGAAGAAATTATACGCCACGAGTTTGTGCATGTAAAGCAAAGACATACTATTGATATTATATGGTGTGAAGCCTTATGTATCTTAAACTGGTTCAATCCTTTTGTATGGATGCTGCGCCATAATGTGAAGCAAAACCTGGAGTTTATAGCAGACAATAAAGTGCTGCAAAATGGCCTGGATAAAAAAGAATACCAGTATTTACTGCTGAAAGTATTGGGCAGCCGGCAGTTTACATTTACCAATCATTTTAATTTTTCATCTTTAAAGAAGCGCATTGCTATGATGAACACCATTAAAAGTGCAAAGATTCATTTAATTAAATTTTTGTTTTTGCTGCCGGTGGTGGCAGTGCTGCTGCTAAGTTTCAGGAAAGAAGTGATCAGGTTGCAGGAAAAACAGTATGCATCTGAAGAAAACCGTAATGGTAACCCGGGTAAAGAAGCACCAGGAAAACTTGTTAATGATTCAAAACCGCAACCGGTTAATTCACTTATTGCGCCTTTGAAAAAAGATACCGTTCCGGTTGAAAAGAAGAAAATAGCGATCGCATTCAAGAGCACCAACAGCCCCGATAATCCGCCCTTAATTGTTGTTGACGGGGTGGAAATGGACAGGACTTACAGCCTGGAAGCGGTGGAAGCCGAAGATATTGAAAGCGTCAGCGTGCTGAAAGACGGCAGTGCCAATGCTTTATATGGAGACAAAGGCAAGGATGGGGTGATTATTGTTACTACCAAAGGTTCAGCATCGCTCACCAGCACATTTGGCAGCCGGCAGCCGCTATATGTTTTAGATGGTTCGCCTATAGAGCGCAATGTGCTGAAAAGTATAAACCCTGTCCAGATAGAAAGCGTAAGTATTGTGAGAGATGCTTCTGCAAAAGCTTTATATGGCCCAAAAGCTGAGAACGGCGTTGTTTTGATTACAACCAAAACAGGCCGCCCTAAAATGGATAGTATTACATTTTCTGCAAAAGAGGATAAGATAATATTCAAGAAGACCGAAAACGGATATACACATGAAGTGGAAGCAAATAAAATAGTAATGAAAGATGGCGGGGAAGCAATAGTAGCTTCCGGCAATGTGAGTGGAACTGTTTCCCCTGATACTAAAATAAATGCTGACAGGCTCTTCATTCATTCCAAAACAGAGGTGCCCATGGATGAAGTGGCAGTGGTTGGTTATGGAACAAAAAGCGTGGAGCTAGACCTTAAAGGTAAAGTGGCTGGTGTGCAGGTAAGGCCGGTTGGAAAAGAAGAGATAATCGTCAGGGGTAGGGGCAGCCTGTCTGGCAATACTTATTATGTTTTAAACGGGACTAAGGTTAAGAAAAAAGATATTGAAAAACTGGCTCCTAATACTATTAAATCTATTGATGTTTTAAAAGGCGAAAGCGCCGTAAAATATTATGGGCCCAGGGCCAAAGAGGGGGCTATGGTGATTACAACAAAATAGCAGTCCCTGCAAAGAGCTTCAAAGAGTAAGCCAATGATTCCCCTAAGGGGGAAGTTGATATGCCTTGATTGTGTAGGAGGCAAGAATATGATTATCCTGCACAATTAGATGTTCTGCATTCCCTCCCCTTTGGGGGATTTTGAACCATTTACTTTAAGCATCTATATGGATGGGGGCTTTCTTTTTATCAGTCAATGCAAAAAACAGGCTCATGATGCAAAAGCCGATCCAATACAAATAAATACCTACATGAAACCGCTCGCCCAGCCAGCGGTGAGTGAGGTCGGTCCTGAAATCCCTGAAAGTAAAATAAAGTCCCGCAAGGAAAATAAGAAAGAACAGGATCAGCACCATCTTTCTTTTGATGCCGCTAAGCGCCCTGTCAATAAAGTATAAGATAAGGCCTATGACCAGCATTAATCCAAAACATACTAATGCTGATTGCCACCAGCTTTGAAAAAATGAAAACTGCTTATAGAAAAAGCTGATGCCGATCTTACCCATTAAAGAAACTCCTGCAGTGAGGTTGCCGGACAAAACAGATAAACAAGTCAATATAAAAAGGAGTAAAAGATAGTTGCGCTTCATGCTGCAATTTACAACTATTGTACCTCTAAAGAATCTTTTACATTGATCGTATATATATTGCTGACACTGTCTTTTTCAGGATGATTTATTTCTATCCAGTTGACCCGCTTGTTAAAAAAGTTTACTTCATCTTCATCGCATTGCTTTTTTGTGTCGGTATTGCCAAACAGGTAGCAATTATAATGATACTTTACTTTATCGCCTATTGTTATCCAAAGCGTATTGGCTGGTGCCGCTACAGAGGTCCTGGGCACGGTAGTTCCACTAAGGATAGTTGGATAAAGGTTGTATTTAATAATGGCTCCGGGTTGAATAACCTGTTTGTCTGAAATAAAAACAGTGTCCTTTTCCTGCCAGATATACCGGAACCCGTTTTGCACATAAACAGGAATACTTAGCTCATTTTTTAAATAAGTGCCGTAATGGATTTCTGGTTTAACGTTTTCAGATCTTTTCTGACAGGCGCTTAATAATACAATTAGCAGAACAGCGGTGCTGATACCTGGCAATAGTTTATTCATGTCTGCGGGTTTAGTTTAAATTATATAACGCAGTCCCGCACTAAAACGCAACAACCAATGAAATATACGGCAGATATTTTATAGAATGGCTGCAGCGTTTGCGTTGGGTGCATAAAAGTTTTTCTCAGTATCCTTGGTGAAAAAGAGGCTGACCGGGAATGTTTCTTGCAGGGATAGTCCTGTAGATAGGTTAAAAAGGCTCGCTCTCAATTTTTTAACTTTTCGCCTTCTTTGCGAGCTCTTTTAATTAAGAATAGGTGAGAATACTTTGTTCCGGTGGATTTTCTTGATGTTTTGAGTTAGGCAGATCAATTGCCATTCTGCGGTTGCTTTAGCCTTTCCTTTTAATAACAAATGACGGTAGCCTAAATTGTATTTGATATTGCCAAAAATCGACTCAATTCTTTTTCGATGTATCATTTTTTGTTTGCCGGTTGGGGTTTGCAGACGTGCTCTTACGGATTCTCTGAGAATTTCCCTTGACTCACGATGTATTTGTCTGAACCTTCCTTTTGTACACTGAACTCGTTCTTTACAATTTGAACAAACGCCTCCTGTATAAAATTAATATTGTCCTTACGAAAATCATTGATGGTTCTAAAGTCAGGGTGATGCATAGATGAGAGATACATAAATGCAGTATCGCTATCACAAGCAGCGGCTATTTTGCGACCAGAACGCAAACCTATGGCGTAGCCATAAAATAGTAGTCGCAACAGTAGCTTAGGGGAATAACTCTTCTGTCCCATATAACTGTACTTCAATTCTATAGAATTAGTATCAATTCTGTCTACAATAGCGTAAACCACTTTGCTTAAATGTCCTTCTGGTATAAAATCTTCAATGCTTGGCGGCAATAACATTAATTGGTCCTGGTTTTCTGGTTTGAATTTTAGCATACTCATAGATCAGCTAAATTAATGCCGAAACTAAACCCTGGAAACTTCTGAATATAATTCTCGGTCAGCCTCAAAAACACCAACAATGGCTGTAAAAGATAATTACGCTTCATGCTGCAATTTACAATATTCTATCCAGGAACAGGTGTACTTGTCGCACGCCATTATCGCCCGGAGGCGATAGCATAATCATGTGAGGCGAGGACGCCTCACACAGCCCAAACTGCTGCTCAGTCAGCAAGCTGGTAAATTTCTTTATAATTCCGGCCGAGGCCATCATAGTCAAGCCCATAGCCTACTACAAACTTATTGGGAATAACAAAACCGGTATAATCAATAGGGACTTCGTAAGTGGTCATTTCGGCTTTGTGCAGCAAGGTGACTATTTGTAAAGATGCCGGTTGCTGGTGTTGCAGTTGCGGTAAAAAATGATGTAAGGTTTTACCGGTATCAATAATGTCTTCAAGGATTACCACATTTTTACCGTGCAGGTCGGTATCAAGGCCGATAGCAGTAGTTACACTTCCCGTAGAGTTCAGTCCCTGGTAAGAAGCAAGCTTAATGAAGCTTATTTCGCTATCTATGGTAAGATGCTTGAAAATATCGGCAGCAAACATGAACGAACCGTTCAGGATAGCAATGAAAACCACCTGCCGGCCCTCATAATCTTTATTGATAAGCGCTGCCAGCTCTTTAATGCGGTTTTGCAGCTGCGTTTCGCTTAAATAGATTGTAAAAGTTTTATCATGAACTTTTATAGTACTCATAAATTAGAAGTAGCTGAATGAGTGGTGGCCAGGGAAATAGCATCTTCCCTTAATTTTAATTTACTACCAATAACAGGTGAATCGAACCTGGAAAGGTTGTTGTACTTTAAAAGTGATTCTAACCTGATGCCTTCAGCCTGTGCAATATCATGAATACTTTCCCCGGCCTGCACTTCATGAAGGGGTTTGTCAGACGTGGTTCTTTTTAGCTGCAGGAATACCAGCGTTCCTTTTTTTACAATATCAGGAATGGCGCTAAAATCATTCATATCATACAGCCTGTTCACCGGGATGTTATATTTGCCGGCAATACCGGTTAATGAGGCGCCAGCTTTGAGATAAATCACTTTGGTGTTATTAATTAAAAAATCACCTTCAGGATAAATGCTGGGAGCTTCTTCTTTTATTATGACTTTTTCCTGAACCGGCATGCCAGCTTTTTGCGCCATATAAGATCTTACCTCCTCCGTCATTTCCAATTTGCCGAGGCCTATGAGGGTATAATCAGCAAGATTATATCTTTCAATAAGATTAATGAGTATTTGCGGGTATTTAGGATTGGTAGCATAGCCGGCTTTTTTCAGGCCATAGGCCCAGCCTTTATAATCTGTAGGTTCCAGCTCAAATAAAAAAGCATAGCGTGAACGGTTTTTCAAAAAATCAGAATGATCACGGTAAGACTGGCCGGCACTTTCATATTTCATAAAGCGTTCCTGAGGCCTGTCATCATCATGCAAAACATAAGGCCCGTCATAGCCCTGTTTGCATTTTATACCGAAATGATTATTTGATTTTAATACCAGCGGACTTTGCCCGGACATGGTCTCCAATATGCCCTGGGCTAATTTAATAGCTGCGGGCACTCCCGTACGATGCATTTCCTCTACAGCAATGCCGCTGTAAGTTTTAATATATTGTTCCGTTACTTCGTTGGTCTGCGCTTTGGCAACAAGCAATGAAAAAGTAAATACAGACGCTGCAATAAATTTCCGAATCATTGTAAAAAATTCTGAAAAGAGTCCAACCCGGGCAGCGGCTATATTTTCCTGATCAGGTAAAGCCCGTCCCGTACAGTCAGCACCACTTTTTCTATATCCGTTCTTTGGTTAATAAAATCATTAAACGTTTTCACCGCTTTGGCGCTTTTGCCTTTGGCATTTTCTTTCAGCGCCTCGCCATGAAAAAAAATATTATCTGCTAAGATAAAGCCATTTTTCCTAACCTGAGGCAAAACCAGCTCAAAATAATTAATATAACCCACTTTATCTGCATCTATAAATACCAGGTCCCAGGTTTCGCTAAGCTGCGGAATGATTTCGGCTGCGTTGCCGGTATGCAGCCTAACCCGGTTTTTGTGTACCGATCTGTTAAAGAAATCCTGTGCAATGGCGGCCGTTTCTTCCCTGAACTCAATAGTGTGTAACACCCCGTCATCTGTTAATCCTTCAGCCAGGCACAACGCGCTATAGCCTGTAAATGTGCCAATTTCGAGGATACGGCGGGGACGGATCATCTGGCTGAACATGTTGAGCAATTGTCCCTGTACATGACCGCTCAGCATGTGAGGCTCGGCATGGTGCCGGTAGGTGAAGTCATTTATTTCTGCCAGTAATGCACCTTCTTTTGAAGTATATTGATCTGAAAACTGCGTTAATAGTTCATAGTCCATAGTTTATAAATGCTGGTTACAAGCTAAAGGCCGAAGGCATAAGGCTTAATGCTTTTAGCTCCAGGCGTTCAACTTTCTTATCGTACATTGTATACCGTACATCTTACATCATGCCGGTTACCAGTTACTGGATGCTTGTTCCATGTTCCATGTTCAAAGTTTCAGGTTCCCGGTTCCCGGTTCAAGCTTCCTGCATCCAACTTTTGACTTTCGGCCGGTAGTATAGAGTTTCTATATTCCCTGTTTGATAACCCTTTTTTGCTTTCTTGTTAATCTTTAAACAACTATTCAACCGCATTCAACCATCTTCACAACTTTAAACCTTCAACTTTTAAATTTTTGTCTTCTGACCTCCAACCTCCGTCTTCGGACTTTCCGACTTCCGGACTTTCTGACTTTTAATGCACACTATCCTGCTCTAATTCTGCTGCGGTTACCGGTTTGGAAATAAGGAACAGGCCAATGAACGTAAACAGGGCATTAATGATAATCAGCTCTAACCCTATTTTAAAATCGCCAAACAGCGCTTCCTGGTTTTCATCAATCAAAAAGCAGAGTACCGGGGCAATAAAGCAAACAAAAGGTACCAGTTTATCGCTGGGCCTGCGTTTTATAAATATACCAAAAGCAAACAAACCTAACAGCGGCCCGTAAGTATAACCTGCCAGGCGCAGAATAGTATCAATCATACTTTTGCTGTCTATCCATTTAAAGATAAGCACCAGCAATAAAAATGCAGTGGCTACAATAAGATGTACTGTTTGCCTGAATCTTTTCTTACGCTTCTCATCCATATCGGTGCGCCTGTTCAGCCCCGCAATATCAATACAGAAAGAGGAGGTAAGGGCGGTCATAGCCCCGTCAGCGCTGGGGAACAGGGCTGATATAAGCGCAACAATAAATATGACGGCAATTACGGGTGGCATGTGCTCCACGGCTACCGTGGGGAATAAAGCATCACCGGAGGCTGCAATATTCTCCTGCGCTGCAAACAGGTGCAATAGTCCGCCTAAATATAAAAACAGGCCAATAACCACTACCATGATAAAAGCCAGTGAAACCATATTTTTTTGAGAATCCTTTAACCGGCTCACAGAAATGCTTTTCTGCATCATTTCCTGGTCAATACCGGTCATGCTTAAGGTGATAAAAGCACCTGCCAGTATTTGTTTAATAAAATAGCCTTTGGCATTTACGTCGGTATTGAAGATTTTTGAAAGACTGGCGCTGCGCATGGCTTCAAGGCTTTCGGCAATGTTCAGGTCCATGCGTTGCAGCAGGTAGATGGTGCAAACAATAAGCCCAAGCAGCATACCGGTAGTTTGCAGGGTATCTGTCCATACAATTGTTTTTACACCTCCTTCAAAAGTGTATAAAATGATCATGAGCAGGATGATAAGGGTTGACACCCAGAACGGGATGCCGAAGCTGTCGAGTATAGTAGCCTGTAAGATATTTACAACCAGGTACAGCCTGGCTGTTGCACCTACAAGGCGACTAATGATAAAAAACCATGCCCCGGTTTTGTAAGACAGCATTCCCATCCGCGTTTTTAAATATCCATAGATGGAAGTGAGCTTTAGCCGGTAGTAGAGGGGTAATAATATATAGGCAATGGACAAATAGCCGATCATATACCCGAGAACAATCTGCATATATCCAAACTGGGTAGCGCCCACGGCTCCGGGCACGCTCACAAAAGTTACGCCGCTCAGCGATGTGCCTATCATACCAAAAGCCACCAGCATCCAGTTGCTGCTCCGGTTCCCTATAAAAAAAGATTCGTTGTTACTGTTCTTGCTGGTTCTCCAAGCTACTGCCAGCAATAAAAGAAAATAAGCAATGACTATTGAAAATAAAAAACCTGCAGACATATTATATGTTAATTAGTTTAATGGGATTTGCAATTTAATTTTTGAAGATAGGTAAAATTGCTGCTCTTTTGTAAAAAAAATCGCAGACATATAAGGTTTTTAAAACCTTGCAGGTCTGCCTGTAGAATTAGAAGAAGCATAAAAATTTACAATCTCATGCCAATAAAGAGTATGGCCGTGTTTTGCGGCTCGCAGAACGGAAAAGAGGAAGTGTTTGTTCAGGAGGCGAAACGCCTGGGGCTTTGGATGGCGTCCAAAAGCATAAAGCTGGTATATGGCGGGGGGAATGTTGGGCTGATGGGCGCTGTAGCAAATGCCGTAATGGATAGCGGGGGAACAGTTACCGGTGTTATTCCCCGGATACTGGATTCCAGGGAACGCTCGCATAAGGGATTAACGGAATTACTGGTGGTGGAAAATATGCATGTGCGGAAAATGAAAATGTATGAGCTGTGCGATGCAGCGGCTATTTTGCCGGGAGGCTACGGTACTTTGGATGAACTGTTTGAAATGATCACCTGGAACAACCTTTCTATTCACGATAAACCTATCTATATAATTAATATCAATGGTTTTTACGACCATTTGCTGTTGCATATACAAACTATGTTATATAATGGGTTTTTATATGAAAACCCTATGAGGAATATTACAGTGGTGAAAACGGTGGAGGAGCTGGTGCTGCTGCCTGAGTTGAGTGAAGGTTAAAATAATCGAAAGCCAGGTTCAAAAGGCTATCGCCCGGAAAAGAGATGGGTGAGACCTCTTTCTTGATATTATTGGTGGCAGCTCTGCGGCTGTTGGTTTTTTAACCAACGGCTAAAATCCGAAAAATATTTATACACCTGAAAATTGGGAACGCTTAGGAGTTTTCTTTTATTTTCGTGAGATGAAGATCCGGTTTCTTACGCATATTGCTTTATTATTTATTGTTGTTACAGCAAAGGCTCAGTCATTAACGGCTTCGCAGATTTTGCAGGATATAAAAAAACTGAACGTATTAGGTTCGGTACTGTATATAGCTGCGCACCCCGATGATGAGAATACACGTTTGATTACTTACCTGGCCAATGATAAATTGTACCGCACCGGCTACCTGTCTTTAACGCGTGGCGATGGGGGGCAAAATCTTATAGGAGATGAACAGGGCGTGGAGCTGGGCCTGATCCGTACGCAGGAGCTGTTAGCCGCGCGCCGTATTGATGGCGGTGAGCAGTTTTTTACCAGGGCTTATGATTTTGGCTATTCAAAAAATCCAGAAGAAACCTTTACCAAATGGAAAAAGGACAAAGTGCTGGCAGATGTGGTTTGGGTGATACGCAAATTTCAGCCTGATGTGATTATTACCAGGTTCCCCACAACCGGAGAAGGAGGCCACGGACATCATACAGCAAGCGCTATACTGGCAGAAGAAGCTTTTAAAGCCGCTGCCGATCCTAAGCAGTTTCCGGCACAATTAAAATATGTAAAACCCTGGCAGGCAAAAAGAATCCTGTGGAATACCTTCAATTTTGGCGGTAATAATACTACCGATCCGTCACAGTTTAACATCAATGTAGGAGGCTATAACAGTTTGCTGGGAAAAAGTTACGGAGAGATAGCTGCCCAAAGCCGCAGTCAGCATAAATCGCAGGGCTTTGGTTCGGCAGCCACAAGAGGGGACAGTTATGAGTATTTCAGGACAATTGGTGGCAATGCTCCTCAGCAAGATTTATTAGATGGTGTAGATGTGAGCTGGAGCAGGATTGGTAAAACCGGAGCGGCCTTTCAAAAGGCCATTACGGATATTGAAAACAGGTTTGATGCAGCAGCACCGCAAAAATCGGTACCTGCTTTAGCAGCGCTGTACAAAATGATGGATAAAGCAGGCGATCATTACTGGATCAACAGGAAAAAAGAAGCAGTACAGCAGCTGGTGGCACAATGCAGTGGTTTATACCTGGATGCTTACGCTAACCAGGCTTTTGCCGTTCAAACCACGGGTATTAATGTAAATGTTATTGTAAATAACCGGTTAGGCGCCGATGCGGTGATTAAGAAATTCTTTATTGATGATATTGCGGAAGATGTAAATAAGACGCTTGAAAAGAATAAAAACTTTACGTTCGATAAAAAGCTCCCTGTTTCGTTAAACAAAGAAATAACGCAGCCTTACTGGCTGAAGGAAAGAATGGAAGAGGGCTTGTTTGATGTACCGGATCAACAGCTGATAGGAGTGCCCGACGTACAGGCGGCATACACGGTAAAACTGCTCATAACCGTAGCCGGCCAGGACTTTGTTTTTGAAAGACCCGTAAGATACCGTTACACAGACCCTGTGAAGGGCGAAGTGTATCAGCCTTTGCCGGTAGTTCCACAAGCTACGTTAACGGCGTATCCCAATATATTGATATTTAATAAAGACAATAACCGTACACAGAAGGTGCAAACGCAGCTTCATGCTTATACTGCTATTGACGGGAATATTACTGCAGGTCTTACAGGCATTGATTATTCGGGCGTGCAGGCTCAGGCTGTTCAGCTGGCTAATGGTAAGACAAAAGCTTTTGACTTTGAAGTGACTGATGACCATAAGCCCGAAGAAGTGTATACGGTAACCGCCTATGCCAATAAAAAAGAACCTAAAGATACTATTGGTTATCACCTGGCTTTGCGAAGCATTGCTTATGATCATATACCGGTGATCAGGTATTTTTATCCTGATTTTATTACTGCGCTGAACATTGACCTGAAAACGGCTGGCAGAAAAATTGGCTATATACCGGGAGCAGGAGACAAGGTAGGCCTGATACTGGAACGTATGGGATATGATGTTACCCTTCTTGATAAAACAACCTTACCTGTGAGCAACCTGAAAAGTTTTGATGCCATCATCACCGGAGTGCGCGCTTATAATACCAACGAATGGATGGATGAGTTTTACGATGAGCTGATGGCGTATGTAAAAGAAGGTGGTAATCTTATTGTTCAGTATAACACAAGCAATAATATAGGAACAGTGAGATCCAGGATAGGACCTTATGATTTTAATATTACCCGTAACCGCATTACTGATGAAGGAGCCAAAGTAACTATCCTTGATGCTTCTCATAAAGTATTTAACTTTCCTAATAAAATTACCGGTAAGGATTTTGAACATTGGATACAGGAGCGTAGCATTTACCATGCCGGCAACTGGGATAGTCATTTTCAACCCCTGTTATCGATGGCTGATCCTGGAGAAAGGGCAGATGAAGGCAGCTTGATAGTTGCCAAATATGGTAAAGGGTATTTTACCTACACCGGACTAGTATTTTTCAGGGAGCTGCCTGCGGCTGTACCGGGCGCTATGAAGCTGATGGCGAACCTGATTGCATTGAATAAAGATTAGTTGATAGGTTGGTAAGTTGAAAAGTGGTTGAGCTATAAGTTCCGTAAAATACTTTGTGAGTGCAGGTTGGGTGCGAGACTTTGATATGACAGGTTAAAAGAAGAGCTTGTTTAAACTTAATGGAGAAACAAAACAATCGTCGCTTCGTAGTGAAGCGGAGAAGCCTCAACGAAAAGCCTGTTAGTATCGCAATTCAACTGTACGTTGGTACTTCTCCTCCCGCAAAGCGGGATGCGAAATGACGAAGGACTTATTCCCGGGAGAAAATTAAAAGTTTAAACAAGTTCGAAAATATAAAATGAGCAATAATAAAAAACCCTTTATTGATATACGGCGGGGAGAAATGGCCTTTTTTGTAGCGATTGTAATTGGGCTGGTAATTGGTACGCTGATCAAAAAAGTGAGGTTGGGCCTGATGCTGGGCCTGATTATTGGTTTAGGTATTGTTTTTCTCAACAGTATTCGCGCAAAACGATAAGCTATGTATGATAACGATGATAAACCGCCTTTGTTCAGTTCATGGAATATATGGTATGTGCTGGTAGTGCTGATACTGGCGGCATTGATTCTTTTTTTTTACTATTTGACTAAAAAGTTTTCATGAGGCCTTTTGATTGGATAGTGCTTGCAGGTACACTTGTACTCATTATTTTATATGGGGTGTACAAAAGCCGTGGCAGCAAAGACCTGGAGGGCTACTTCCTGTCTAACAGGAGTATGCCCTGGTATATTATTTTG
Source organism: Niabella sp. (assembly GCA_027493055.1). Classification (GTDB taxonomy): domain Bacteria; phylum Bacteroidota; class Bacteroidia; order Chitinophagales; family Chitinophagaceae; genus Niabella. The sequence goes on along the minus strand of JAPUDO010000074.1, from coordinate 99,032 downwards.
CTGAGCATCATGGGCACACAGGCAAGCGCGGTTACGTTTTTAGCCGCGCCTGGCCAGGCTTATACGGATGGGATGCGCTTTGTGCAGTATTATTTCGGATTGCCATTGGCAGCTATTGTTATTTGCATTTCTTTTGCACCGGTTTTCAGCAGGCTGAAAGTATATACAGCCTACGAATACCTGGAGAACAGGTTCGATGCAAAAACAAGAACTTTTACATCCCTGCTGTTTTTATTGCAAAGAGGTCTGTCAACAGGTATCAGCATTTTTGCTCCTTCTCTCATATTGTCTGTGCTGTTTGGCTGGAATATTTACCTTACCAATCTTTTAATGGGCGGGCTTCTAATTATATACACTGTTACCGGTGGTGCCAGATCAGTGGCTTATACCCAGCAGCTACAGTTTTTTATTATCATGCTGGCGTTGTTTTTAGCCGGTTATTATATGGTGTCTCAATTACCTGAGGGTATCGGTTTTACAGATGCTTTAACAGTGGGAGGAAAGCTGGGCCGGCTTAATGTAATTACAACAGGGTTTGAAGACGGCAGTTTTGATTGGGGCGACCGGTATAATATTTTCAGCGGTATCATAGGTGGCTTTTTTTTAGCGCTTTCTTATTTTGGGACGGACCAATCCCAGGTGGGACGCTATTTAACAGCAAAGAACCTAAAGGAAAGTCGTACGGGTTTGCTGATGAACGGTATTGTAAAAGTACCGATGCAGTTCCTTATCCTGCTGTTAGGCGTTTTGGTATTTGCCTTTTACCAGTTTCATAAAGCGCCGGTCTTTTTTAACCAGTATGAAATAACAAGGCTTGAAAAATCTCAGCACAAGGATCAGCTGGATGTGCTTCAGCAGCAGCTTTCTGCTATTGATGAAAAGAAATTGTCTGTATTAAGCAATTATACAAAGGAGGGTAATAACGATGAAATGTTTGCGCAGCTATCGCAATTACAGGACAGCGTGCATATGATACGGACAGGCATCAGGCAGTTAGTAAAAGAGAATGGCGGCAGTGATAACGATACTAATTATATCTTTCTGCGGTTTGTGATTGATTATTTACCGGAAGGGTTAGTGGGGCTGATCATTGCAGTGATTTTCCTTGCCAGCTGGGGCAGTATTGCTGCGGCAGTAAACTCACTGGCATCGAGCACTGTTATTGATATTCACAAAAAATATTTTACCAGGGCCACACGTGGTGATTATAGCTATTCCAGGATCTATACTGTTGTATGGAGCCTGTTTTGTATAGGTGTAGCCATGTTTGTATCTAACTGGAGCAGCAGCCTTATTGAAGTAGTGAACATATTAGGGTCTTTATTTTACGGTACCATACTTGGTGTGTTCCTGGTAGCTTTTTACGGTAAAAAAGTAAAAGGCAACGCGGTGTTTGCAGCCGCGGTAATTACAGAAATTGTGATCATCGCCTTATTTATTCTTAACGAATATGATGCCATCAGCCTGGGCTTTTTATGGCTGAATATGATAGGCGCCTTAATGGTGTACCTGCTGGCAATCATTTTGCAGATAACCGTTTACAACAGGAGATCATTAGTTCGCTGATTTCCTGCACAGCATATTACGGAAATGTATGGCTTCGATGCTTTAAGTCGCTCCTTGCGGTTTTTTTAGCCGGCTTCTTCTTGTTTTATAATCCTGTCAGTCCCCGGACTTATTTGCCCGGTTATTTCTCAAGCCTGAAGGGGTATAATGATTAGAAGCATATAGCCTGGTTTGATTTTTGCAGCTTGTAAGGCAATTTAATTTAACCGGATGGCAATGGCAGTTTTTACTATATGTAGTAATAAAATTAAAATATTCTTTTTAGCTTTCGGGATTGCTTGCAGCCTGACATTTTGCAGCCGTTCGGGCACAGATACAGATAATAGCAAGCCAAAAGAAGATACTCTATTTGAAGATTTTTCTGGTCCGATAAATGAAGGCAAATGGGGTATCATGTCATTGCCTTATTCGGCTGGAAATAAGGAGTCGCAATGGTATCGTCCGCAGAACCTGGTAGTGTCTGAAGGAACATTAAAAATTATTGCCAGGCGCGATACGGTTACAGGCCCTGCATACCAGGCTCCTGCTATGTCTTTTGTGAGTAATGATGGTATGATGCGTGCGGCTCCTGTGGAGGGACTGCCTGCCGGTACGAGGTACTGGACCTCCGGATTGGTTAATACCAGGGATGCCGGTACGCCCCGGTATTTCCCGCTTTTCGGGCATTATGAAATAAAAGCCCGTGTTCCGCATGGACAGGGACTATTGCCCGCTTTCTGGCTGCGCCGCAGAGAAGGTGCGTCGTGGGGCGAGGTAGACATTATGGAGTATTTCGGAGGCGCCTGCCCGGGCTATTCTAAATTCTCACTCCATTTCCCTAATACGATTGGCAAGAACACCACACAGCAGTCCGCATTTTTTGAGGCGCCCGTTGCGGGAACCGGCGGGTGGCATACCTGGGCTGTTGAAATACGGCCTGCTAAAGAACAAGCAGACAGCCTGAAAGACCCGATTGAGTTTATTGCCTACCTGGACGGAAAGCAATACGGCTACTATAAGCTTACAGATGCGCAGAGTATCCGCGACCTGCACATGATCAGCAGGGAAACCGGCCTGCCTATGTATCCCAACAGCGCCAATGAAACCTGGGATATATGTGTGAATATGGCTGTAGGCGGACAATGGGTAGGACAACCGGATCAGCAGTTAGGTTATTTGCCCATGCCCAATCGCTGCTCTAAAGACCAAAAAGTTCCACCGCAAAATAACCCTTCCACCTGCAATGTTGAGGGCCTGTTTTTTGCAGTATTCCCCGCAATATTTGAAGTGGATTACATTAAAGTGAGGCTGTTATAAATTTGCCGAAAGCTAAAAGCTTTAAGCCTTATGCTTTTAACTTCCTGCTGTGCTGCAGGCAAATAACAATATTTATATAATCTGTCTCAAAAATGTCCTTCCTGAGGCTACCTCTGTGTATCCTCCTTCGGCGGACAGGTCTGTGGCAGTTGAACACATCCCCCTATTACAGGCACAATAAAATTTTGTTTGAAAAAATCAGGTTGGCTTTAAGGGTCGGTTTGCAAAAAAACTGACTTAAACATGAAACAGGATGTGAGTATATGCTCCATGTTGTTGTGTAAGACTAAAATAACAGGCCATAATGATTGATAAGAAATCGCAGGTTTCACTTAACGAGGGCTCCATCACCAGTCAGCTGGATCATGTTAATGATTTTGAGAGAGAACCGGTACCGGCTTCCCGCACAAAAGGGTTTAAAGATTTTTTAGCGCTTGTAGCGGGTGAGCATATTGCCGGGACGGAATTTGTGATCGGCCCTCTTTTTGTGCTGCACGGCGTTAGTGCTACGGCCGTTATTTTTGGGTTGCTTATTGGGAATATCTTGGCAGTGTTAAGCTGGACGCTTTTTTGTGCTCCCCTTGCAGTAAAAACGCGGCTTACCCTTTTTTACCTGCTTGAAAAGATTGCCGGCAGGAAGCTGGTATCCTTGTTTAATGCTATTTCAGGGTTACAGTCCACTGTTTTTGCGGCTTTTATGGCCATTGTTGCGGCAGGTGGTATTGTGCTGATGACTGGTCTTCCCAATCAGTCTTTCACACAAATGCAGCCCTCTCATTTTTCCTGGATGTTGCTCATCATTGTTTTAATGGCTTTGATCACGTTCATTTCCATTTCAGGTATTGACTGGGTTACCCAATTCGCAAGGGTAACAACACCCTGGCTGCCCTGGATATTTCTTGCTTCGGGCATTGCCGTTTTGCCGCAATTGGGAGTACACTCTCTTAGTGATTTCTGGCAGGTAGCCAACACAAAAATATGGACAGGAATGCCAGCCGCAGGGATGGAGCATTTTAATATCTGGCATATTATCTTCTTTTCCTGGTTAGCCAATACCGCGTTGCATATAGGCTTGCAGGATACTTTTATTTATCGTTATGCGAAGAGGTCCTGGTATGGTATCGCTTCATTCGGTGGCATGTTCATCGGGCATTTTATGGCATGGATCGCATCCGGTATTTTGTGCGCGGCTGCTATACAGGTAGGCATTGGTGATCCTACACCTGCGCAGGTTGCTATGATCGGTGCCGGAATTGCAGGAGGCATTTGCGTTATTATCGCCGGCTGGACTACTGCCAACCCCTCACTTTACAGAGCCGGGTTAGCAGTACAGGGTATTTTTCCCAACGTAAAAAGATGGAAAATCACTCTTCTATTGGGTATAGGTGCAACGGTTTTAGGATTTTTCCCCGGTGTGGTATCCAAATTAGATTCCTTCCTGGCCGTATTTGCTTTAATTGCAGCGCCGGTGGGAGCTGTAGCGTTTATGGACGTTTATCTGTTTCCAAGATTAGGATTGCAACAAAATTATTCCTATAACAATAAGGGCAAAACCAACTGGGCAGCGGGTGGCAGCTGGGTGATCTCTATTGCTTTGAGCTACCTGTTATTTGTGTGGCTGAAGCTCGATTTCTTTTTCTTCATGGCCATACCCGGCTGGATCATTGCTGCCATTTCTTATGTGCTCCTGAGCAAATTGATGCAAGGCAAAAATGAACAGGCGGAAATTTTAATTCGTGTAAGATGACAGTTGTAATAAAAATAATCTCAATTACAGGTCTGGCGCTGAATATTATTCCGGCCCTACTCACTTTTAATGATATCATCAGCTTTGATCACTATAAAATATTAATGCTGGCCGGAACGCTGATGTGGTTTTTAACCGCTCCGTTCTGGATCAACAGGAATCAGCAGAAAGGGGTTTAAATAATTGGCTATGACATTAAACTACGAAACATATTACGATAAGGTTTTAGGAGGATGGCTTGGAAAATGTGCCGGCGGCATTTTGGGCGCGCCTATAGAAGGTATAAAAGCATTTAACAATATTAAGCTCTCTAAAAAATTATTCGAGGTTAACTATCCCAATGATGACCTGGATCTGCAATTGCTATGGCTGGATATGGTAAAGCAAAAAGGCGCTTTGGTCAGGGGGAATGATTTTGCAGCGCATTGGCTCCGGCATGTGGAGTTCCCGTGGAATGAGTATGGAATAGCCAGCAGGAACCTGAAACAGGGCATATTTCCTCCCCAAAGCGGACAGCATAATAATCATTATTATGCCGAATCAATGGGCTGCCCCATCAGGAGTGAAATATGGGGTTTGCTGAATCCGGGTAACCCTGGGAAAGCAGCTTTTTATGCTGGGATTGATGCCAGTCTTGACCACCATGGCTTTTCAGTAGATGCCGAGAAGTTTTTATCGGCATGTGCTTCCATTGCTTTTTTTGAAACAGATATAACAAAGATATTTAAGCAGGCCCTGGATGTAGTGAACAAAAACAGCACTATGTTCCAACTGGTTCAAAATGTAATGCAGTGGCAGGCAGGGTGTGGTTATAAAGTGGCTGCGGGAAAAATAAAAAGCTTTTATGGAGATGCTGATTTTACATCAGCGCCCATGAACGTGGGCTTTACGCTGTTGGTATTGCTTGATAAAGGAAATGGGTTTGGCTGTGTAATGGATGCGCTGCACATGGGGCATGACAGTGATTGTATTGCGGCCACTGCCGGGGCTTTGGTAGGCATTATTTCAGGGTACAGGAAGATCCCGCAGCAATGGAAAGATTTAGTAGGAAATGAAGTGGTAGTGAGTAAAGAAATTAAAGGTATTGAGGCTCCTGTTACCATTACTGGCCTCGCAGAACAAACCTGCCGCGCCGGACTGGATTTCATCAGGGCATCAAAAAAGATAAGGCTGGAAGGGAAATGGCCCGGAGGTTATACAACTAATGCAGCGCGTTATCATTTACAGTCCGTTATTGAAGATGGTGTATTGAAATTGCAGTATGAAAATCTTTCATCCGGTAAACAGTTGGTACAACTTATGCCACAATCAAAAGATATAAAGTTCTCCGAAAGAAAAATAACATTTGAAGTAAAGGGTAAATCGGTATTTAATTATGAGATACCCGTTTCCTTACCGGCAGCAATAGAAAATACTATTAAATACAGGATTGACATCATCATGGATTCAAAAAAAACGGGTTCTGTTGAGAGGGGAGTGGCGGGTTATGGCAGCTGGTTGTTGGCCGGGCCTTTTATAGAAGATGATAAAAGCCGGTTGTCTGCCTATCACAAACAATACCCTGAGCACGGCCTGTCTTCGTTACCATCGGTTCAATACATGAACCATGATAAGATCAATGCAGGCAAAGAATTTTTAACGCCGGATACAATCGGGAGGATTATGAACGCTGAGAACCGGGACAGCTTTCCTTTTCATGTGCAGAGAATTATTCCTTCAGATTTCAGGATAACGCCCAACCGCTATTACTATGGAAAGGGGGAAAGATGCCTGTACTTATTAAGCTACCTGCATTTAGATGAAGACAAAAAAATGTGGGTGAGCATAGGATGTTCCAATCCCTTTACTTTGAGGATAAACAACAGGAACGTGCATGTTCAGGATAAAGTAGAGCGGGCATGGCCGGGAAACAGCATCATACTGTTCCCGTTCAAAAAAGGCAAGAACCGCCTGGTGATACGATTGGATGGCATTATTGATGATAACCGGTTAGAAATAGGATTTAAAGACTTCACGGGTAAACATCCGCACCAGGAGCAATGGTCGCTTTTGGTGCCAGCCGTATAAATAGCAGCAGATGGACAATGCAATAAAAATAGAAGCTTCTCTTGCCTGTGCCAATTTCAGGTATCTTGAAAGAGACATCAGGGAATTAGAAAAGTGCAGTATAGATTTTCTGCACATAGATATAATGGATGGGCTGTTTGTTCCTAATTTTTGTCTTGACTTCTCCATTACAAAAACGGTTACTGAAATTTCAGCTATTCCTATTGAATGCCATTTAATGGTAACTAAGCCCGAACGTTACCTGGAAACGGTAGCCGCGCTGAAGCCCGTATATATCAGTATCCACTGGGAAGCTACTCCCCATGTGCAGAAAGCTTTGAAACAGATCAGGGACCTGGGATGTAAACCAGCCATAGCGTTAAACCCTGCCACTTCATTGTCCAGCCTGGAGTATATACTGGACGATATTGACATGATCAACATTATGACTGTAAATCCCGGTTTTGCAGGGCAAAAGCTGGTACCGGCATGCATTAAAAAGATTGCAGACGCCCGCGAGATGATCGAAAAGCGGGGATTTGATCATATAGAAATACAGGTAGACGGCAATGTGAGCTTTGAAAATATTCCTGCAATGGTACAGGCCGGTGCTACCATGCTGGTAGGAGGTACCTCCAGCATTTTTAGAAAAGGATACACGATTACAGAATCTGTTGAACAGCTAAGGCAATTGATCACCACTGTTCATCAAAAACAAAATAATAATTAATGGAAATAATTGCTGTTGGCTCAGACCATGCCGCATTCGGGTTTAAGGAAGAACTGAAAGGCTACATTGAAAGCCAGGGATATGAAGTAAAAGACTATGGTACCTGCTCTTCTGATAGAGTGGATTACTGCGATTTTGGCTTTGCTGTTGGTGAGGCGGTTGCCAAAGCAGAATGTGCAAGAGGGATCATATTTTGCGGAACGGGGGTAGGGATTTCCATCAGCGCCAATAAAGTAAAGGGCATACGGGCTGTGGTTTGCAGCGAACCTTATACAGCAAGGCTTTCAAGAGAACATAACAATACGAATATTCTATCTTTAGGAGCAAGAGTAATTGGTATAGAGCTGGCAAAAATGATCATTGAAGTATGGCTGAAGACACCGTTTGAAGGCGGGCGCCACCAGGGCAGGATTGATAAGATAAGTGCTTACGAACAGGAAGGATAAAATACGAACGCAAAGGTTGGGTTTTCAGGATAAGCCACTAAGGCGCGAAGACACAAAGTATTTTCTAAATTGTATTTTCCTGGTGCTTTTGTGTTTGTAGCAAAATATCGTTTTTAGACGGCTTCAGCGGTAGCTCCCAATCTTTGACGAGATTGTTTTTAGACAGGAGAAGTAAACTTCCTTTTTGGGAGCTATCCTGTACACATAAGCCTGTAACGCTGTTATGGAATCCGTAGGATTCCCATGTTTATAGACAATTATGCCCATTTTATGATTCGACCCCGTAGGGGTCGTACCATTCTGGGTGGAAGTTTAGGTTATAAACATGGCATCTCGAAGAAATGTATTTGCAGGGTAGTTCTTTTGGAGAGAGGCAGTATGGAGATTTTTTTGGTTACGGCAATTTGGAATGCAAATAATTAAGATGTTAGAAAAACTGAATATCGGTGTAGATGTGGGCGGCACAAACATTAAGTTCGGAGTGGTCAGCGCTTCGGGCACACTACTTTTTAAAAGCAGCGTTTGTACCCATCCCGCAGGAGGTGGTAAAGAAATACTGACCACCATCACTGATAATGTGAAGCAGATAATCAAGAACGCCGGACTATCTTTAAGTGATGTAAATAGTGTTGGCATTGGTTTTCCGGGCACCGTAGATTCAAAAAAAGGAATGGTGGTATATGCTCCGAATATTTATTGGAAAAATGTAGCAGTGACCAGGTCTGTAAAACAAAATATAAGAAAAGATATTTTCATTGCCCAGGATAGCAGGGCCGCTGCCTGGGGCGAGTTTTTAGTGGGCTCTGGCGTTGGTTATTCTGATATTGTTTGCATTACGCTTGGTACAGGAATTGGTTGTGGCATGATTATAAATGGAAATATTTATAATGGCGGACTGAATACTGCCGGTGAATTTGGCCACCAGTTGATCAGGAAAAATGATAACCCCTGTACCTGTGGCCGCAAGGGATGCCTGGAAACCCTGGTAGGCGCACCTGCAATTATTAAAAGCGCTTTAAAAAGTAAAACGCTTGCAAAAAAAATAGGGTTAAAAGATGGTTCTGCATCGGTTTTAGATATATATGGCTTAGCAGCTGAAGGAGATAAGGAAGCAATAGCCGTTACCGGCAAAGTGGTGGAGTATCTGGCTGCAGGGTTGGTCAATATGATTAATATTGTTAGTCCGCAGGTAATATGCATAAGTGGCGGGATCAGTAATGCTAAGGATAAGCTTTTGCTCACACCGCTCAGGAGAACCATTCAGCAAAATGTATATAAGCCTGCTGCCCGTAAAGTAAAGATTGTAAAATCAGTTTTGGGCAGCGATGCGCCTTTGATAGGAGCAGCGCTGCTGTATAAAAATAAATGTTAATGATCGAAAATAGGATCAAATACCTGTTATATTCTATTGCTGAAAACAGCGACAGGATAGCTTTTGATGAGCTGTTCTGTTTTTATTTTCCCGGGCTGGTGTCTTTTTCCAATTCTCTTATTAAAGATCAGCAATTAGCGGAAGAAGTAGTTGAAGATGTTTTTTTGAAGCTGTGGGAGAACCGGAGAACAATGACCACCATCCGGAATTTCTCACACTACATTTATACAGCGGCCAAGTATGCTTCGTTCAATGCGGTTAAAAGCAAAAAAAGAATTGATTATGAGGAAATAGGCGATGATTTTATATTAGGCCATACTACTCCTGAAACAAAGATGATCAGCAGCGAAAACCTGGATAAAATTATGGCGGCTATAAATGACCTTCCGCCCAGGTGCAGGCTTATATTCAGGTTGATAAAAGAAGATGGATTGAGGTACGATGAAGTAGCGCAGCTATTAAGCATATCTGTAAAAACGGTTGAAAGCCAGATGATGATCGCTATAAAAAGGTTAGTGCAAAGCCTGGCAGTATTACTTCCGGAGTATAAAGCGGTAATATTAAGAAAGAAAGCGAAATAAATTTATAGAATGATTAAGGGTAACACCTTTAAAAAATTGACTTTTATATAGAAAGCAAATGAACAATGACAGATTTTTAGAATTATTGGCCAAAAAGAAATCCGGCGCTTTAACACTTCCTGAAAAAAGGGAGCTGGATGCTTACCTGGAAACAAATGAGGATGATGCGATAATTGTTTCAATGATGGATGCCGTTTTTGATGTGAATTTCAATTTCGATCATAAGTATAGCGCCGAATCTTTAAAAGCCTCTTTAAACAATTTAAATGAAAAAATAGAGCGCAGTAAAATGCCTCCTAAAAAATCGTACAGCCTGGAATTCTGGAGTAAAGTTGCAGTAGCCGTAATCATAATATGCGCAGTAACCTATTTTGTTTTTATCAGTTCCAGAGCTGACAGTACGCAAATAAAATCCCCTAACATTGTTAGCACTAAAAAAGGGTCAAAATCAAATATTGTGCTTCCCGATGGTACAAAGGTTTGGATCAATGCAGATACCAGGCTCAGTTATAACGAAAATGCATGGGAGAAGAGCCGGGAAGTAGAATTGCTGGGCGAGGCTTATTTTGATGTGGTAAAAGATAAAAAAAGACCTTTTATTGTACACACTAAAGTAATGGATGTAAGGATAACAGGTACGGCTTTCAACATACGTGCTTATCCTGATGAAAAAAACAGTGCCACCACATTGCTGAGGGGCTCGGTAGAAGTTTATTTAAAAAAGAAGAAAGGTGAAAAAATTACACTGGCAACTAACGAAAAATTAGTGGTTCAGAACAATTATGTGCAAGATGGAAAACTTAATGTCAAAGCCAATAGTAATGAAGCCGCTATACAATTATTAACCATTAAAGTAAATCCGGTTGATTCTACTGCAAAAGAAACAGAATGGATCAACAACAAACTTGTTTTTGACAACGAATTGTTTGAGGATATTATCCCTGTTCTGGAAAGAAGGTTTAATACAAAAATAGAGCTTCAGCGAAAAATTATATCCGATAGAAAATTTAGCGGAACATTTGAGGATGACAGCTTAAAAGATGCATTGGAGTCTTTTAAATTTTCAATTGGATTTAATTATACTATTTATAAAGATAAAGTAGTTATTTATTAGCGGTGCTGTTATTTGAAAACCTTAAAAACGAAATTGCCATGAAAGAAGAAACCTGATCACCTGAAGAGCCTGTTTAAAACTTATAGGAAAGCTTATTAATAGTTTTTGCTTGTCTGCTGCAGCCTGACGTGGCAACCTTGATGCTATGTCTGTAAGGATTGCTTTGGTGTGCTTGAAAAAGCTGTATAATAATTCCCGTCAGTAAAAGAACCAGACTCTAAATAAAAAGCGAAAAATGTTGGAGCCATTTTCCGCTTTTGTGACAAAAAGCTGCCCTTAAGGCAGCCATTTCATCATTTTAAAACTTACGCAATATATGAAAAAATATAATTGTGGGACCATTCTGCTATCTGGTTATCTGAAATACTTAATAATAATGAAACTGATTATTATACTTATTTGTACCGCTGCTTTGCAGGCCGTAGCTTTTAACTCCTCATCGCAGGGAAGGATAAATCTTGATCTAAAAAGCACTACTATCACCTCAGTGCTCAAAAAAATTGAGGATAAATATAATTACCGCTTTGTTTATGATGATCAGGTGGGGCTGAATAGCGCCTATGTAGATGTATATGCTAAAAATGCAACTATAGATTATGTAATGCAGCAGCTTCTTAAAACCACTACCTTTTCTTACCGTAAAATAAACGAGGTGCTGGTTGTGGTTACAGGCAAGCAGGCATTAGATCCGGCGTTGCCTATTAAAGGAAAAGTGGTGGATGAAAACGGGAATCCGCTGGAAGGGGTATCCATCAGTGTAAAGGGCGGTAATATAGGTACAACTACAAACACGGCAGGAGAGTTTACACTGAATGCAGATGAGGGTGCAGTGCTTGTTATATCCTATGTAGGTTATGGAACACAGGAGATAGTGGTAGGCCCTAATGCGGCTTTAGGCATCATTGTATTAACCGGCGATGGTGTAAAAATGGACGATATATTAGTGGTAGGTTATGGCACACAACGGAAATCTACGCTTACCGGGGCCGTGGCGGCGGTAAAAGCCGATCAGTTGGAAAAAGTTCCTATTGCAAGCGCCAGCAATGCGTTAGCCGGGCGATTGCCAGGCCTGGTATCGTTACAGCAAAGCGGGCAGCCAGGCAGCGACAGAGCCTATTTAAGCATCAGGGGTTTTGGTAATCCTCTTGTAATTGTGGACGGTGTTGAAGCTGATTTTAATTCGATTGATGCAAACCAGATAGAATCAATTTCAATACTTAAAGATGCCTCTGCTTCTATTTATGGGTCCCGTGCGGGTAATGGTGTAATATTGGTTACCACAAAAAGGGGAAATACACAAAAACCGGAGATAGGTGTTAAAACCTCTTATACACTTCAAAGTGTTACTTTTTTTCCTAAAAAACAATCTTCAGGGCAGATGGCCCAGCTGGCTAATGAAGCCTGGTTAAATTCAGCCAGTACTACCACCCGTCCTTACACTGATGAGGAAGTGGCAAAATACTATGATGGAACTGATCCCCGTTTTCCTAATACGGACTGGAATAAGGAGCTGATAAGAAACTGGGCGCCGCAGAAACAACACAATATCAGTATCCGGGGCGGATCGGAGCGAATAAAATACTATGGCTTCTTAGGGTATCTTGATCAGGAAACCATGTGGAAAAAAAGCGGCGGTGGCTATAAAAGGTATAACCTGCAATCTAATATAGACGCTAAAATTCTAGATAACCTTTCTATGCAGTTAGATATGGCTACGGCTATTGAGCAACGGGATTTTGCCTGGAGATATTATAGCGGAGGCAGTGACGTTTGGAATGACCTGTGGAATACTTCGCCTATGTTTCCGGCATCATTCCCCGATCCTGATAAAATATCCTGGGCCGAAGGCGGTGGTACCGGTGGCGCCCATGTGACTACTAACAGGGACCTTTCTGGCTACGCAGATGAAGGCCACCAGGATATAAGGGCAACGCTTAGTTTTAAATATGATTTTAGACCCATTCCCGGACTGTCTCTGAAAACTTTTGCCAATTACTATAAAACCTATGATAGCCGGAAAAGATTTGGAAAAGCCGCGATCTTCTATTTATATGACTATGATGCTAATATCTATACCCAAAAAGGATCTCTGAATAATCCATCAAACCTCGAAGTGCAAAAAAGTGAAGGGTATATGCTTACGGAGAACTATTCCTTAAATTATGACAAAAAAATAGGTAATCATAATGTTTCGGCAATGGCCTTATATGAAACAATTGTTTACTCTTCAGATTGGGTAAGAGCCTACCGGGAACGATATCTTTCAAATCTTATTGATCAGCTGAGCGCCGGTAGTACCGATGGGATGAGAAACGATGGCAGTGCCAGTGAAAATGGCCGCAAGTCCGCGGTGGGAAGACTAAGGTATGATTACATGAGCAAGTATTTATTCGAGGGTACTTTCAGGGCCGATGCCTCATCCCGGTTTCCAAAAGAAACAAGGTGGGGATACTTCCCCAGCGTTTTGGTAGGTTGGGCTATTTCCAAAGAAAATTTTCTTGCTAACGTAAGCAGTATAGATGAGCTTAAATTGAGAGCCAGCTACGGACAATCAGGGATTGACAATGTTGGGAACTATGATTATTATTCAGGATATGGCATAACAATCCCTTATATACAGGGAGGTCCTTATTTGTTTGGCAGCACTTATTATAATGCCCTGGGCCTCACTAATCTTGCCAATCCGGCATTAACCTGGGAAAAGATGACTATCTCTAACCTGGGCCTCGATTTCTCATTCCTGAAAAGGAAAATATACGGGGAAGCCAATGTGTTTTACAGGAAAAGGGAAGGAATACCTGCTACAAGGTTATCATCAATACCAACATCATTCGGCGCTCCCTTGCCTAAAGAAAACCTTAACAGCCAGAACAATCGTGGCTTTGACCTGATGCTGGGTACCGCAGGCAAATCGGCAGATTTTAGATGGGATATTTCCGGTAATATTTCCTGGAACAGGGCTAAGTGGGACCATTATGAAGAGCCTGAATATACTGAGGAATGGCAGATAAGAACTAATAAGAATTCCGGTAACTGGACAGACAGGAGCATTGGTTATTTAACGGATGGGTTATTTACCAGCCAGGAAGAAATAAATAATCTTGGCTATAACCAGGATGGTAATGATAACAAGAACCTTCGTCCCGGTGATGTGAAAATTATTGACTATAACAAAGATGGTAAAATTAACCAGGAAGATATGGTGGTGATAGGTAAGGGAAATGTACCTAACTGGATGGCGGGTCTTAATATGAATGTGGCCTACAGGAACTTTGACCTGTCTGCTTTATTACAGGGCGCTTTTGGATATTCAACCGGGATTGCTGCAAAAGGCGGCAGCACGCTTTACTTCGAAGAAAGATGGACCCCTGAAAATAACAGGAAAGATGGTATTGTGCCCCGCCCGGGAAGCTTCAGCCCCACAAATGGCTATGCATCCGATTTCTGGCTGAAAGATGCGGGTTATCTGAGGTTGAAAACCATCTCTTTGGGATATCAGCTGCCTGCCATTATAACCAGTAGGATCAATGTGAAAATGGTAAAAGCATACATAGCCGCCTTTAATATCTTAACTTTTAATAAGCTGGCTAAATACCAGGTAGACCCGGAATTTGTGGCCAATAATCCAGGTGGTTCTTATCCCCAACAAAAAACAATTACGGTAGGACTTAATATTTCCCTGTAGTAAGGGCGGGCAGAAAAACCGATTGTAATACTATCAACTAAAAAGATTATAAGATGAAAAAAGTATATATACTCTTATCTTTTACATTATTTGCTGCATTTTTTTCGTGCACCAAAAATGTGCTTGATAAAAAGCCGCTTGGAATCATTTCAGATGCTGTTGTTTGGGATGATCAAACACTAATTGATGCTTTTCTGACCCAGGTGTACACCGAAATGTCCATCTGGGATAATGAAATGTATATGCCGGGAAACTCTTCCCAGTATTGGTTTATGATGTATTTTATAAATCATATGTCAGATGAAGCAAAAGCAAACGCTACATGGTCGGGCAATGCCTATCAGCTTAAATTTGGTAACATCAATGAATCCGGAACCAAAGGTTTATTGGAATGGTGGGAACGGGCTTACGTTACGATCCGCAGGCTGAATGAGTTTATAGCACGTGTTCCCGGCTCTCCGGTTGATGCGGCATGGGCAAAAAAGAGAGTAGCGGAGGCCAGATTTATAAGGGCGTTTAATTATTTTTCTATGGCAAAAAGATACGGCGGTGTTCCTCTTGTTACCAAAGCCCAGGCTATTTCTGACCCGCATGAAGAATTGTTTGTAAAAAGAAATACTGAAAAGGAAGTGTACGACTTTGTGATAAGTGAAATTGATGCCTGCACCAATGATTTGCCCGAAGCAGTAGCAGCCGTGGATTATGGCAGGCCCTCTAAGTATGCGGCATTGGCTTTAAAAAGCAGGGCAGCATTATATGCGGCCAGCATTGCCGCTTATGGTAGTGGTCCCCAAAATGGAGGAATAGTAGGAATTGAGAACAGCCTGAAAAATGAGTATTATCAAAAGTCTTATGATGCTTCTAAACAAATAATCAATAGCACTAAATATGCGTTGTATAATTCAGATGCCAATAAGGTTACTAACTTTAGAAACGTTTTTATGAAGAAGCAGAACTCCGAAGCCATCTTTGTAAGAACGCACGATGATTTGCCTAAAGATCCGGGCGGTAATGGAAGCAATTATGATTTTTACCAGACTCCTGCTCCCAATGCATGGGGTGCGGGTAATATAGATGGCGTTTACCTTGAAATGGCAGAAGAGTTTGAATATGTTGATGGTACGCCCGGTACCTTAAACAGGGCTGCTATGCAGCAGGGACTGTGGACAACAGAAGACCTGTGGAAGAACAAAGAACCTCGCTTTTATGCAACTATATACACACATAATACCATGTGGAAAGGCGCTCCGTTGGATTTTCACCAGGGAGTTTTGGATGCAAGCGGCAACCTGGTATTAACCGGATCTTACCAGGGAATTCTTGCCCGGGCATTAAATGGCGGAACCGGATTTGGTGTGTTGAAATATCTTGATGAAACCAAGGATAACAACACTAATATTTACGGATCCAAAACAGATTGGATCGTGTTCAGGTATGCTGAGATATTGCTCAACTATGCAGAGGCCGCATTGGCATTAAACAAACCTGCTGAGGCTTTGGATGCCATTAACCAGGTAAGGAGCAGAGCAGGTGTTGCCTCACTATCTTCAATAGACCTCAGCAAAATTAAACATGAACGAAAAGTAGAATTAGCGTTTGAGGGGCACCGCTATTGGGATTTAAGGAGATGGAGAACTGCTGTTGCTGATCTCTCCAGGAGTTTCTCCGGCTTGCAATATATACTGGATTATAATACCCGTAAGCTGAAGTTGCAGGTAATTAATGGGATAGATGGTGGTGCAGTGCCCGCATTTTTTGAAAAGAATTATTATTTTCCTATTACTCCGGCAAGAAGGGCTAATAATCCTAGCCTGATAGAAAACCCTGGCTATTAATGGTGTACTAAGAGCAGTAATATCCAGAGGTTAGGGAGAGGCTATCTTAACGTTAGCTGATACCGGCGGTATTGTAACAATATTGCCGGTTGCCCCTCTCCCTTTCTAAAACGAATCATTATCCTGAATTAAGATTGTAGAAATCATAAAGAATATGCACATGAAAATAAACAGACTATTAGTTTGTCTTTTAATGATGTTTACTTTTTCTTTTTGTAATTGCGGAGACAAAGACAAGCGAGGTATTGATCCTCCTCCGCCAGAGCCCCCGGCTAACACTAAGGATGAAATGCTGAGAGGCTTTAATGTAACCTCGCGCGTAACAGAGCAGGATATAAAAGACCTGAAAGCGTATGGAGCAAATATTGTAAGGGTAGTGTATGGGTATTATAAATTAATTTCTAAAACAAGCCCTTACAATTATAATGAAGCGGAATTTGAGAACCTGGACCGAGTTATTGGCCTGTGCGAGAAATATGGAATAAGAGTTGTCATTAACCCGCATACCGCTCCGGGATTGGAAAGCAGCGATTATACCTGTTCTCCTAACGATCCGTTCTGGACATCTACGGAGTACCAGGATATCCTCGCGAACCTTTGGAAAAAAATATCGGACCGGTATAAATCAAAGGGTAGTGTGATTTTTGGATATGATCTGCTGAATGAGCCCTTTGTACCAAACGACCAGGAGATCTGGAACAGAATTGTTGCCCGCCTTACAAAACTAATAAGAGATAATGGTGATAAGCACCCCGTTATTATTGAACCTCATGGTTTTCAGGCTCCCGGGGTTTGGATTGAGCGGGTAGCCAACATAGGGGCTTTAAAGTTACCGGCAGATGACTCTATTATTGTAAGCCCGCATGTATATGATCCTTTACGGTATACACATCAGGAAGTTATTGCCAGCTATCCTAAAATATCTTATAACGCTGTAGGGGGGAAGGCTGCTTTAGAGAACAGTTTGAAACCCATTGTAGACTTTCAGAAAAAATATCCCCATGTGCGGATCTTTATTGGTGAATTTGCTGTAGCCAGATCAGCTACGGATGGAGACGAGTTTATAAAAGATGCTATTGATTTTTTTGAAAAAAATAAATGGCATTGGACCATTCACTCCTTCCGGGAGGCATATCCGTGGGATGTGGAAATGCCATTAGGAACAAATGATATGAAACCCAGGAGTACTACTGCATCCAGGATCACCCTGTTAAAAAAATATTTTGAAAAAAATAAATAATAAAGGATATAAACCTGGTTGTCCTTTCTGCTATTAGTAGTTGATAGATATGTTTGCCATGGCGCCTCGCCCAGGCAAGTGTTCCCCTACAATTGCGACAATTTAAGATCTGCCCATAAAAATTACTATTATGATGAATCGTTTATCAGGCACTAAGCTGTTGTTATTCATCCTGCTGGCTTTTGGTTCACTGCATGCCATTGCACAACCTCCAAAAAAGACCGGTCATGGACAGGTGAAAAATATATACAGGGGCTTTGAAATAACAGCCGATCTTACCGAAAAAGATTTTGTCGACTTGAAGAAGTATGGCGTTAACCTGGTACGGGTGATGTTTGCAGATAACAAGCTTATTTCAAAAGCGCTGCCGTATGAGTATAACGAAACCGAATTTAAAAAGCTGGATAATATTATTATGCTTTGTCACAAATACGGCATCCGGGTAGTTATTGATCCTCACACTTTTCCGGGATTAAAAAATGATTACACCACCAGCTATGATGATGAATTCTGGAAGCGTAAAGACCTTCAGGATAAGTTGGTAGAAATGTGGAAGAAAATATCAGACCGCTATAAAGCAAACAGGAAAGTGATCTTTGGTTATGATCTGCTCAATGAACCTTATGTTCCTGATTCAGAGATATGGTATGATCTGGTAGCAAGAATAATCAAAGTGATACGGAACAACGGGGATGATCATACCATCATTATTGAGCCTAATGATTTAAATGAGAATGGCAGATGGATCTCAAGAAATAAACACCTTGCCAGATTTAAGCTGCCTGATGATGATAATATTATGGTGAGTCCGCATTTTTATGAGCCTCATGAGTACACACATCAGCTGGTGAGCCCATCGTATGGAAGAATAAGCTATAGCAACCCCAAATTGAACGCAAAAGCTATCGTGCAGAAGGAGATCTCTTTAATCCGGGAATTTCAGTTAGCGCATCCTAAAGTTCCTGTTTACATTGGTGAGTTTAGTGTGTCCCGGATAGCAGGTGACAGCAATGAGTATTTAAAGGATGTAATTGATGCATGTGAAAAATATGGGTGGCACTGGACATATCATGCTTTCAGGGAATCCTTTTATTGGGATCCGGAAATGCCCGTTGGTACCTTGGAGATATTACCACGGAATAATAATGAAAAGCGGATTACGTTGTTGAAAAGCTACTTCTTAAAAAATAAGCAGGCTGAGTTTTAATAAAAACTATTGAGCATTTATACAGTTGAGCCCATTAAAAAGGAACGCTTGCACAGGTTTGATTTTAGTATAGGTTAAAGTTTTAAAGAAAGTGTCAGGCAGGCTTTATAGGGTTCTTTGCCGGAGATTTATTTTGTCCTTAAATAATATACCCACTCATCCTTAAAAACCTAAAAAATGAAACAAGTCGTTGCCTTTTTATTTTTAGTAACATGCGCTTCATGCTTAAAGCAAAGTTCTGCCAGGATAGAAGAAAACACAGCGCAAAGGGTTGCTACAAAAGCCCGTGCTGTTACAGACCCTGATCCTGCGAATATCAGGATACGTGGTTTTGATATTTTAAGTACTATTACTACTGCAGATTTGGATGATGTCAGAAGCTATAAGGCTAATGTGGTAAGAGCTCTTTTTACAAATACTTCCCACAGGTTTATCAATGAAAAAGATGCTAATGGGAACTATAGTTTGAATGTTAATGCCTTTACAAAATTAGATCAGCTGGTAGCATTATGCAGGACAAGGAATTTAAAGTTAATAATCGATCCTCACACCACACCTGGCGCAATAAATCCTTATACCGGCAATCCGGGAGACAGGTTGTGGACAGATACTAAATTGCAGGATATGGTGGTGGAAATGTGGCGCCAGATATCCAATCACTGCCATACAGGATCTTCGTTTATTATTTACGACCTTTATAATGAGCCGTTTCTCCCTACAGGTAAACCCAATGCCTGGAATGAGCTGGCAAAAAGAATTGTAGTGGCGCTAAGGGATGGGAAGCAGGACAAATGCGAGATATTATTACAGCCCTCCGGATACCAGGGAAATGGCTGGGTAGACAGGATCCCTAATCTGCCCAATCTCATTATTCCTAAAAAGGCAAACGGCAGTGTTTATCCTAATATAACGGTAAGCCCGCATTTATATACTCCTTTAAGCTATACACACCAGGTTACTATTTCTGGTTATCCGCCAGCCTCTTATACTACTACTGTAAAAAATCAGATGTTGAATGAAATTCAGATCATCAGGAATTATCAGATAAATAACAACAATGTAAAAATTAATATTGGAGAGTTTAGTGTAACACGGGCGGCTGCAGATGGTAATTCCTACCTGGCGGATGCTGTTAATAAATTTGAAAGCTATAGCTGGGATTGGGTATATCATTCATTCAGGGAGGCTTATGATTGGGATGCGGAGATGGAACCTTTGGGAAATGTAAGCCAGCAACCCCGGAATGGCAATACCGACAGAATGCAATTCCTGAAAAATAAATTTCAAAATAATCAGTTCCCTGTGTACTGAACAAAAAACTTATAGCAATGATACATATTCGAAAAACAGTTTCTGCAAACGGATTAATCTCCCTTTTTCTATCTGTAATGATACTGGCGCAGTCCTGTGCTGTTACAAAGTTCACCATACCCATTTTGCCCGATACACAGGAAGCCGTTTCGGGCAGGCAGGATATGTTCTTTTCACAAATGAACTGGCTGGCAAAGGCTAAGGATTCGCTGAAATTCCCTATTGTGCTGCATGTAGGTGATTTGGTGAATTTTGATACCATCACTCATTTTGAGACAGCATCAAAAGGATATATGATTTTAGACAAGGCCAAGCTGCCCTATGTTATAGCCCTGGGCAATCATGATACAGAGGCTGTTCTTCCCGATAATGGAAGTGCTGCTCCCGGGAATGTGAATGCCAACCTGAGAAAAACATTTAAGTTCAACAGGTACTTTCCTGTAAGCAGGTTTACGCTTCAAAAGGGAAGGTTTGAAGAAGGGAAAAGCGATAATTCCTACTATACCTTTAATGCCGGCAGAAAAAAATGGCTGGTAATTGCATTAGAGTTTTGTGCACGGGAAGGTGCTGCCCAGTGGATGGATCAGGTTATGAAATCACATCCAAATCATAATGTGATTGTAGTAACGCATTATCATCTGAATCCCAAAGGAGATATTGCCGCTTCCAATGCAGGTTACGGAGATATGAAAGTGATTGATATTTTTAATAAATATATAAAGCCTAATAAAAATGCTTTTATGGTAGTGAGCGGGCATGTTTGTTACAGTGCCCACAGGGTGGATAATGGTGAATATGGTAATCCTATTTACCAGCTATTACAAAATTATCAGTGTAAGGATGACGGCGGCGGGTATATACGCTTGCTGGAAATAGATACAAAAAAGAAAACCATTCATGCAAAAATGTATAGTCCTTACTACAATAATACATTAAATGATGAAAGTGTATTTACAATAGAGAATGTAAAGTTTGTGAATTGACAAAAAAAACAGGCATCATTCAGGTGTGCTAAATGACATAGCGTTGGTAACCATTCGTCATGCTGACGCCTGCGAAGCGTAAAGGCTTTTGAGAAGCTAAAAAAACAGGATATGAACATCTTAAAAAAAGCAACGCTGGTACTGCTTTTTATATTGGCAGCAGGATGCAAATCACCATCAACGGAACAGATAACCAGGGAAACAAGTGTTCCCGGAGCTGATCTGTTACCTGTGGGCCGGTTTGATAAAAGCAGCAAGGAGCTGGAGCTAATAAGTTCAGGATCTCATTTTGCTTTTAGTTTTTCAGGAACCGGGGGTAAAGTTTATTGTTCACTTGCAGACTGGCAGACCTCGGCTTATATTCAATATGAAGTGGATGGGAACTACAAGGAAAGGATTAAAATTTCAAAAGGGTCAGTTCAGCCAATAAGTATTAAAGTGTCAGGAAGCGGAAAGCACACCGTACAGGTATATAAAGCCACAGAAGCTCACTCAGGCCCTGTCTATATTGAAAAGATTACCGGAAACGAGGTGCAGGCAGTTCAGCCTCCTGATGTGCCTTTAATTGAATTTATAGGTAACAGCATAACTTGTGGCGCGTTTGCCGATGCTTCTGCCGCTTCCTGTGCAACAGGTGCCTACCCGGATCAATATAATGCGTTTTACGCATACGGGCCCAGGGTAGCCCGTGCGTTAGGCACCGATTTTATATTAAGCAGTGTGAGTGGCATAGGTATTTACCGGAATTGGGATAGTGATGGTCCCACAATGCCCCAGCTTTATGAGAACACTGATTTTGCACTGAATAGTTATCGGAAATGGAAGTTTAACACGTATAAACCAAAAATTGTAAGCATAGCTTTAGGAACCAACGATTGTAACGATGGCAATGGGGCAACGGCACGCTCACCTTTTAACAGCGATACTTTTATAACGAAATATATAGAGTTTGTTAAACTGGTAAAATCAAAATACCCCTTGGCAAAGATTATTTTATTGAATAGCCCGGTTGTAAAGGCACCGAAAAATATAATCCTTCAAAATTGCCTGAATGCGGTTAAAGTAGGTATTGATCAGCAGTTCCCGGGCGATGCCCCTGTTACAGTATATTTTCTAAAGGAAATGAACCCAACTGGTTGCAGCGGTCATCCTGGCGTAGCAGATCACGGGGTTATTGCTAACGAGCTGATCCCTGTGTTTAAGGATAATTTGAATAAATGATAAAAGAAAATTTTATGCCTGTTCTGGTACTATGAAAGGTGTGACCTTATCTACTTAATTTCTTAAAAGGTATATCCAGCACATCAAATTTTACCGGGCTTTTAAAAGTATAATGCCACCATTCTGTTTCCAGTTCGGTAAAACCATATCTATTCATTAGGGTCCTTAAGCGGTTCCGGTTTGCCAGAACCTCCGGGGGTAAATGTTTAAAACTATGATGTGCTGTATCAGAAAAGTTGTCAAACCCGGTGCCCATATTTAGCTCTTTGCCGGTTTGCAGGTTTATTAAAGTGAGGTCAACTGCAGTGCCACGGTTGTGGTTGCTGCCTTTAATAGGATTGGCTACATAGCGTTCATCCTTTACCAGTTCCCAGAACTTTATTGATACCGTATAAGGGCGATAGGCATCAAATATTTTAAGGCCCAGTCCCTCTTTGCTCAGATCCTGCTGCACTTTTAAAAGCGCTTCTGCGGCCGGTTTACGCAGGAAAGCCGTGCTGGTGTTGGCCGGGTACATGAGCCTGTGCATGAAATTGTTTTCAGTAGCATAGCGAAGATCATAAACAATGGCAGGTATTATGCGCTTTAGCTCGGTCATTTGTGTCTCTGGCCGGTCTGCTATCGTTTTCCTGTATTTTTTATAGGAATGCTCAACATATAAAGTTGCTGATTGCCCGTATAAAACGGTAATACTAACCACGCAGGTTAGTATTACACTGAATATGGTATGCTTAAGAACAGGCATTTGTAATTCTTATTCTGTTGTTTGCCCGTCAAAATCTTCTTCGTTCTCTTCGGCTTCTTTTTTAGTAGGGCGAACAATACCGTCTTTATGATGAGGCGGCGCATAAATGGTGTACATTTTCAGTGCATCGGTACCGGTATTGATCACATTGTGCTTTGCTCCGCTCGGAATAATTACTGCATCACCGTCCGTAACAGCGTACTCGTTGTCATCAATAATACATTTGCCATTGCCCTGTTCAAAACGGAAGAACTGGTCGTTTTCGTTATGAACTTCTTCACCAATTTCTTCACCCGGTAACAGGCTCATCAGTACCAGCTGAAAGTGTTTGGAAGTGTACAGCACTTTCCTGAAATGATCATTGTCCAGGGTAAGTTGCTCAATGTTTGCGTTAAAGCCTTTCATAACAGAACATTTTTATTTTAGCTAAAATTAATTGTATTTATATTAATTCCAGGACTCCAATATCATTGCTGTGGATTAATGAGTGGATGTCCTGTGTACTTCTTTTAAGCAGGTTGTACACCTGCTCGCTACTTTGGTTACCTGTTTTAATAAGTATTACTTTTAGGGGGAATCCTTTTAAATTGCTCAGATTCAAAAATCCTCATCATTAGTAACAATGTTCAGCTCATTTTCTAAGGCATATTGCCAGATCTCAATATCCCTGGCGGGTACTGTTAACTCAATAAAATCCACATGATAGCATTCTCCGAAAATGCCGCTCAATCTGCTGCATAATTTCCAGGAAATATTTGCATCTAAAAGCAGTTTCACTTATGCAGCGATTATTTTAATAATAGCTTCCCTGTTAGCGGCAAATGATAATGCAGCAAGAATTTTCTCTTGATTAAGCAAGGGATGATCGTCTATGATCTGTTCATAACTCATACCCGAAGCTAACCAGGTCAGGATATCGGCAACGGTGATCCTGGTACCTGTAATACAGGGTTTTCCAAAACGTATATCCGGGTTAATGCTGATATGATTTTGATACTGGTCCATAGTATAAAGCTACTGATTTAAGCGAAATAATCAAAACAGGTTACATATATCAACCTCTTTTACAAATCGTTCCTATTGTTTTCAGTTTTTTATATCAAAATGATATAATTATTTTCTACTGCTTCTTGCTGTAATTGATTTATAAGTCTTCTTCCCGCTCCAGCATCAGAACAGCGCTTTGAGGAACAATAAAATATTTCTCTCCTTCATACATTACTTCTGTGGCGCCACTCATTAAGAAAATAGCAAGATCTCCCTCTCTTGCCTGTAACGGAACATATTTCACCTGGTCATCATCGTTTTTCCAGGGCTCATCATCTACGGGCATAGGTATAGCATAGCCCGGCCCCGTTCTGATAACATAGCCCTGTTGTACTTTTTCTTTTTCCTGTACTCCGGGTGGCAGGTAAAGCCCGCTGGCCGTACGTTCATGTGGTTGGGTAGGCTTAATTAAAACCCTGTCGCCCACAACAATTAATTTCTTAAACCTGTTTTGTGCAGTAATATGCATAGTAATACATTCAAAAGGTAAAAGTAAAATTAAAAAACTATTCGGAAAGGGTTTTTGTGGTTGGGGGGGGCAGGACAAAAGTTCCTTTTTAAGCTACGAATTGCTGAACAGATCATCGAACAATAATATTTCGCCGCCCGCCAGAATGATTTGTCGGGCTGGCGCTGCGCCTATCTAAGGCTGAATAACTACGATAAAAAGCTGTAATGCAGTGTTAACTTTATAGCCGTAGCGCGGCGACAATATTTGTAGCTACGGATGAGTGGGAATGTTTATAGGTGCAGCGCACCGAAATATTTTATTCAGAGAGATTGGTCCTACACCCGTGGATGGGCAAATGCATCTGATTTCGAGAGATTCTATACTTTAATGTCACTCCTTACGGAGTTTTTTAGCGAACATACTCTCATTTTTATAATCCTGTCAGCCCTTGGTCTTATCTGCCTGGTCAAACCCGAAAGATTGTAATAATTATAAAAAGATATGCAACTTCCCGGCTAAAGGTCGCAGCGGATGATATTATGAATGGCTTTGGGGCTTACATTAAGATCCGTTTGCCCTGATACATCAGCAGGATAGGGATTAATATTACAACTCAACAATCTTTTTATGACGGAGGCTGTCTATTTTTTGCAATGCAGTTTTATATTGCTCTAACAGTCCTTGTACCGCTTTTGCTTCTGCAGTTTTATGAGCCTCTTCCAGCTCTTTTTTATAGCTGTTAAGAGAATGGGCTGCTTCGTTATATTTATGATAAATGCTGTCAATTTCTAATTCCCCGATAATTGTAGAAAGTGCTTTACCGGCTCTTTCCCAGTTTATATTGTTGTATTGCAGACGTAAGGTATTAGCCTGCCTCTCCCAGTCTGCGGCTTCCATTTTTTGATGATAAGCTTCTTTAAGCACCTGCTTGTCCTCGCTGGTTATAGTTTCTGCCAGTGAGTTATCAATGGCTTTCCAGCCAAAAGCAATTACAATTTTTTTCGTATTATTAACAGCTTCCTGAACCGTCTTTTCTTCATTTTCCTGTAAGGCCGGAACCACTACATTCATATTGCTTACAAAGACGGGCTGTAGTTCGTGACGGGCTGCATCTATACTGTTCTCCGCGTTGTTAGCGTTCTCGTCCTGTGTATTATTAACCGTAGTTTCTTTCACAGGGTGTAGTGCAACTGGTTGAGGGGCGGGGGTAAAGTTGGAACTGGCTGTATCGGGAACAGTATAAGTGTTAGTATAGCCGGGCACATATTGTCCGTTTACAGCGGGGTCTGAAAAAGCTATTGTATAATGAGCTGGCAAGTGAAGCGGTGATTTTTTTTCCAGAAGAGAAGCCATGCCCACCGCAAGTATTAAAATGCAGGACAGCACTATACTTCTAAATGGCGGAAAGCGCCTGCGGCCGGCGCCAAACAGGCACTCCACTCTTTCCAGGAGCGAAGCGCTCCTTCCCGAAACAGGAATTGCCAGGCTGGCTGTACTATCTATATTTTGCCTGGCTAATAATACAAGCATATTTGCATAAGTGCAATTATTGTATTCAAACTGCATCACCCAGCTATCGGCAGATTTTTCACGTTCTAATCCCTGCATTTCGGCAAGCATTTTTGCAAATGGATTAAAATAAAGAATGGTAAGTATGATCTGTGTAATAATATTTTGCAGGTAATCGTTTCTTTTTATATGGGCTAACTCATGTAAAATGATGGCTTCCGCTTCGCGCAGGCTGAGTTGGTTGATTAAAGCAACGGGCAATAATATCACAGGCTTTAAAAAGCCAATGGTCAAAGGTGATTTAATAATACCGGAGGTAAATATTTTTACCTTTCTTTTTATACCAAGGTATTGAGAGGCATCCAGCAAAAATATCTTCAAATGCCCGGGAACTTTGCCCAGCCCTTTCCTTTTAAGCTGGTAAACATTTACCATTCCCTTTGCCAGCCTTACTACCGGAATAAGTAGCAGCAAAACATAAGCTAAAGCCGTGTACATGGTTATATTTTGCAAAAAAACAGCATTGGTGATCCATTGTAACAGGCCGGTATTGGAGGGTGGGGTAACAAGTGAAATAATAAAAGTGGCAACAAACGCTGCAAAACCTGTAACAAGCGCCGCAAAACTAATCGCGCTCACTTGTGCCGGTACGGCCTGTTTGTACACTTTGGTGTAAAGCAATACGCCCAGCCACAATAACCCTGTTTGCCATATACTGCTGATAATGGCATTACCTAAAGCAGTAAGTATTAATTGCAAGCCCTCTGTCATAGGTTTATTTTTTCTTTAGATCATCAATTAAGGACTGGATCTGGTTAAGCTCTTCGGCCGAAACCTTCTGGCTGCCTAATGCCTGCATTACCAGCTGGGAAGAAGAGCCTCCAAAAAGATTGCTGATAAACCTGTTGAGTAAAAATTTTTGCGTATGCTCTTTATTGGCGGCCGCTTTATAAATGTGCGTCCTGGCCGAGTCGTCCCGGTTTACCAGTCCTTTCTCATTCATAATCTGCATGAGCTTTAGTGTGGTTGTATAGCCAATATCCTTTGTGGTAACCAACTCCTCATGCACTTCTCTTACAGTTGCTTCACCTTTTTGCCAAAGCACCTGTAAAATTTCGAGCTCGCTCTCTGTAGGTTTTATTGATTTTACTTGTGACATACACTCAGAATTTGAGGCAATTTACGATTTCTTTCGTATAATTAACAGTTCCTTCGGTTTCTTACTGGATTTTTTAACAATTATTTGAAAGAAAAGTCGGGCCGGGCTATGCACTATAGCTGAAGTGTGCGACGCAATGCTGATGAGAAATGTTCAACAGCGGGCCTCATCATCTTAATTTCTTAAAATAGCGATCAGCTCTTCTATTTCAGACAATATATATGCCTGGTTGCCGGCAGTATAACACTGACCCAGGTTATGTAATAGCTTTTCAATAATCTGTTTGTTGTTTTGCGGTCTGAAATATTCAGGCTTCACAGGAGTGGAAGTGCGGTTAAAATAATTGTAGAGATCGTTGTGAGAGAACATTTGCCCGTTTGTAGGGTCGATAAAAAAATCAATATTAAGGTGCAGCTTCTCGGTGTGGTTGTCGGTTTTTGATTTAAAGTATCCCAGCACAAACTGGTTGGGTATATTCAGCAGTCTTACCGGAACATCCAGCAGCTCCATAAGTAACAGG
Source organism: Niabella sp. (assembly GCA_027493055.1). Classification (GTDB taxonomy): domain Bacteria; phylum Bacteroidota; class Bacteroidia; order Chitinophagales; family Chitinophagaceae; genus Niabella. The sequence continues at coordinate 71,221 of JAPUDO010000074.1, read as the reverse complement.
TACAACACACCATTACCGCTTTGGTTTCCTTTCTTTGATTCGATAATATGTGAGATCAAAAAATCGTTGGGACGCTGATCGGCAGCAGGTACGCCTTTTAACCCGAAGTAATTGTACAGGATGCTGTTCACCACATTTACCTGCTCTAAGGGCGTAAGGTAATTGTTAAGCTCGATCCAGATATTACGGCGTAACCGCTCTATATCCTGGATTACTTTGCCTGTATGCAGATCAGGGTATAATAATTTGGCAACAAGCAAAGCGCCGGGCAATAACTCGTGGTGTGGCGCATCGCCCCAGGCGGTAAAATCAGTTTTCAGACTGGTAAAATGAAGGCGGTGAATGAGCAGCTCTATGCGTTCCTGTACACTATCGTCTGCCGTATTTCCCCAAAGGTCTTCAAGGTTGGCAATGATGGGCGTACCGTAAGCAATAATACGGTTGCTTACTGCTTCAAAAACCTCGGCATCAGGGTCTTCAATTAACATGAGTAATGCTTCAACTTCTTTATCATTATCCATTGAAACAAATATAGGAATAGTTTGTGGTTTATGGCCCGTGGGGGAAGGCTAAATGCCAAAAGCAAAAAGCTGGAAGCATTAAGCCTCACACCTTAAGGTATTGGCCAAAAAGTTTTAATAAGATAAAGAAAACATACTATACCTGAAAACAGTTCAAGTATCTATATCGTATCTCTTATGCTGGCCTCTCCCAAGGAGTCCTTCGGATCATGCCAGTGTATCATCGTTACTTTTTTGATAGAATTAATAAGTAAAATCAATGCTCAGGCCGGCCCGGCACATTGCTATTCTACAGACCTGCGCAAGAAATGGAAAAAGCTGGAAGCAAGTATTGACCTGTTACAGTTTTATTGATAAATCCAGGCGCCCGCCAAGTCCAAGCTCAACGATTTTTTGGAGTGTTGAAATACGGGCTTCCTTAATATTATTCTCAATCTTGGAAATATAAGATTTTGTTGTGCCAGCTTTTGTTGCAAGTTCTTCCTGTGTCAGCCCTTTTTCGAGTCTTGCTTCCTGAAGTAGCGCTCCAATTTTGAAATTTTCATAACCAGCTTCTAACTTGTCACGTTTTTTTGTTCCTCTCTTTCCATAGTTTTTTTCCTTGAATTCCTCAAGTGTTATTAGATTATTATTCTTACTCATTTTTTATTTATTTTTTGTTTTCGGTTTTTATTGGTTGTAGCTATTTACAGCTTGTCTATTTCGTCACATAAAGTATTAATGTGGTCAAGCCCATATAGAAGTGCTCCTTCATCAATTTGCATCCATTGAAATAATTGCAAAATAAGGTTATAATGCTGTCGTGTATAAGCTGTGTTTTTAACTGGCTTACCAGGGAGGAAGCAAATGGGTTCGTGATGAGCCATTCTGTTTCTTATTTCATTCAGTTTTGCTAATTGATTGAAAATATATGTATTGTTGTATTGTAATATGGGTGTGGAAGTAGGTTTTGAGGGGAAAATCTGCAGTAAAATTCTTCCTGTTGCATTGAATTGATTTTGGGCAAACATATACCTCCAAAACCCGAATCCAAGTTCCGCTACTAATCTAAAGTGACTATAAATTGTTAGGTTCCCAATCGCATCATTAATATTTCGCTTAGTCAGAAAGCACTTTGCGTTATCAAAAATTCCTCCGGATGAAGCTCCGTCTCTCAACCAGTCATTTCTGAATACAGATGTACATTTAGCGTCAATCGCATTTCTGTGTGCAACTTCAAAGCAACTGATAACAGTAAAAAGTTCTTGTGTTAGCTGTAAATTCTTTCTATACAGAGTCATTGCTTTACGGGAATTTCTTTCACAAGCCTGTAGGTATCTGCTCATTCTCGCAGGAGTCATAATTTCTTCAAAGTCAGCGTATTTCACTTATTAGGTTTAATATTTGGTGAAATCAAAAGTTAGCCATAGCTTTGTATTATCTAATTCCCATTAGTCCCTGAAGCAATTCAAACTAGTGGGTTTCGTTTTTTATAGCCACAAAGGTATCAAATCATTCCTATTGTTCTCTTAATTAGAGGGAGGGAAACGCATCTAATTAAAGATTTCTATTGTTTATATATCAGTCCTTACGGGGTATTTAGCGAACTTACTCTCATTTTTATTGCCAAAGTGAAATAGCTTTACCAAAGTTGAATCCTTGACTGTTGGCTGCACTATCGCAAAACTGCTTATTGACAGCAGGGTTTTATTTCTGTTCAATTATTCGGCTTCTTAATTTCATAAAAGGTTTTTCTATTATCAAATGTAGCAAATATGCAAAAGCAACACAAGTTGTCATACAAATTAGAAGCATTAGGTTATTGTCTATTTTAAAGTCGTTTAATAGCTGGTGTGTTACGTGAATTACGCCTTTGTGTGTCAAATAAATACCATAAGAAAGTGTTGCAATGAATGTAGTAATTTTTGAACCTTGCTTATATAAAAAACTTGTTGGACTTACAGCACTAACAACTATAAAACCGTAGCCCAAAGCAACTAATGGAAAACCAAAAACAGAAGCTTTAAAAGTCATTTGGTCATAACAAAGAAAAGATGCACTTGTCAAAACAGCCAACCCCAAAATCATAAATATGTTCCCGTATTTGGATACTTTATTCCAAACTGTCGGCAAAAACTGATAAACCCCTGAGATTGAAATACCGATCAAAAGCCCATCTAAACGATTGTAAGTCGGATAATAAATGTATTTATACCAATACAACCAACTATTGTCGCTGTCAATTTTAGGAAGATAAAATTGATTAAAGCTGTAAACTCTAATTGCAAAACCAAATAAAAATAACGTTATAAGTAACCAATATGATTTCTTTATGAGTTTTAGTTGTTGAAATAGAATTAAGATTAATGGCAGGAATAAATAAAAATGTTCCTCCACACAAAGTGACCAAGCATGAGAAAATGTGCCGAAGTTCTTTAGATCAAGCCCAAGATTTTGTGTAAATGTCAGGAACTTCCATAATGGTGGTAAGCTTTCTTTTTCACGAAAAAGCGGGAAATAGAAATATAGCCCAACCGTAACTAAAAATGCAGGAATAATTCTAAAAAATCGTTTCAGGAAAAACTGTTTGAATGAAATGTTTTGCCCTTGTTTAATTTGAGCAAAAAGTTGTGATGAAATTAGAAAACCACTAAGAACAAAAAATAAATCAACACCTGTCCAGCCAAACTTTGCAAAGTCAGGCAGCCATTCAGGTTGCCTACCGCTTAAAATAAAATAATGAAAAAGAAAAACGTATAAAATTGCTACTGCACGTAAATGATCAAGCCCGTATAGTTTTTGCTGAATATTTTTGTCCAATTTGTCTCGTGAAATTTATCGTTTGTTATCTTAGGTTTTTCTGTTTTACGGCGCCCTGTAAACTTACCGAACAACTCAAATATACACGAAACTCTATAATAAATGAATCTCCAGAAATTGCTCTCCTCCGTATTACTAATAATATCAAGCATAAAAAAAGTTCCGCCAAGGCGAAACTTTTAATAAAGTGATTTGGAAATGTAAAATATTAAATGTTAAAGGCAAAACGCTTCGGTCTTCAGACTTCAGACTTTTCCGACTTTCCCTACCCCATATTATGAAACACTTTCTGCACATCTTCATCCTGCTCCAGGCGTTCTATGAGCTTGCTCACTTCTTCTGCCTGCTCATCGGTAACCGGAACGGTAGTGGAAGGTATCCATTCAAGCTCAGCACTTATAGGGTGGATATTTTTTTCTTCCAGTGCTTTTTGCATATTGCCAAAATCAGTAAACGCCGTGCGTAAAACAATAATTTCATTACCTTCATCATCGGTGCTTTCGCCCAGGTCTTCCAGGCCGTGATCAATAAGCTCCAGCTCCATATCTTCTATATTAATTCCTTCCGGCTTTAGCTTAAATACACCCATTTTATTGAACTGGAAGGACACGCTGCCGCTGTTTCCCATGGCGCCACCGCCTTTATTGAAATGTGATTTTACATTGGCTACTGTACGAACATGATTGTCTGTAGCCGTTTCAACCAGGATGGCCACCCCATGAGGAGCGTATCCTTCGTAAAGGATCTCTTCATAGTTCTCCATTTCTTTACCCTGCGCACGTTTGATCGCCGCTTCCACGCGATCTTTAGGCATATTTACGCTTTTGGCATTTTGCATGCACCTGCGAAGCGCGGGGTTGGTTGCTGCGTCTGGTCCGCCGGCTTTTACGGCTATTGCAATTTCTTTTCCTATCCTGGTAAACTGTTTGGCCATACGATCGTAACGGGCAAACATGGTAGCTTTACGTACTTCAAAAATCCTTCCCATAAATATAAAAATTGAGGCTGCAAATCTAAGTAAAGCAGCATTAAAAAACCGCCTCATTTTTAGGAAGGCGGTTTATATGTAATACAATGTTAATGTAATCCATCTCCGGGAGGGTCTTCCGGTATAACCAGTTCTCCTTTTCTGAGCTTACTGTGCTTTACGCTGTAACCAAAGTAAATAATGAAACCTAATGCAAGCCACACTATCAGTCTTGCCCAGTTTTCCCAGCCTAAGCCGATTATCATTGCAAGGCAGGATACTATACCTAAAATAGGAAACAAGGGTACAAACGGCGTTTTGAATTGCCTGGGCAGATTTGGTTCTTTTTTTCTCAGGATAATAACGGCTGCACATACCAGTATAAAAGCAAACAGCGTTCCGATGCTGGTCATGTGGCCTACCACATCGCCGGGAACAAAGGCTGCAAACAGGCCTACCAATAAAAGGATGATCAGGTTGCCTTTATAGGGCGTTTTAAATTTAGGGTGCAGCTTACTGAAAGATGCCGGCAGCAGGCCATCCCGGCTCATTGAGTAAAAAACACGGCTTTGTCCCAAAAGCATTACCAGTATAACTGATGTAAAACCAGCAAGAATGGCTATTGTTACAGCATCCGCCAGCCACTTGTAGCCGGGCATGAAATATTGTATGGCTGCAACTACTGATGCTTCACCTCCTTTAGTAGGATCTCTGAAAAATTCTACAGGGGCCAGGCCCGTAAGTACGTGGCCAAATAAAAGATAAAGCGTAGTACATACAGCAAGCGATCCTAAAATACCAATCGGAAGTGCCGTTTTGGGTTTTTTGGTTTCCTGTGCTGCAGTGCTCACCGCGTCAAATCCTATAAAAGCAAAGAATACGGTTCCCGCGGCACCCAATATGCCCCATAAACCCCCGAATTTGTGAGCTACCCCCTGGTGGTCTATATACTGTTCGGGAGGCGGAATGTAAGGGCTGTGATTGGCAGGGTTAATAAACTTCCATCCTAAAACGATGATCAGAACAACTATCGTAACTTTCACAATAACGATCAGCGCATTTACAAAGGATGATTCAGAAGTGCCTTTTATCAGCAGCATACTCATTAGTCCAACAATAAACAAAGCCGGCAAGTTTAGGATACCTCTTACTCCATCATGCGACACCTGGAAAGGAGAATGGCACCATTCATAAGCTATTGGTTTCCAATGCAGAATGTTTACCAGCAGGTTGTTTAAATATTCGCTCCATGCTATACCCACCGTAGCCGCCCCTACAGCATACTCCAGCACAAGATCCCAGCCTATTACCCAGGCCAGCATTTCACCCATAGTAGCATAAGTGAAAGTATAAGCGCTTCCCGAAATGGGTATGGATGAAGATAATTCGGCATAACACAAACCGGCAAAGGCGCAGCCAATAGCAGCCAGTATAAAACCGAAGGTTACTGAGGGGCCTGCGTTTTGAGCGGCAGCAGCAGCCGTTCTTACAAAAAGACCGGCGCCAATAATGGCGCCAATACCAAGTGCTACAAGCCCGCCCGCAGACAATGTTCTCTTTAGGCCTTTTTCCGTGTCTCCGGCTTCAGCAAGCAGAATGATTAATGGTTTCTTTTTAAATAGTCCCATACTAATTTACTTTGATATGAGTATTTTTAATATTGATAATGCTTTTGGAATAGGAAAAATAAGAAATTGTTGTAAATACCAGGGAAAAAGTTTTCAGAAAAATGAGCATGTGCAAATATGAGCTCCGGAAAAGTATGACTAACATAGGGCTAATGTCAAATAAAGAAAAATTATATTCATTTTTTTGAGCAGGCAGGTTAATCGTATAAACTATTTTCCTATCTTTTGCAGCAAATGTTAGTGTTTAACATACTCCTATTATTAATTTATGGCGAAAAAAAAATCAGGCTTACTTGCAATTATTATTTTTACCGTTGTTGCTATTCTGCATCTTATCAGCTTTTATATAACGCCCGTTTCTGATACTGTTTTATCAGTTTCCAGGTGGGGTTTAATAATTGTTTTATTTGTTTTTGCATTTTACAAAAAATCTTTAACCACGTGGATCCTGGTCAGCATATTACTGGGTACTTTCGTAGGACATGATTATCCTGGTGTGGCTTTGTCGCTCAGACCACTGAGCCAGGGTTTTATCAAGCTGGTGAAAACCATTGTTGGCCCCATACTTTTTGCAACACTTGTATATGGTATTGCCGGTCACTCAGACCTGAAGCAGGTAGGGCGCATGGCCTGGAAATCGCTTTTATATTTTTATACCGCCACTACCATCGCGTTATTTATAGGACTTGCAGCTATTAATATTTCTAAAGCCGGGGTAGGAGTAGATGCTTCCAAAGTGCCGCACCACGAGCTCCCCCAGGGATCAACCGTAAAAGAAGCAGATGTGCTGGCTCTTAAAGATATTCCTGAAAATAACCACTGGATATATAAAACCACCTCTTTTTTCAGGGATATTTTTCCTGAAAATATTGTTAAATCTATTTACGAGAACCAGGTGCTGCAGATAGTGGTTTTTGCAGTGATATTCGGTATTGGCCTCGCAAAGCTCCCGGAAAATAAGAAAAAGCCAATTGTGGATTTCATGGAAAGCCTTGCCGAAACCATGTTTAAGTACACTCATATTATTATGTACTTTGCGCCTATTGGTGTGGGAGCGGCGATGGCTTATACGGTAGGTCACATGGGTATTGATATCTTAAAATACCTTTTCCTGCTCTTAATAACTTTATACGCCGCTTTAATTGCCTTTATACTGATTGTGCTGCTGCCGGTAGCATTATATCTTAAAATCCCTATAAAGAAATTTGTACAGGCTATTAAAGAACCGGTATCCATTGCCTTTGCTACTACCAGCTCCGATGCTGCATTGCCCGTAGTCATGCAAAATATGGAGCAGTTTGGCGTTCCCCGTAAAATAGTGTCCTTTGTTGTGCCTACAGGGTATAGCTTTAATCTTGATGGCACCACTCTTTATCTTTCGCTGGCGTCTATTTTTGTGGCCCAGGCAGCAGGCATGGACCTTAGTTTTGGTCAGCAGTTGCTGATAGCGTTTACTTTAATGATCACCAGCAAGGGAGTAGCAGCTATTCCGCGTGCCTCCTTAATTATATTAATAGCCACAGCCGAGCAGTTTGGTTTACCCTTGTTTATCATAGCTGCCATTTTGGGGATTGATGAGCTGATGGATATGGGCCGCACTTCTGTAAATGTAATTGGCAACTGCCTGGCTTCGGTTGTAATAGCTAAATGGGAAGGTGAGTTTGATGATGCTAAAGCAGTAGCTTTTCAGCAGGAATAAAATATTTCTGGCAGATCAAACTTTTTTTCAGCATTTTTGTTTATTGGCTTAGCATTAAACAGTGCTGGTGAAAAAGATCAGGGTAGCTGTTATTAAAATATGTAAAGACAGAAAAAGACGATAAATTATCATCATGATTGAATTATTAAGCACTGGGTTCCAGTGGACAGATTTATTACAGCCTCAATGGTATATTGAAAACGGGGGACTATGGCTTTTATTATTTGTCGTTTTTGCTGAAACAGGGCTGTTTGCAGGTTTCTTTCTCCCCGGCGATACATTACTTTTTATAGCAGGTATCTATGCCCATAAAATAGGGGAAGGGATTAGCGCCGAGCCCGGACTTTCTTACCAGTTTATGAAATTAATTGGTTTGGGGCATATTCAAAATGAATGGTTAGATCTGTTTGTTCTGCTGGCCCTCATCTCTGTCTGTGGCATACTGGGTAATATGGTAGGCTATTGGACAGGTCGTAAAGTAGGACCGGCCATGTACCACTGGCGAGAGAATTTCTTTTTTAAAAGAAGGTACCTGGAGCAGGCTCATGACTTTTATGAAAAGAATGGCGGCGTGGCTATAATTGTGGCCAGGTTCCTGCCATTTATTCGCACTTTTGCACCCATTATTGCAGGTATTGTACAGATGAACAGGGCTAAATTTATGTTCTACAATATTGTTGGAAGTTTAGCCTGGGTATTCAGTATGATCTTTGCAGGACATTTTTTGCAGAAATGGTTAATGTCATGGCTGGGATTTGATCTGAAACAGCACCTTGAAATAATAGTATTAGGGATTGTTGTTGTAACCACTTTGCCTGTTATTATGAAGATTGTAAAAGGAGGGAAGAAGAGCAAGGAAGCACTTGCTAAAAAAGCGCAGGAAGAAAGAATAGACAATATTATTGAAGAACAACAGAAGGATTAGGGCCAGCCTTCTTCAAAAAATCAGTAAATCTTACTCTGCAGCATTGCGGTAGGCCGTAGTGTATCTGCGCCATTTCTCAATTACTTCACTAATATCCGCAGCCAGTTCCGATTCAAAAAAAACATGTTCTCCTGTTGCCGGGTGTGTAAACCCTAATGTTTTGGCATGCAATGCCTGCCTGGGGCAAATAGTAAAGCAATTATCAGTAAACTGTTTGTACCGGGCATATACAGTGCCTTTTACAATCCTGTCCCCGCCATAAAAATCGTCATTAAAAAGCGGGTGGCCTATATGTTTCATGTGCACCCGTATCTGGTGGGTGCGGCCGGTTTCCAGCATGCATTGTACTAATGTAACATACCCGAAACGTTCAAGTACTTTATAGTGCGTAATGGCCTCTTTGCCGTGGTCACCTTCCGGGTAGGCTTCAAACAATTTCCTGAAACGCAGGTTACGCCCCACGTGAGCAATGATAGTGCCTTCATCCTGCTCCACATCTCCCCAAACCAGCGCTATGTATTTCCGGTCTACGGTATGGTCAAAAAACTGCTTTGCAAGATGGCGCATTGCCAGTTCCGTTTTAGCCAGGACCAGCAAACCGCTTGTGTTTTTATCAATGCGGTGCACCATTCCAAAACGGGGAAGTGTTGCAGCATTAATAGCTGCGTTCTGCTGCTGCAGGTACCCTGCGATCCCGTTCAGCAAAGTACCTGAATAGTTGCCGCTGCCGGGGTGCACCACCATGCCGGCGGCTTTATTAACAATGATGATATGATCATCTTCATAAAAAATATTCAGCGGTAAAGACTCCGGAACAATGTCATTCTCGTCAGGTGCCGTATCGGTGTACACCACAATTTCCTGGTTCGCTTTTATCTTAAAGTTGGGTTTTACTTCGTTACCGTTTACCAGCACCATTTTATTGTGGATGGCCTGCTGTATTTTATTACGTGTAGCACCCTCAATCCGGTTCATTAAAAACTTATCAATGCGGTAAGGCTCCTGGCCCGCATCAGTTTTAAAAACAAACTTCTGGTACAGCTCATCATTAGCATCCTGCTGCTCTGTCAGTATATCTTCCTGGCTCATTGTGCGCAAAGGTAAACCCTAATGTTGTTTTGAACAGATTCTGTTTATTTTTGTTGAGGTTTTATGTCCGGTTAACAGGTTGAAGGGCTGATAAAGTAATGTATCTCCGGGGACTTTCAAATTTTAAATATTCAGTGAAACAGAAAATACACTTTCAGGACTTAGGAAACATGCGCTATAAAGATGCATGGGATTACCAGGAAAATATATTGCAGGAAAATGTGGCGGTTAAAACACTGTTGCGGGAACTGGAGAACGGCGTAATTGCCCCTGCAACCAGCAACCGGCAACCAACAACCAGCAACTACTTATTATTTGTAGAGCATCCCCCGGTTTTTACATTGGGTAAAAGCGGGGATATGAATAACGTGCTGATGAGCGAAGCGCACCTGGCTAAACTTGGAATTGATTTTTTTAAAATAAACAGGGGCGGGGATATAACCTTTCATGGCCCCGGTCAGCTGGTGGGATATCCTATTTTTGATCTTGAAAAGTTCTACACTGATATTGGGAGGTACCTGCGCAATATTGAAGAGGTAATGATCCTTACACTGGCTGAATATGGCTTACAGGGAGACCGCTCTCCCGGAGAAACCGGTGTTTGGCTGGATCCTGACAAAGCTGGCTATGAAAGAAAGATCTGCGCTATTGGCGTACGTACCAGCCGCTGGATAACCATGCATGGTTTTGCGCTGAATGTAAATACCGATCTTAATTATTTCAATATGATCATTCCCTGCGGCATACAGGGCAAACAGGTTACTTCTTTACAAAAAGAACTGGGGAGAGTAGTGGACATGAATGATGTTAAAGAAAAAGTAAAACGGAACTTTGAAAGGGTGTTTGATGTGGAGATATTAGACGATAGACAATAGCTTTCGGCCTTTGGCAGTAACCAGTATCCAGCATGTACGATGTAAGAGGTACGGTGTACGAGATGAAAGCGGAAGGCTTAGAGCCGGAAGCAAAAAGCTTTTAGCCTCATGCCTTCGGCCTTTGGCAGTAACCAGTATCCAGTATAATGTATGATGTGAGGTGTACGGTGTACGAGATGAAAGCGGAAAGCTAAAGGCTGAAAGCCGGAGGCGGAAGGTACCGTGCAGACCTGAAACCAGAAACTTGTAACCTGTATCCAGTATAATGTATGATGTAAGGGATGAAAGCAAAAGACTGAAAGCCGGAAGCTAAAGGCAAAACATACTTTTTTTCTTTCGTAAACTTCCGGCCCCCGGACTTTCCCACTTCCGGACTATTGGCTAAAAATCCTTCGGTAAAAACAATTTATTCTTTTCCATCAGCTTGCCATCTGCATACAATTCAAAATTGATATACCCTGCTGTAAAGAAAAAAGAACGGTCCAGCTTGAATTTTTTTTCTTTGATATTGTTAAGCTCGAACAACGGCTGGCCGTTTTCGGTAAAAAACCTGATGTCGTATTTCCTTTTGTCCATCGGTAGCTCTACTCTTACATACCTGTCAGGTGATGTAAAAATATACGTTGATTGTACAAATCCAGCCGGAATAAAATTGGGGTTCAGGTTCACCTCGGTATTAACTTTGTTACCACTGTTATAAGCATCAGCCAGACCGGCGGAATCAATAACGGGTCTTTTTGATTTTGTGGAAATATATTGTCCTCCTTCAAACATCACAAAAATGCGGTAGAACATACTATCATCGGGGGCATTACTGTCTGCAAAGCCGTTTTGTTTCAGGCTTGGGTCAGGCATGGTAGCAATGGTTTTGAAAAAGTTCAGGCTGTCTTTAGAACGCTGTATGCTGATCTGCTTTACGGCAGGATAGTTATGCTCCCATGCTATAACCACTCTTCCGCTTCCCACTTTATAAGCAGAAAAATCAGGAAGCATTTCCTGGGCCTTTAAGCTGTTAAAAACAATACCGGTCAGAAAAAAAAATAAAATCTTCTTCATAATAGAGCCATTGACTACTTAACCGGCAAAGATAAGCGACATAAAAGAATGGTTCAGAATATTAACGTTCCTTTTCGTAAAGAAAAATTGCCCTGCAATCCCCCGGAGTGAATAATGAGTATATGGGAGCCTTTGGGGAAATAGTTTTCTTTTATCAGCTGCTGTACGCCGTAAAAGAGTTTAGCGGTGTACACAAAATCAGTAGGGATACCGGTTTGGGCATAAAGTGTATTCATAAATGTTATAAGCGCTGGCTTGTGCTTGGCATAACCTCCAAAGTGAAAATGGTGATTGACGCTGATCTCATCATCAGGCTTTACCAGTAAATTCCTTATTTCAGCTTCAATGCCCGTATTGTTTTTTAATACGCTAAAGCCCTGGATGGCTGTATGGGGGGATTTACCATTGAGCAGGCCAGCCATCATAGTGCCTGTTCCCACAGCGCAGCAAACCGTATGAAATAATGATTTATTATAAGGAATGGTAGCTGCTCCTTCGGCGCCTGACCGGCTATAGCCGCCTTCAGGTATTATATAGTATTCCGGGCTATTAAATGGCGTGGGAATGATTTTGTTTTTATAAGCTTCCCTGGATATAAAGATCAGTTTCATACCATAAGAGGCAGCAGCTTTTAAAGTGTGGGAATACACTTCAGGCGCTTCTCCACGAATAATGCCCACACTGCTAAAGCCGTAGCTGCGGCAGGCTGCGGCAGCTGCTACTATATGATTGGAAAAGGCGCCTCCGAAAGTTACTATTGTTTGAAAGTTGTTTTTTTTAGCTTCCTGCAGATGGAACCTGAGCTTAAACCATTTGTTACCGCTTATTACTGAATGAATTTTATCAAGCCTCAAAACATAGGCCGAAACGCTGTCATTGCTGAGAAAAGGGATGTAATCGGTTGTTATTAAATCTTCATCAATAATATCCATATCGTAATAGCTGTTAGCTAAATTACCTTATTTTTGAAACGGTTTATATCTTAATACAATTTTTAGTCAACATTTTAAATTTATCATTTAATATTTTTCGTCTTATTATGAAACCAACACTAGTGATATTAGCAGCCGGTATGGCTTCCCGCTATGGCAGCATGAAACAGGTAGAAGCCTTTGGCCCCAGTGGCGAAACTATAATGGACTATTCTATTGCCGATGCAGTAAAAGCCGGATTTGGTAAAATTGTTTTTTTGATCCGGCAGCAATTTGAAGATAACTTTCGCCAGTTGTTTGCTTCAAAGCTTGACGGGAAGGTGGATTATGAATTTGCTTTCCAGGAGCTGGATATGTACCTGGATGGTGTTGCCATTCCTGAAGAGCGTACCAAACCCTGGGGCACAGGCCATGCGGTTTTATGTACTAAAAATGTAGTGAAAACTCCTTTTGCAGTGATCAATGCTGACGATTTTTATGGCTTTGATGCTTTTAAAAAGGCGGTTGAGTTTTTAACTACGGTATGTGATGAAAAAACCTATGCAGTTATCGGCTATCCGTTGATGAATACTTTATCGGAGCACGGAACGGTAAACCGCGGTGTTTGCGGATTGGATGATAAAGGTAACCTGGCCAGCGTGGTAGAACGCATTGGTATTGGCGTGCAGGATGATAAGGTGAAAGTGGACGATGGACTTCAGCCGGATGAGCTTTCAAAAGATACGGTTGTGTCTATGAACTTCTGGTGTTTCCATCCCTCGGTGTATGAATTGTATGAAAAGGACTTTAAAGCATTTATTAAAGAAAGTATTGCTGTTCCCAAGTCGGAGTTTTTAATTCCTGCGGTGGTAGACAATTTTATCCAGGATGGAGGCGTGGTAAAAGTTATTACCACTTCGGCCCAATGGTTTGGCGTAACTTACAAGGAAGATGCGCCTGCTGTGCAAAAGCAGCTGAACGGTTTAATAGAAAAAGGGGAATACAGCACCAATCTTTGGGACGTTTAACCTGTTTCTGACAGATCATAAAAAAACCTTGCAATTGTTTTTGATTGCAGGGTTTTTTGTTTCGAGGCTCTTCCTGCAGGACTCGTCGTGTGTATGACGCTAAGTCCATACGCAATGTCTGCGGCGAGACTCTGCTAAAAAAAGCGCTACTTTTTAGGTAGCGCCTATCCGGTTTTGGCTTAATGCTAACACATCAGTTCACTTTCACCATATATATATAATCCTCTATTTTCTTGGTTTGCTGGGGTCTTTTTAACCCGGTAAGAGCGGTTTTAGTATTAAGTTTTACGCTTTTAAGGGTAGAGTCCGACTTGTTGTGCGCCTTCAGCTCGTTCAGTGCATTAAAAATATTCTGACTCTGTACAGCAAAAGCCACACCTTGCGCGTCTCTTTGCCTGGCATTCAAAATGCCAATTACTTCGCCATTACTGTTCAGCACAGGGCTTCCGCTATTGCCCCTGTCAGCTCTGATATCAATCTGGCAGCCCAATGTGTCGCCGTCAAACCCTGTTCTTGAGCTCAGGTAGCCCTGTTTATAAACCAGCTCATCATCTTTGGGATAACCCAGGGTAAATATAGGCTCCGCAAGATCAGCTGATTTTTTTGTGAAGCTGTAGGGGATTCCGGGCAGGGATTTAAAATCGGGGTCGTTTATTTTAAGTATGGCAATATCAGTAGCCGGGTTGCTATATACTACCTGGGCTAAAAACTCTTTCCCGGCATTATTTTGAACAGCTACATTTTGCGCATTTTCAATTACGTGATTATTAGTTACCAGGTAACCTTTGCCATCAATCAAAAAACCGGTACCACTATTGATATAAGGGATTTCAGGGGTTTTGTTGATGTCGCTTTGCTTCAGGTTGTTAATTTCCCGGTCCTGGATCTGGGACTTTTGTGCCAGGTTATTAATATCTCTTTTAAGCTTTTCAAACTGGCTGTTAGTAGCCTTGGGGGTTACTGATCCTATAATGCCGCTTACGATCAAAGCCGTAATACCGGCTATTGAAGCCGCAATGGCTGCAGTTTTCTTAACGCGGTTAAACAGGTAGCGTAATTTGCCGCCTTTAGGTTGGGCCGCGTCAATTTTTCCCTGGGCCGAAAGGTTATTATGTATTTCGTTCAGTGAAAGCTGAAATTTTTGCCATTGATTAAAGCGGTTCATTTTTTGCAGGAACAGGGTATGTTCCACCACCATCTGGTCTACTTCGCTATCGGTCTTGCGCAGGTTTTCAAAATGAAGGCGTTCGTCAGGATTCATATTTCCCATAATATACCGCTCAACGGCATCTAAAAGGGTAATATTATTTTGCTGATCATTCATCACTTATCAGTTTTTTTATATTGAGAAAAGAATATTTTTTTTAAACGCATCAGGCATTTGTATTTCTGGGTTTTTGCATTTTCTGCATTAGTGTACCCAAAGTTTTCTGCTATTTCCTGCATGCTCAGGTTTTTAAAATAAAACGCTTCCAGCAGGCTTTTGCAGGGCTCGCCTAATGTTCCTATAGCTGTATGCATCATGTCAAATTCAGCATCTTTCTGCTCATGCTCCACCATATCATCATCTACAGCTATTTGTGTTTCGTTCGTGTCATCAAAATCGGCAATATACCGGTTGCTCTTACTAAGCTTTTTTAACCAGAGTCTTCTGGCTACAGCATACAGGTAAGTGCGTATCTGGCAATTTAATTCGAAATTTCCCGATCTCGCCTTATCAAACAGAACCATCATTGCTTCCTGGAAAATATCTTTGGCATCATCTGTAGTACCATTATTGTTCACTACCAAAGCCTGCACCAGGTTATAGTTCTGGCTATAAATGACTTCCACAGATTTTTTGTCGCTGCGGGCTAATCCTTTCAGTAAACTTATTTCCTCTTCTAATATAGAATCTTTCAACCTGTGATAATTTAATACGGAATTTTAAAAATAGTAACCCTTTTTCAGTCAGAAAAAAATATTTATTCATGGGTTACCTTTTTAGCGAGGTTGGTATTAACTTTTTTAACCTTAAATCGCTTTATTTATGAAAAAATTACTTATTCTCTTAGCAATCAGTTCTTTAGGGTTTTTAGCGTGTAATAATACAGCTAATGAAGAGTCTACAGAGGTTTCTTCTGACAGCTCAGTGATTGAGCCTTCTACGGGAAATCCCCCGGTTAATCCTGCAGATACAATGGTAAATGCAGATACAACTCCGGTAACAACAGACACGTCTACTACACTATAGTTTTTTTTCGGCAAGCAATATAGAGGAGCCATTCCGCCCAGGCGGAGTGGTTTTTTGTATAAATAAAGGCCTTTTTTGATCATTACCTGCATTCTCAGCCCTGCCACCTCATGTATCAACCATAAATTCTTAATATATCAGTCTATTTATCGTACCTTTGCACTCTTTTTATGACAACATTTGAATCATTAGGGATAGAAGCTGGGCTGCTTCAATCCCTGGAAACCATCGGTTTCGTAACTCCCACACCCATCCAGCAACAGGCCATCCCGGTTTTATTACAAGGTACAAAAGATTTTGTTGGATTAGCACAAACAGGTACCGGTAAAACAGCGGCTTTTGGATTACCCTTATTGCAGTTAATTAATAAAGAGCAGCGCACACCGCAGGCATTGGTTATTTGTCCTACCCGCGAGCTTTGTTTGCAGATCACTACCGATTTGGAGCGGTTTGCGCAAAAAGGGCGCCTGTCGATCACCGCTGTCTATGGAGGAACCTCTATTACGCAGCAGGTGCGTGATCTTAAAAGAGGAACGCATATAGTAGTGGCTACTCCCGGAAGGCTGATAGACCTTATTGAAAGAAAAGCCATTCACCTGGAAGATATTAACTATGTGGTGCTGGATGAGGCGGATGAAATGCTGAACATGGGCTTTAAAGAGGATATAGAGTTTATTCTTAAAGAAACCATTAACCGCCATAGCATGTGGCTGTTCAGCGCTACTATGCCTCCGGAAATCAGAAGTGTTAGCAAACGGTTCATGGATAAACCTGCAGAGATTGCTGTGGGTAAAGTGAATTCAACAAATGTAAATATTGATCACCAGTATTTTTTAACGCAGCATATAAACCGTTACGAAACACTAAAGCGTATTATAGATTTTAACCCTGGTATTTATGGTATCATTTTTACACGTACCAAGGCCGATGCCCAGCAGATAACCGAACAACTGATCAGGGAGGGTTATGATATTGACGCCTTGCACGGAGATTTAACCCAGGCGCAGCGCGACAAAGTAATGGGCCGTTTCCGTGAGAAATCGCTGGAGTTGCTGATAGCAACCGATGTGGCAGCGCGGGGTATAGATGTTCAGGGCATTACCCATGTAATTAATTATGAATTGCCCGACGATACAGAAGTATATACGCACCGGAGCGGCCGTACCGGAAGGGCCGGTAGAAGCGGTATTTCTATTTCAATTGTTACGCCAAGAGAAGTGTATCGTTTAAGGCAGATAGAAAAGCTGGTAAATACCAGGTTTCATAAAATGGATATACCCAGCGGTAAAGATGTTTGCCGTAAACAGTTTTTTCATTTTATAGATAAAATGCTGAAGGCCGATATCAGCCACGGCGAATATGAGACGTACCTGCCTGTTTTGAAAGAGAAGTTTGAAGGAGTGGAAAAGGAGGAAATTCTGCAACGTGTAGCTGCCCTGGAGTTTGACAGGTTTTTGAAATATTATGAGAACGCTGCAGATCTTAACCAGCGTACGGACAGGGAGCCTAAAGCTTCGCGCGAAAGGCAGGGCGGAGGTAAAGGTTTCTCCCGCGGAGGCAATTACCAACGCCTGTTTGTAAACCTGGGAACCAAAGACGGTTTTTATAAAGCCAGCTTCCTGCAGTTCATTTTAGATATGAGTGGCTTGAGCAAAGAGGTATTAGGCAGTATTGATATGAAGGAAATGAATAGCTGGGTAGAGATAGAGCCTAATGCAGGTAAGAAAATGATTAAGGCCCTCGATGGCAAAAATTATCGTGGCAGAAAGATAAGGATGAATGATGCTGCAACCGGTGGCGGAGGAAGGAGGAAATAGTCGGGAAAGTCAGAAAAGTCCGGAGTCGGAAAGTCCGAGGTCTGGAGACAGAGGTCGGAAGTAAGTCCCCAGCCTTCAGCATTTTACATTCAATTTTATATTTCAATCGCCTTCGGGCGATTTTTTTGTTCCGCTGTGCGAAGCGTCTTCGCTTCGCAATATTACTCTGTCGCCTGTGGCGACCGTTTGAATCAAAAAGCTTTATGCATCCAGCCTTTTGCTTTAAGCCTTATGCCTTCCGTCTTTTAAAATTTAATATTCTTCATGTAGTATTTTACATTTCTATCGTCTCCGGGCGATTCTTTTTGCTTGCCTTATATCAACTTTTAAAAGTGCGTTGTGATAAATGGACCAAAAACTTTACATTTATACAAACGATGCTCTATGAACTTTGAACTGACCGAAGAGCAACTCATGATACAAAAAGCCGCCCGCGACTTTGCTCAAACCGAATGCCTGCCGGGCGTTATAGAACGTGATGAGCTGCAAAAGTTTCCTAAAGACCAGGTATCAAAGCTGGCTGACCTGGGCTTTTTAGGTATGATGGTTCCAGAACAATATGGAGGCGCTGGTATGGATACGGTGAGCTATGTGCTGGCAATGGAAGAAATATCCAAAATAGATGCAAGTGTAAGCGTGTGCATGAGCGTGAATAACAGCCTGGTGTGCTATGGCTTAGAAGCTTATGGAACTGAAGAACAAAAGCAGAAATACCTGGTACCATTGGCACAGGGTAAAAAAGATGGGGAACTGTACATCGGTGCTTTTATGCTTAGTGAGCCCGAAGCGGGCAGTGATGCTACTTCTCAGAAAACCACGGCAGAAGATAAAGGAGATCATTATTTGCTGAACGGTACAAAAAACTGGATCACTAATGGAGGTACTGCTTCTATGTACCTGGTAATGGCTCAGACTGATGCGGGAAAAGGTGCTAAGGGAATTACAACATTCATTGTTGAAAAAGAATGGCCTGGTGTAACAGTGGCTGCGAAAGAAAATAAACTGGGTATTCGTGGAAGCGATACACATACCGTAATGTTTACCGATGTAAAAGTGCCAAAAGAAAACAAGATCGGGGAGGAAGGATTTGGCTTTACGTTTGCCATGAAAACTCTTGCCGGAGGCCGTATTGGTATAGCAGCGCAGGCATTGGGTATTGCCGGTGGCGCTTATGAGCTGGCAAAAGAGTACGCTAAAACCCGTAAAACTTTTGGTACAGAAATAATGAACCACCAGGCCATTGCTTTCAAACTGGCTGATATGCACCTGAAAATAGAAGCGGCAAGGTTGCTGTGTTTAAAAGCTGCCTGGGAAAAAGATAATAAGAAAGATTATACCGTTAGCTCATCAATGGCTAAGCTCTATGCCTCTGAAACTGCTATGTGGACAGCTATTGAAGCGGTGCAGGTACATGGCGGCTATGGTTATGTAAAAGCGTATCATGTAGAGCGCCTGATGCGCGATGCGAAGATTACCCAAATATATGAGGGCACCAGCGAAGTACAGAGAATAGTAATCAGCAGGGGCGTGCTGAAGTAACAGGGGCTGACCGTCCCGGTATGGCCCGTATTTCCAAATGCTTTGTTTTATTGTTTATGTGAGGAAGCAGGCAGAGGTAGGCAGAGTTGTCCTATATTTACTGCTGAAAAACCGGTAAGCTTACTATGAACGTTATTGAAATTACACAGCTTAAAAAACAGTATAACGGCAATTATGTGCTGAAGGGTATTGACCTGCAGGCGGGCCCTGGGATGATACTGGGATACATAGGGCCAAATGGTGCGGGCAAGAGCACAACAATTAAAATAATGGCTGGAATAATTGATGAATTTGAAGGCGAAGTGAAAGTGCTGGGAATGGATGTGCGGCAGGATCCTGTTGAGGTAAAACGTCGCATAGGCTATATACCCGAGCTTGCCGCGTTATATGAAGTGCTCACACCTGTGGAGTACTTAAAGTTCACGGGCAAGCTATACGGGCTGAGTGACCAGGTAATTGCTGATAAGGGTTGGGAGCTTTTGAAATTGTTTGACCTGGCCGATAAGGCAGACATGCGTATGAGCGCTTACAGCAAAGGGATGCGCCAGAAAGTATTACTGATCAGCGGGCTGATGCACAATCCGGAGATCATATTTTTAGATGAACCTCTGAGCGGCCTGGATGCCAATGCCGTTATATTAGTTAAAGAGATCCTTCAGCAATTGAAGCAGGCAGGTAAAACTATGTTTTACTCTTCTCATATTATGGATGTGGTGGAAAAAATAAGTGATCGGATTATACTGATTGATAAAGGGCAGATCATTGCTGATGGTACTATTGAAACACTAAGGGCCAGCGCACAGCAGGGCTCGCTGGAACATATTTTTCAATCGCTCACTGCTTCTGATACCGAAACCAGTAATACCGCTAAAGAAATTATTGAGGTATTAAACAGCTGATACTATGGATACCTTTTTTTTCAGAATATTTTTTGGCCTGTTCAGATTAGTGTTGCCCGGCAGTATTAATATGGAGCAGGTGCATATAATTGTATCTACCAAGTTGCTTATGGACAGAAGGCGTACGCCTGCCACCTGGAAACGGTCACAGCAAAAAGAAACAAATAACGGCATGTTGATGGCTATGTTCCTTTATGCACTGATGGGCCTGTTTGTAGGGCTAATGATCCTGAATGTGCCTTCTGTTATGCTGATGATGATCATCCTGCATTCCTATTTTTTGTTTATGCTGATCATGACGCTGATCACGGATTTCAGTAATGTACTTCTGGACACATCCGACTCGCAGATCATTTTACCCAAGCCGGTTACCAGCCGTACTTTGCTGGTGGCGCGTACCTTACATATAATAGTGTATTTAGGACAGCTGGTAGCAGCTATCATGATTTTTCCGCTGGTTTTTTCTTTTATAAAATATGGTGTACCTGTAGGCGTTTTTGCACTGTTGACCACACTACTTACTACAGCTATTGGTATTTTTCTTACTTATATATTATACGGATTGGTATTGCGCTATACCAGCGAGCAAAAAGTAAAAGATATCATTAGCTATTTCCAGATATTCATGACAGTGTTTTTTGCAGTGGGCTACCAGGTTATTCCAAGAATGATAAGTTTAAGTGAGCTGGATCTGGGATTTGAGCTGCACTGGTATTCATATCTGCTTCCCCCGGTTTGGATGGCTGGTTTGCTGGAGGCTGTACATACAGGCAGTTTTGATGTTGTACATATTGGATTAATTATATGCGCGGTTGGCGTTCCTGTACTCGCGGGTTTTATAATAGTAAGATACCTGGCGCCTTATTTTTCGAAGTTTATGTCTGCTCCGGCTGATGGCGCTTCGGAACAGCAGCGTAAAAGTGTAAAGCACAGGAGAAATAGTTTATCTGAAACATGGGGGCGTATCATTTGCCGGTCTGATTATGAGAAGGCTGCTTTTTCCCAGGTATGGAAAATGACGGGCAGGGACAAGAATTTCAGAATACAGTTTTATCCTAACCTGGCTTATATACCCGTATTTGTGTTTATTATATTCTTTAAGAATTTTAAAGATATGGATCAAACGATGGCAGCACTGTCTGAGGGAAATATGTTTTTATGGTTGTTATATATGGGTGTATTTGCAGTATTGTTAAGCCTAACCCTAACAGCATTCTATGAGCATTATACTGCGGCATGGGTGTATCAGAGTGCCCCCATCAGCAAGCCGGGAGAGCTGATCAATGGTGCCGCCAAAGCCTTGCTTATAAAATTTTTTGCTCCTGTTTTTATACTACTAAACATAGCAGCGCTTATTATGTGGGGGCTCCGGGTTATAGATGATATACTGCTGGCAATGGCTAACAGCCTGCTTGTTTTTTATATTAATGTTTTATTGTCCAAACATTACCTTCCCTTTTCTCAGCAACCGGGTGTAAAGGACCAGGCCGGTAAATTTGTGTCAATGATCCTGAGAACTTTTCTGATTGCAGGGCTTGTGGGTTTACACTGGCTGGCTATAAAAATGGGCTGGCTGGTGTGGGCGTTGATTCCTGTATCCCTTGCAGGGTGCTGGTTTGCGGAGAAACAGGTAAAGGAATTAAAATGGAATAAAATTGTGATGTAGTATAGTTACAAACTAATATTTTTTCATGAAGTATAAAGCTTTTCTTTTTGATTTGAACGGCACTATGATAGATGATATGGATTACCATATTAAAGCATGGCACCGTATTTTAAATGAGCTGGGTGCGGCTATATCTTTGGAGCGGACCAGGGAAGAATGTTATGGGAAGAACTACGAGCTGCTGGAGCGTATTTTCCCGGGGCGTTTTTCCAATGAAGAAAAGTATATTATGAGTATTGAAAAAGAAAAGCAGTACCAGCGTGAGTTCCGGCCCAACCTGAAGCTGATTGCCGGGCTGGATGGGTTTCTGAAAAAATCTTATGAAAAGGGAATTAAAATGGCAATAGGTTCCGCAGCTATCATGTTCAATATTGACTTTGTGCTGGATGGTTTGAATATCCGTCATTATTTTGATGCGCTGGTTAGCGCTGATAATGTGCAGCACAGCAAACCCGATCCTGAAACTTATTTGAAATGTGCTGAACTGTTAAACATAGCACCTGGGGAATGCCTGGTTTTTGAAGACGCTCCGAAAGGAGTGGAATCTGCACTGCGTGCTGGAATGGATAGTGTGGTATTAACCACTATGCATAGTAAAGAAGAATTTGATCAGCCTAATATTGTAGCTTTTGCAAGTGATTATAGTTCGTTAGCTGATATTCTTTTCTGAAGCTTTATTCATTCATGATTTTTTCAAATAGTTTTTTCAGCTCCTCGTTGGATTTGAATCCTAAGTCCCTGCTGACTATTTCCCCTTTTTTATTTACAAGCGCGTAATGCGGGATGCCGCTTATATTAAAAAATCCGGACAGGTAATTCCATTCATCATCAGTAAGCCTGAAATGTTCACCATTGATGCCGGGGATCATGTTTCTCCAGGTTTTTTCAGGTGATGACGGATCTGTAACATATACAAATACAATGTCCTTATCTTTTAATTCTGCTTTTAAGGAGGCTATCTCTTTAATGCCGCTAATGCAGGGGCCGCACCAGGTAGCCCAGAAGTCGATATAGATCACCTTGCCTTTGAATTTGTCTGTAATGGTCTGTAGCACTTTTTTTACGTCTACATCAGCCAACTCATTTATTTTGCTTTCTGTGTTGTTCTTTTGTTTAGCAATGGTGGTAATAACTGCATTGTTGCACGCCTGCCAATAAGAAGCAATGGTACTCGAATGAAGCAATTTTTTAAAGTAGGAAAGCTCTTCATTGGTCAGGGGCGACATTTGGCCTGTTACTTTTCTCAACACTTCCTGCGAAGTGATGATATCGGCTAATAGCGGGTTTTCCAGGTTTAGCTTTTGCCTGAAATAGTCGGATCTTACATTATTCCAGCTTCTCCTCATCAGAAAATTGTGAAGAATTCCATATTGTTCAATAAGGCTGTTAATAATATCTGATTTCCTGGTATTCAGTTCCTGGAGCTTTTGGTATTCCGGAGTGCTTTTGTATTTATTTTCATATTTACGGTGAGCATCGATCATCGCCTCAGGTACAATTACGCCACTGTCTTTCAAAAACAGTAACATGCTTAAACGGTCACTCTTGTCAGCCGGAGATAACTCCTGGTATTGGCTGATCAACGATTTGTTTTCGCTCCAAAGCCTTGCTATATCTGGCTCATAGATTTCCAGCTTATCTTTATATGGAACTTCCAGGCTTTCTTTTTTCTGTTTAATATTTTTATATTCAGCAATCTTGTCTGGGGCTATAGACAGCATGTTTAGGGAATCTAAAAATTCATCAAAGCCAAAAACTGAATACGATATTTTCGGCCTTGCTTCATCAAGATAGAATAGCCTGTTGAAAAGGAAATAGGAATTTGATGACATAAGATAAACCGGGTTGCTAACTTTTTCGTTGGTTAAAAAATTGTAGTAATCAACTGGTTTATTTGGTTTTCCCGGCAGGCTGTCTCTATAGCTTTTCAGGTTGTATTTTTCTCTAATATAATTTTCAAATTCCATATTATACGATAGCAATGTTTCTGCATACCTGTTCTCGATAGCCACCTGTTTCAATTGTGTTGCCCGGTCACTTATTTTATATTTTTCCCGCAGGGTATTTAAAGTATCCAGCTGGTGTTCCTTATCTGTCAGCAAAAGATCTTTGTATTGCTGTGCTGTAAGCATTTTTATATTTTTCGCCAGCTCATTATATCCTAAACTTTTAATCCCCGAAAGCAATTTAAGTTCCCTGTTTACCTGGCCAGAGCTACCCATGAAAACCTCGCCATATTGCGGGTCTATGATGTGGAACAGGGTTTTACCTGGCTCCAGGAATGCCGATAGCCTTCCGCTAAGATCTATAAAAACATCTTCCGGGTAGAACATCGGTATCCGCACTTTAAAATATCCCTGTTCGTTTACCTCAATTATATAAGTATCCTGGTTATCAGTGAAAATATTATTAACATATATTTTCCCGGTTTTTATCTTGCTGCCGGTCGAATAATTAGCGATGTAGCCCTCATAAACGGCAGTGTCTTTTTGCAGCACGTTATTGGCCTCGTAAGCCGGTATGTTTTGGATGGAGGTAGCCAATACCTCTTTTGCGTAGCGTTTAGCGTTTTTGGAGGAAGTGCCAAACAGTATTTCGGAGGGACTTATTTTCTTAAAATAGAAACGTTTTATAGTTTTACCGTCGGTTAGTTGAATAGTATTTTTTTTATCTGTATCTATAAGTTTATAGCTCCACACTTTATTATCATAAACAGCATTTAGTTTGTAAAATGCAATATCAGCCAGGCCTGTTGTAGCATTATACCAGCCTCCACGCAGTCCTTTAGGCATTGTGTTAGCAGCTATTGTGTTAGATAGCTCTACTTTATCAATAAACCAGGTGCCGCCCTCTTCGCCATAATTGATGGTAGCTGTGTTTATATTAACGGCAGGAAAGCTCAGGATATAGGAGACTGTATTATTATTCCTCATTTCATGCTGCTTGTCTATTTCTATTCCTTCGGCGGATCTCACAAAGTATTTTGTGCTGTCTGCATCTGCCTGTATATATGTTTGAGCCGGTATTTTAATCCAGTCACCATCATAGGTAGTAGTAAAATATAACCGAGTAACATCTTTATCCAGTTCTACCTTGGTTATGTGTACGTACGGAGCAGTAGATGTGGCATAATCAGGATTTTCAATTATGGTCTGGGATTGGGCTGTTAATGTAAGTGCCCAAAAAAGGAGTGTGATAAATGTTCTCATAATGAGTTGTTTCAGATTCATGAAAGTAGTAATAAGAAGTTCTCTCCGGAGTAGATGATTAGAATTTGATTAAATTTTAACTTTTATAAAAAATAGCTCTACAGTTCTTTCAGCAAATGCCTTCTTTGCCTGCTTACCGGCACCTGCATGCCGCCTTCCATCAGCAGGTATCCGCCATCTTCTTTTTTAAAGGTTTCCATTTTGGCTGTATTAACAAGCCAGGATTGATGCACCCTTATAAATCCGTAAGGCAGTAAAAGATTTTCGTAATCGGCAATGGGCTTTGAAACAATAATAGCAGGTTTGCCATTGCCCAGGTAAAAGAGGGTATAGCTGTTATCGGCCTTGCAGCAAATAATATCGCATATAAGCACATATTTTATTTGTGACTGGTCAGCGAGGGCAATGCGCTTTTGCTGATTGTTTTTTTGCTGCTCGTGCGATTGTATCAGCATTTGCAATTGCTCATTGCTGGTTGTTTTGTTGTTTTGCACTTTATATACTGCGGCAATCAATTCTTCGGGATTCACAGGCTTCAATAAATAATCGGTAGCAGAGAACTTAATGGCCTGTATGCCGTATTCATCGTAAGCAGTTACAAAAATCAGGTGGAAACGATAATGACCTAATTGCTTTAAAAGATCGAAGCCGGTTTCATTTTGCATGCGTATATCCAGGAATAAGATATCCACTTTGTTTTCGTTCAGGAACCGGGCTGCATCTTTTACATTTGTTGAGGAGCCTGATATCTGTAGTGAAGGGGCGTATAGATTTATCAGCGAAGTAAGGCTGTCAATAGCGCCCTGTTCATCGTCAACCATATAGCAGGTCAGTCTGTTCATGACAACCAGTTTTTAAAAGTAAAAATAGTGATTGTTCCTTCATGAGGAGTACTGTTCACCTGCATTATTATTTGCATGTCCTTCATTTTTTCGTTCAGTAATGTTATACGTTTTCTTACCAGGCTCATGCCA
The DNA here is from genome assembly GCA_027493055.1 of Niabella sp. GTDB lineage: Bacteria > Bacteroidota > Bacteroidia > Chitinophagales > Chitinophagaceae > Niabella. Next base: position 45,386 of record JAPUDO010000074.1, on the reverse strand, counting down.
TGCCCTTCGGGATGTGCGATCGTATCCCAACCGGTGCCGTTATCTTTAATAGTAACCGTTAAATGGTCCTGATCAGATGATGCAGTGAGTATTAATGAAGGGTTTTTCACATCTCCTGTAAAAGCATGGCGTATGCTGTTTTCCATGATCGGTTGCAGTAACAGCGGCGGAAAGTCGACCTGTGCCGTATTGAGCTTGCTGCTTACATCAATATGAAAGGTAAAGTCCCTGCGTTTTTGCTCTAATTGAAGGTAATCAGTTTCAATGGCCAGTTCTTCTTTCAGAGAAATGAACTCTTTTTTGCCGTAGTCCATAATGTTACGCATAAATGAGGCCACATTACTAATGTAGGCATTAGCCTCGTGGATATTGTTACTGTTAATGGTGCCCTGTATAGCATGCAGGGAATTAAATAAAAAATGTGGGTTTAGCTGGCCGCTTAACAGCGATAAGCGGGTTTCAATATCCTTGTTTTTTTGATGAAGCCGCAACAGGTTTTTTTTCTGCCTCCGGTTATAAGCATAAAACAAGCCAATTGCCAGTAATAAGAGTAATACACTTGCAATGGCAATTTTTGCCCAGGGCACTTCCTGCTTTTCAGGTTTTGCTTTGATGGTTATCTTATGTACTGTTTCACGTTGGTGCTGATAGCACAGGTATAGATCTTTTGTTTCGCCGGGTGAGATGTTTTGGTCTAATACAAGACTAATACCAGAACTGCTCCCCACAAAATTTCCTGGCCTGATAGATGACCAATGCAATGTATCGTCGAAGGAATATTCCAGTATATCATATTCTTCTGTCTTAAAAAAAAGAACGCCTATTTTATCGGCTTCTTTTTCGAAATAAACTGTACTGTCGCCCTCAATAGCGTCTTCTGTTTTTATGTTGGCGTTTAAAAAATCCTGAAGACTGTTTCTCTGCCTGGTATCTAACTTAGGTAGCTGCAAAAAGACAAAATTGTTCGGTATATCTTTCAAACGCTGAATGAAAATACCTTTCTCTGGTTTTTTAGTTCGTATATTTCTTACCAGCACTTTTAATGAATCATCAATTTTTAGATCGTAGGTTCCAACAAATACGCTACCTTTCCAGTCATTTGTTACTTTGCTTCCACCTTGCTTTTCATAAGTTGTTTGTATGGCATAATCCTTACTTTGTTTCTCGGTTGCAAGCGACGTCCAGTCTGTTATTTTTTCGTTATTTAACACTACCAGGTATTCACAATAACGGTAGTCAATACCCTTAAAATCTCTCCAAACCGGTATTTCTTTTCCATCTTTTACTATATAGTTAGGCAACAGGAAAACACTAATGGTTGGATTGGATGTTAATTGAACATTTGAGATCTCAGGCCCACGGATGTGCTCTTTTATCTCAAATAGTTTGCTATAAAGCCTGTTGGGGGTATGTGGTGTGCCTACCAGTACATAGCTGAAATCCGGATGATCAGCGCTAAAAGCGAAAGGAACTTTGCACGTGTCGCAAATTTTATTATCTATCTTCTTTTTAACATCAATGGACTGATAGAGAATAACAGGCGGTATTATCTGGTAATTATTATTCTGTGTTACATGAGTCTGTGTTGGATGGGCCTGCTGATAACTTTTTAATGATAGCAGGATACACAGATTTAGAATAAATAATATTTTTTTCATTTCGTTTAGTTTTTTTCAGCTAATAGTTCAGTTACTTTAGTTAAATATAGTTGATACAGATAGTTTTGAGGTTCGTCCAGTTTAAGCCCTATATTAACCATCCTGATATATCCTTTTTTATCAATAATATAAGTGGCAGGCCAGGCAGTTACTTTAAATTTTTTCTCTGTTTTTTTGTGAGTGCTGCTGATAATAGGATAAGATATCTGATTGTTAAAAGGCCAATATCTTTTCATGTGCATTCTTTTCTTCCCCCCTGTACCAATTGTATCATCACCTATAAAGGATCTTATATCGTCTGTATTGTCAAATGTCATGCTTAAAAAGATAACTTTATTATTTTTAGATAGTGTATCATACAGACGGGATAGTTGTTCCAGTTCCTGGATACAGGGCGGACAATCTATAAACCAAAAGTTAATGAAAGTGACTTTGCCTTTGAATGTACTGCTATTATATTTTTTACCATTAATATCTTTCACACGGAATGTAGGCATGGGCTTGTTCAACATCGGAGATATTGTTTCCTGGCTGAATGAGGCGAACCCTGCTAAAAGTGCAAATACCAACAGTATTTTTTTTCTTTTCATAATTATCTGATTTTTCTGCAAGATGCCTTATTTCACACCTGTTAGAAAAGTAATAATTGAATTTGGTATCCTTTTCTTTGAATACAGTACAATTTAATGCGGATGGGTTTACTTTTGCAGTTATGGCAGTAAATCAGCAAGCATATCAGCAGTTAAGAAAAGAATTAGATCCCCAAAATGTAACCCTTGTTGCGGTGTCCAAGATAAAGCCTGTTTCAGATATTAAAACCTTATACAACCTGGGCCAGCGCGATTTTGGAGAGAACTATGTACAGGAGCTGGTGGAGAAGCAGGCACAGCTGCCACAGGATATACGCTGGCATTTTATTGGCCATTTACAAAGTAACAAGGTAAAGTATATTGCATCCTTTGTGCACCTGATACATGGGGTGGATAGCTATAGTCTTTTAAAGGAGATTAATAAACAGGCTGCAAAAAATAGCCGTACTATAGATTGTCTGCTGCAGGTGCATATTGCACAGGAAGAAACCAAGTTTGGTTTAAATGAACAGGAACTAAAAGAAATACTTGAAAATGCAGCCGAACTGAAGCATATTAAAATCAGGGGGTTAATGGGTATGGCCAGCTTTTCGGATGATGAACAGCAGGTGAGAAATGAGTTTGTTGCTTTAAAGAAAGTATTTGATGCAAATGCTCAACATTCAACATTCAATATTCAATATTCAATATTATCAATGGGCATGAGTGGAGATTATAAGATGGCGATAGAAGAAGGAAGCAATATGGTGCGAATAGGAAGTATGCTGTTTGGAGCAAGGGTATAATTTGCTAAAAGCTTTACACCTTTGGCTTCCTGTTACTTCTGTATATAAGTTCACATCCCTGATCCACCTCCCTGGCTTTCTTTATTTGTTAATTTTTTATGGAATGAATAGTGTACCTCATTTCTTGCCAAATGATAAGTGTTTGTTTTTATTATGATATTAGTTTTGATAGATTATTTCTTTCAACACTTTTTAAAACACTTGTTATGAATAATCATATTTATCCCTGTGTATGGTTTGACAATAATGGTACTGAAGCTGCTCAATATTATTGCAGCATTTTTCCGGATACAAAAATTGACACAGACACAGGAATGGTACAAATGTTAAGCATCAAGGGACAGTATCTGATGTTTCTTACTGCCGGTCCCATGTTCAGGCCCAATGCTTCTATATCTTTTTTGATTGCCAATGAAGAGGAGAAAGAAACAGAGCGCCTGTTCCATGAGCTCTCAAAGGAGGGCATGGTGCTCATGCCGCTGGATAGTTATCCCTTCAGCAAAAAGTATGGATGGGTGCGGGATAAGTATGGTATTACCTGGCAGCTTTATACAGGTGAAAAAGGTGATACAGACCAGTATTTTACACCTACGCTGATGTTTGTAAATAAGCAGAACGGCAGGGCCAAAGAAGCCATTAGCTTTTATACAAATTTGTTTCCCGGTTCTAAAGCAGAAGGAATTTTGGAGTATGATGGAACAGAAGATACAAAAGGTAATGTACAGCATGCGCAGTTTAGCATAAACGGATATACGTTAGCCTGCATGGACAGCTCGTACCAGCACCAGTTCAATTTGGATGAAGGTATCTCAATGGTAGTATTAACAAAAGACCAGGAAGAAACTGATCATTACTGGAACAATATGACAAAGGATGGTGGCGCAGAAAGTCAATGCGGCTGGCTGAAAGACAGGTTTGGCGTAAGCTGGCAGATTGTGCCACAGCAGTTAATCCAGCTGATGAACCATCCTGATAAAGAAAAGGCTAAGAAAGTTACAGAGGCTATGATGAAAATGAAAAAGATTGTAATAGCCGACCTGGAAGCAGCCGCCGGAGCATAGTATTTTAATCATTAAAAGTAAAAAATGAAAAATCTGAAATTTTCAAAAGAGATCAATGCACCTGTTCAAAAAGTTTGGGATATACTTTGGACAACTGATACCTACGGCAAATGGACCAGGTTTTTTACTGATGGGTCGCGCATGGAAAGCGACTGGCAGGTAGGCGGCCGGACTGTTTTTCTTGATCCTGATAATAACGGCATGATCGCTACTATAACAGAGCTGGATGTTCCCCGCAAAGTTTATTTTTCTCATCAGGGCCAGATAATCAAGGGAGTGGAAGATACTACCAGCGATGAAGTGAAAGCCTTTGCAGGGGCCATGGAAAAGTATGACCTGGAAGAAAAAGACGGAATTACATACCTTGAAATGTCGGTTGAAGTTTTTGAAGATTTTGAACAGATGATGATCAACGGATTTACTAAAGGCATTGCCGAAGTGAAAAGACTGGCGGAAGAAGGATAGTTAAAAAATAATGACCCCGCTTCTGATGGCATGTTTTTAGTGCTGTTTCAACCATAATTATTTTTTAACCTTTAAAACAGCTATTATGTTTGATATTAAAGAAAAGGAATTGGTACTTCAGTCAAAGGCGCTGCAGGTTGTAATTCCTCAATATCGTACACATACCCAGCTTTTTGATAATATGGTACGTAACATAACCGGCCTTGATGCTTTAACACGCATTAATAACAGCACCAACCATTTTATATGGATAACAGGAAACATGGTTAATACCCGTTATTGGCTGGCGAATATTTTGGGTGTTGAGGATAAAGATCCGCATGAAGCATTATTCAAAGATGCTAAAGCGTTGGATAACAGTGCAACTTATCCTGAACTGGAAGATCTGAGAAAGCAATGGCACCGGATCTCTCCCCAGCTATACGATAAGCTGCACCGGATCACAGATGAAGATCTGGCTCAACCTTATAACCTGGGTATGGGTATTGATTTTGTAGAAGAAAACATTTTGAACGCAGTAGGCATGGCAATGGACAGGGAAAGTTACCTGCTGGGGCAGCTAGGCCTTATGCGCCGTGCCTTGGGGTATGAGGGCGTGAAGTATGATTTTTCCGATGAGGTTAAATACTGATGGAAAGCTAAAAAGGATGTTGTAAAATAATCATGTGCCACAAAAGCACGAAGACATAAAGAAAGCACTTAGCGTTTTTGTGCTTCTGTGGCAAAAATTAAATAACTCAATACGCAATACCCGGTAATCACTGTTTAATACTAATCATTCCAAATGAGCATTGAAAATTGGGTGTTGAATGTTGATTATTTATTTTTTAACGCTCAACTATCATAACGGGTACATTACAGTTAACTTGCACTGTTTTAAAAGATCAGGCCCAGGCGTCCCAGTCAATATCTACCACAATACCGGGGTGCAGACTTTTGGCTACAGGGCAGGTAAGTCCCGTGTTCTTTAAGATCGTTTTTGTTTTATCATCAATGCCTGCAAGTGAAGCCGGTATATGGAACTTCAGGTCAATACCACTTACACGGCGCGGATCAGCAGCCATCTTTTTAAGTACTTCTATCTTAATATCATTTAAGTCAAAGTCCATGCTCCGGGCCTTAATGCCCATTACTGTGATCATACAGGCCGCAAGGCTTGTAGCCAGCAAATCGGTAGGGGAGAACCGTTCGCCTTTCCCGTTATTATCAACAGGAGCATCTGTTTCAAAACCGGAGCTGCTCTTCAAATGGGTGCAGGTGGTACGTAAACCACCATTGTAAACTACTTCTGATGTCATTATGTGTATTTTGGGTAAAGATAAGATTCATTTGCTGTGCTTTTGGAATCTTCCCTTATTATAGTAACTGCAGGTTGTTTCATTGTAGGAATGAGCTGTTCTCTTTTTAAACAGGAAGTCTGCGCCAGCCCACTTTCTGGCTATGTAATTGGTATTATCCCCGTCCATCTGGTCAGGCGGGTGCCTACCTGCATAACACGAATGCACCTGTTGGCTGCAGAAAATTTTAATCAAAGAGAAAACGCCGTCCTGGTTTTTTTTCTTCTGATGAATCAGGATTTTCTTTTATGTAAAAACTCACTCTTTTTGATTCGTCCTTTATATCTTCAACTGCGTATAAAAAAAATAGTTTAGATTCAAATTTCCAATCGGAATTTACTTGTTCATATTCATCATAAATTTTTTTAACTCCTTTATTACTTCTAATGAATGCTACAATAGCGTTTTGTTCATGCTTTTTTAAATTATTCCATTCATGATCAATATCACTATCAATAAATACCCATTTAATTTTAAAAGAATCACTAGCACCTACTTCAACAGACTCGTTAAGACCTAATGTATTTATTGCTCTGTCCCGAAGCATTTTATAACTTGCGGTTTTGGGTACGCTGAACCTAAATTTTTTACCACTGTATTTTGATTGAACAAATATTGACATTAAATCTTCTTTGTTTGTTTGATTTATAGGGTTGATCAGATTATTTAAATAATCTGAAAGGCCATCAAATCCTAAGGACATATCTTTATAAACTATGCTGTTTAATAAAGGAATTTTTTCTAAAATTTTTTCTTTAGAGTTTAAAATAAGAGGTAATATTCTTTTTCTACCATCATTATTTTGAATTGAATATGCAGAAGTAAACTCGGAATTTGTCCAGTTACTTAGTAGGAAGTTTTCTGAAAAACAAATAAGCATATATTGAGACTGGATAATGCCATCATTTATCTTGTTTATCAGATTATCGCCCCATTCAATTTCAATTGCATCAAGCCAATATTTTATACCATAACTTTCAAGAGCTTGGCATAAGGGAATAATGTATTTGCCCATGTCTTTTGATGAATGTGATATAAACACGTCGTAATTCATGAGGTATATGTTTTTGCGGCCAACAGTACGGTTTGGCGTTTGTGGCGCTAATCCGTGATTCCGGCCCCCGTCCGTACCGGCACGGGCGGGGTGTGCGGTCAGGCGGGCGTCTGCCTGTAACCGAAGCTAAATATATAACTAAATTTTCGCCGCGTTATTCGTCAGCCAAAACTGAAGCAGAATAGCAAACAAAAAGCCGAGTATATGTTCGTCACACCGCAATATTGCCAATACGATGTTGGTGGCTGGTGGGGTGCCCTTTTCGGTCAATGTGGTTTAGTATTTATTTTTCGTTAAATTGATTGTTAGTTTTTCCTGTTTTAGTGCGTTTGTTATTTTTCTCCCATAAAATTTTAAACAAGAGTAATGCAAAGATTAGTGTTAGGATAGAAAAGTATTTTCAAAGTTTGTATGAGCAAATAGATTGCCGATAGTATTCAATGAAAAAATGACGAAGAAAACCCAAAGAGCTATGTCAATAAATTTATGTTTGACATTTTTGGCTTTTAATGAAAGTATCCATGTCAAAAATAAATTTAAAATAATGGAAGTACTTTCAGACATATACATTTCCTGCCCGGATTTTAGCTGTCCCCCCAGGCAATGTTAAAGGGAATGAGTTTGGTCTTTTAAGCTGTCTGAATTTTAACAGTTACTCATCAGTATCTGTTTTTAAAATGTATAAAATGCCATCGAGATATTTATCATTCCGTTTGCATCGGCAGTCACTGTTTTTGTGTCTTTCAACTTGTTATTTATATATACTTTCAGTGTGAACGTTTGCCCTGCAACACCTCTGTTTTCATTCTCTGTTTGGACGCCCGCTCCTGCAGCCATTACATTTTTATCGTATTGTATCTCTTTCGTCCAAGGCAATGCTACTCCATTAAATTGTTGTAAAGCTCCCGTATTGGTTGACGTTACGACCAATAGCTTTCCTGTAAAATTTCCTGACAGCTCGTACTTTACTTTTCGTTTATCAGAACCACTATTATTGGGTTTGTCATTATCTTTTTTACAAGAAAACAACAGCAAAGAGGTAAGAAACAAGAACGCTAAACTTTTTGAAATTTTATTGTTCATTTGCTTGAATATTTATTGTAAATAATTTGGAACTAAAAATTATACCCGAAATGCAGACCTGGCTCTGGCGTGTATTTTGGCCATTTGTCATCTTTTTCTTTAAATCCATTGGGCATTTCCGTGTAAAAGGCGCGGCCGGCAATACCAAGAGAAGGCTCTATAAAAAACCTGTCCTTCAGGAGTTTAATGTGATAACCCGCCCGGATAGTGTTGAATATAATGAAACCATTATCCAATTTATCACCGTTTTCATTCTTAAATGTTTGCCACATAGGCATTGCATGTACGGCTACATAAAGACCTTTCCAGAAATATCTTTGATAAGCCAGGCCAATTCCATATTCTCTTATATAACCGGGAAATTTCTCTTCCGGCTTCCCGTATGATTTATTATAAAATGGGTTAATACCAAGTGGCCAGGCATGTTTCCAGGTTATCAGTTCAAGAGAAATTACATCTTTTCCTGTAATACGATAACCTAAATTGATTTGAGCGAAGCCGGGGGGATTTACGGAAGCCAGATTACCCAGTAAAAACATCGTGCTACCAATAAAATGTTTTCGGTAGGTGCTATCTTCCTTTGCATATTGTGCTTTTACCTGTAAATTGTTTGCTAACACTAAGACAAGTCCAATCCATAAAATTTTCTTTTGCATATCTTTTTCCATTGATGTTAAAACGAGACTGCAAAATTAGATTGGCAAGTAGCTTAAAAACGTTCACTTAAGTTAAGATATTATCTCAACTTTTATTTTTTTTCAAGAATTCTTGCTCTTAGCCTGCTTAATGATTGAGGTTTTATACCAAGATAACTTGCTAATTGATGTTGTGGCACACGCTGAATAAGGTCTGGTCGGGATTGTAATAAATTCAAATATCGTTGCTCAGGAGAAGAAGTTTTAAACTTGTCAAAATCTATTCTTTCTTTAGCTAAAAGCTCTTCGGAAAGTATTTTGCACATAGTTTCAAACTTTGGAAACCTGCCGTTTATTTCTACTTCCATATCAGAATTTGAAACGATAAGTATAGTGTCTTCTATGCAACTTATATAATATTCCGATGGATTATCGCTTTTTACACAATATGGTGTTAGTCCTTCCATTTCTGTGTAGAATGCTGTTGTTTTTTCTTCTCCTTCTATGATGTAATATGTGCGAATACAGCCCTTTAGAACAAAGTAACTATACTTTGTTTTTTGTCCTTCTTTGAGTAAAGTAGTCCCTTTCTTTGCCGAGTGGAATATATCTAAAGAAATGATTGCGTTCTTCTCCTCTTCTGTCAGAGAAACGTATTTTGATATAAAGTCAAATAGTAAGTCTTGCATTGTTTCTTATTGTTTCGGTTGTCTGTTACACTTGCCACCAATGTCCGGCGGCTTTATGCAGGTTGGTAATTAGTATTCCGTCTGCCCGTAACCGCTGCTGATTCATAATTTTATTGAAGATAAGTACAAAAGCTGATAGATATTCGTCCCGCCCGGACTGAAGCGGATAGGAGCACAACAGCCGGGATTTATTCCGTCAGCCACGCTTGCACAAAATCTATTGTTACCTGCTGTTTTGTTCTTTCAGCCGCTCAATTTCTTTTGTCAGCGTTTGTCTTTCGATTTTGGATTTTGTCAGTCCCATTGCTTGTTCGTAATGGTAAATTGCTTTGTCAAAGTCTGTGTCTGCATATAAGTAGCCCAACAATTCGTGAAAATAATTGCTGTTTGTCAGGTTTAATTTTTCAGCTTCGGGAATTGCTTTGTCGTGTCCGTAAACTTTAGCAAATGCAAATGTCCTGTTCAATGCTATTATGGGCGAATACTCAATAAGGATAAGCTGATTGTAAAGTTGTAAAATGTGTTGCCATTTATTTTGGTCTGTCGGTGTTGTATGCCAATGAGCAATGCCTGCTTCCAAATGATATTTTGAAACTTCGGTTCCGTTACAAGCGTTTACCAAATGATAATTTCCTTTCTCAATCAGTGTTTTGTCCCACAAAGTTTTGTCTTGTTCGTCAAACAAAACGGCTTCGCCTTTGTCATTTATTCTTGCTTCAAGTCGTGAACTTTGAAAACACATTAAAGCAAGTAAAGCGTTTGTTTGCGATGTGTTTGTAGAGTAGTTATCTGTTAATATTAGCGTTAGTCTTACAGCTTCCGAACAAAAGTTTTTCCGGATTTGCCGATTATTTGTTTTGGAGAAGTAACCTTCGTTGAACAGCAAATATAAAGTTTTCAAAACGGTGTCTAAGCGTGATTTGATTTCCGTTTCTTGTAATGTCTGTGTGTGAAAATTGTCATTTCGTATATTGGCGCTTGATCTAAACAAACGTTTCTTTATCGTTTCTGTTTTTGTCAAAAAAGCGTTGGCGATTTCTTCCACGCTGAAGCCACAAAGAATTTGAAGTGCCAAACAAATTTGGCTTTCGGTTGAATTTGTTGGATTGCAAACCGCAAAAATCATTGCTAACTGACTGTCTGAAATATTTTGTTCGCTAAACTCAAAATTTTGTTCTGGTTCAGGTCCGGTTGGTTTTATCGCTTCTTTGATTTGTGTTTCAAAAACTGCAATGTGTTTGAAATAGTCTTTGGTTTTGTTTTTAGCAACTGCGTAAAGCCAGGCTGTTGGGTTTTCTGGTATTCCGTTAACTGCCCAATTTTCCGATGCTTTCAAAAAGGTATCGCTGGCAATATCTTCAGCGATTTCAATGTGTTTTAACCCAAAATGACGGCACAAAACTGCCGTCATTTTAGCATATTCCTGTCGGAATAAGTGCGGTAAAAGCTCGATATGTGATTTTGCGCTAATCACGTTTTAAAACTTCTCTCACTTCAATGTTTCCGCCTACCTGGTCAAAAATCGGATTTCCCTTTGCCATTTCTACTGCTTCATCAATAGTTTCAGCTTTTACAACAATGTAACCGCTAATAAACTCCTTAATTTCGGTATAAGGCCCGTCCGTTACTACATTGTTAGGCTTTACGGTTTTCGCACTTCCCGGAATGGGCAAAAGGGTGTTGCCCTTGTCCGCTAATTTGTTTTGTGAAGCGATGCCTGCTAACCAATTCATTCTTTCCTGCATTTGCTCAGGTGATGGTTTAAAGTCGGCTACGTCCTTTAGTCTGAAAATTAATGCAAATTCTTTCATTTTTTAAATTTTATAGTTCGAATTAATGACGATTGAACTTTCAGAACGGGGACGAAAGTCGTATTTTTTTATCGGACTGTGTCGGATAAAAATGCCAGGTAACGTTCTACGGCTTGGTGATGTGGCGGTAATCCGTGATTCCTGCCCCATCCGTACCGGCACGGGCGGGGTGTGCGGTCAGGCGGGCGTCTGCCTGTAACCGAAGCTAAATATATAACTAAATTTTCATTCTATTGTGCCGCGTTATTCGTCAGCCAAAACTGAAGCAGAATAACAAACAAAAAGCCGAGTATATATTCGTCCAGCCGCCATATAGTCAAACCGAATGTTGGGCGTAGTCTAGGAAAAATGACTAAGTGTGCCGCCTAATTTTTGTATAAAAAGTCGACAAATTTCAAGATAGCCGTACTTTTCAATATCTAAATAACCAATCGTATCCGGAAGCCCAGGTAATTCCGTATTATCAATTCTTAAAGGAAGAATATATTCGTTATCTCTTTCTTTTAAAGCTCGGGATTGAGCAGACCTGCGTTCATGAACTGTCCACATTTTTTTTGAATACGTTTCGGAAACAAGCATTATACAAAATCTTGATTTTTTAGAATATATCTCATGTAAATAAGTAAACAAGTCTTTACCCCATAAATTGGATTGTTCAAATGAATCATAAAAAACTCGAACACCATGTTTTTTAAGTTCAGTTGCAATTTTTTCTGCTAAATCTCTGTCATCTCCAGCGAATGAAAGCGCAACATCGTATTCATATAATTTCTTTTCGACAGGTTTGTTTAAAAATGACTGGTGCCAAATTTGGCAACTCCTTAAAACTGCATTTAAAGAGTTTGAAAAATTTAAGCTGTTGGTGTTTTTTGAAAGGTGAAAGTAATGCCTTAACCTTGAACGTTCCTTGTCAAATAAATCGTTATGTTTTATTTTTAAAGGACTAGACATCGGGCCTTCGCTTGTAAACAAATCGTATTCTATATTAGAAAGTTTATCATCGTCAAGAAATAAAACAAAAACAATTTCAGGAAATTCTAATCTTATCTTAAAAATTATAAATGTTGCCTCATCGAGACCTCCGTAAACAGTATAAGGATCAATAAAAATTGTATTAATGTAATGGTTTTGAATCGCACCCAAAGCATGGTGACCACTTATTTCGTGTTGAACACTATTTACTAATGGATTATCTTGAAGATAGCAGCTCTTTAAGATGTCACATTGAACATCCTCCCCGACTACCAGTACTGAAAGAGAAGATTTATTTGTTAAGGATTCATTACTCATTTAAATTTATTTTATTAAATTGTAATGCTCTATGTGCTAAGAATCGGCTGTCAGATTACGCCCAACGAACAGGGCTTTGTGCAGGTGTGGTATTCATAGAACGTCAAGCCCCAAGGTCCTATTACATATGCTCGACTCATTATTTTGTCATGCGAAATAAATTGTCAATATTTTTTGTCTATCTACTAATTTAGTTATCCTGTTGTCCCGTATTGGCTACAACATTTAAGGGCCTGACGTCAAACCGATATCAGCTGTTCGGGTATATATCAACCCTGAAAGTGTGGTTTTGATGCTTTTCATATATTTTGAATTGGTTGGTTACAATTTGGTGATTGGTGTCTCTCTTAAAATGGCCTACTCAAATATACACAAAAGTTTATATGAGATTCATATTCCGGACTAGCTCGATCAGGTGATAGGAAAGCCTCCCGATTAATGAATGCAGCGCACGCTTCAAACAAAAAGCCGCCATTTATTGTTAGTACAAAGGCTGCACGATGCGAAAGGTTTAGCCACGGCTTTGGGCCGGGGCCGTAGACTGTAGCAGCGTGAACCGGAGCCGGGATATGTTCTGCTTCTCACAGCCCCAACCATACTGCCTGCCGGCAGTACGGCTTTCAGATCAAAAAGCATTATTTTCGCAGCATGACGGAATTACCTGTTACTACAAGAGTGAAAAAGCCCGACTGGCTGCGCGTGAAGCTGCCGATAGGAGAGGAGTACAAGCACGTGCGCGGCCTGGTGGACACCCATAAGCTGCATACTATTTGTGAAAGCGGCAATTGCCCCAATATGGGCGAGTGCTGGGGCGCCGGTACGGCCACGTTTATGATACTGGGCAATATTTGTACCCGAAGCTGTGGCTTTTGTGCCGTGGCTACGGGAAGGCCTACCGAGCTGGACTGGGACGAGCCGCAACGGGTGGCAGAGGCTATCTTTTTGATGAAGGTGAAGCACGCAGTAATCACTTCTGTGGACAGGGATGAATTAAAGGATGGCGGCTCCACTATATGGCACAATACCATAAAAGCGGTTAAGAATTTAAGTCCGGGTACTACCCTGGAAACCCTTATACCGGATTTTAAAGGAAAGAAGGACGATATACAACGCGTAATAGATGCCGCCCCAGAAGTGGTATCGCACAATATAGAAACCGTGGAGCGCCTTAGCAAGCAGGTGCGCATCCAGGCCAAGTACTGGCGCAGTATGGAAGTGATAAGGACTTTGAAAGAAGGCGGCATGCGCACCAAAAGCGGTATTATGCTGGGCCTGGGAGAAACCAAAGAGGAAGTGCTGCAGGCTATGCAGGACCTGAAAGATAATGGCTGCGATGTGGTGACTATTGGCCAGTACCTGCAACCTACACCCAAACACCTGCCGGTGCAACGCTTTGTGCATCCTGATGAGTTTGCACATTACAGGGACGCCGGTTACGAAATGGGCCTGGATTACGTGGAAAGTGGTCCGCTGGTGCGTTCTTCTTACCACAGCGAAAGGCATGTATATGCCGGCCTGGGCCGGAAAGAATGGGAGCAAAGTAAAAAATTCTTTGTATAGGTATTTAGCAGCACCGTAATTAACTGCCAGGTATTATAACAGGTACACCGATTGCCTGTGTCCATACTGCACCTTATTAACCTGTTCACCAAAAACTTTTACCTGTATTTTTCCAACAGGCTTGTAATAATTTTAGCATCGGTGGCTGTAAGTGTTGGAATGGAGTCCTGTGAATTGAAATGCAGCTTATACGAATGAATAGCATCTCCGGGCTTATTGATATTATAGCCTATAGTTCTAAGTGCCTGCAATGCGTCAAAGCCTGGTGGGGGCACTACGTTCGCGGTATCGTACCAGATCCCGAATCCTTCATTGGCCAGCTTTTCCCAGGGGAAATATTTGCTGGGATCGACCTTACGACCTGGCGCTACATCTGCATGGCCCAGGAAATTAGCGGCGGGGATGTTGTATGCCTGCTTTAAGCGCTTTAACAACATAAGCAAGCTGCCAATCTGTTCATCCGTAAAAGATTCATTCCCGTTATTATCTATCTCTATACCTATGCTGCAGCTATTCAGATCGGTAACGGCTCCCCAACGGCTTACACCGGCGTGTTGTGCCCGCAGCATATCGCTCAGCATATGGTAAACAGTGCCTGTTTTGCAAATAACATAATGGGCGCTTACTTCTCTTGTAGTTGTGGTAAAGGTTTTTAAAGTTTCATCACAGCTGTTTTGCGCGGTATGATGTATAATTACAAAATTTGGCCTTCGCATGGAAAAATTAACGGTGCCAACGAATAAAGTGCCCGAATCTTTCAACGGATACTGCTGTATCAGTCTGCCATAAGAGCCGGCCTTCTTTTTATATACTTTGTTGGTAGCTTGCCATGGCCGTGGCGAGCAGGCAAATAGCAGCATTAAAAGCGTGGCAATGGTAAAGCTTGATTTCATAAACCAGAAATATAACAGGAATCATTAATAATATCTCTGGTAAATGTAATCATTAACACTTATTTCTTCGGCTTTGCCGACATATAAAATACCAGTGAGCCTCCTTTGAGGAGTGTGCTATGATCAATGGCATGACCTGTTACGGGCACTCCGTTAAAAGTTACTTTAGATACATATACATTTTTTTCGGATTGGTTTCTTGCTTCTACAGTAAGCTTGCTGCCGTTTTCTAAACTGATAGTAGCTTTTTTAATAGCCGGACTGCCAAGCTGGTAAGTTTCGCTTCCTGGGGCAAACGGGTAAAAGCCCAGGCTGGTGAAAATGTACCAGGCGCTCATCTGTCCGCAATCATCATTGCCACCCAGGCCGTCAATACCGGGCTGATATTGCTTTTTCAGGATCATGCGCACACGCTCCTGCGTTTTCCAGGGCTGCGATGTGAAATTGTACAGATAGGCTACATGGTGCGATGGCTCGTTGCCATGTACATAATTCCCAATGATGCCTTCACGGGTAATATCTTCTGTATGGGCAAAAAATTCATCGGGCAGGTGCATGGTGAAAAGGGAATCCAGGTGTGGCAGGAATTTCTTTTCGCCGCCCATTGCCGTTATCATTCCTTCGGGATCCTGCGGAACAAACAGGCTGAAGTTCCAGGCGTTTCCTTCTATGAATCCTTGTCCGTGCGTGGAGAGTACATCAAAATCTTTTTTAAAACTGCCATCGCTCAGGCGGGGACGCATATAACCAATGGAAGCGTCATAAACGTTCTTCCAGTTCTGGGCACGTTTGATAAAGGTTTCATACACGGCAGTTCTGCCCAGCTTTTTGGCAGCCATAGCAATGCTCCAGTCATCGAAAGCATATTCTAATGTTGTAGAAACGGAGTTGCCTCTTTTATCGTCGGGAACATATCCAAGTTTGATATAGTCTTCCAGTCCATCATAATATTTTACATTGGCTGTAGCTATACAGGCGTCTAACGCCTTGTTATAATCAAAACCTTTCACTCCTTTTATAATGGCATCTGCAATTACGGGTACGGCGTGATAGCCGCTCATGCACCAGTTTTCATTGGCATAATGGCTCCATACCGGCAGCATCTTATGCACGCTTTGCTGCTGATGCGCCATCATGCTTTTTATCATATCAGCATTTCTGCCTGGCTGAACAAGATTGAAGAAAGGGTGTAGGGTGCGGTAAGTGTCCCAAAGAGAGAAGGTAGTGTAATTGGTAAACCCGTCTGCCTTGTGAACCTGCTGGTCTAATCCTTTATACTCTCCATTGATGTCGTTATAAACGGTTGGCCCCAGGAAAGTGTGGTACATGGCGGTGTAAAAGTTGATCATGTCATCTTTGCTCAACGCTTCTACCTGTATTTTGCTCAGCTCATTGTTCCATTGCTGCTGGCCCTCCGCTTTAATAGCGGCAAAGTCCCAGCCCGGTGTTTCTGTACGCAGGTTTTGCAAAGCATTGGTGGCGCTTACGGGCGAAAGTGCGAACTTGATCTTTATTTTTTCATTTTCTTCTGTTTTGAAATTAAAATAAGCCCTCAGGTTTTGCCCGATCATTTCAGGGAAATTCTGATTGACGTTGAACCGGCGCCAGAAACCCTGGTACACCTGTTTTTTAAACTGCGCGTAACCATAGCTTTCTATAGGCTTTGAAAAAGTCATGGCAAAATATACGGTTCGGGTCTTTGCCCAGCCATGCGTTTGCCTGTAGCCTGTAATTAATGTATCGTTTTCTACGCGTACAAAGGTCCATACGTTCTTATCCTCGTAATTATAAATGCCATGCATCAGGTCAAGGATAATATGCGCCTCTTCCGCCTTAGGGAATGTGTATTGATGTACCCCTACACGGGTAGTGGTGGTCAGTTCTGCGGTGATGTTATGATCATCAAGCTGTACTTTATAATAATTGGGCGCTGCTACTTCACTGGCGTGGCTGAAGTGGCTGCGGTAACCGGTTTCGGGCTTGTCGGCCGTGCCGGGATTGAGCTGCAGTTTTCCGGTGGTGGGCATGATCAAAAAATCGCCTAAGTCTGAATGTCCTGTCCCGCTGAAATGAGTGTGGCTGAAGCCAACAATTGTGGGATCGTCATATTGATAACCGGCGCAGTATTTATATGCGGTGCCTGTGTATTTCCCATCGGGCCCTGCATAAGGGATGGTATCAGTATCAGGGCTTAGCTGTACTGCTCCAAAAGGCACTGTAGCTCCGGGATAAGTATGTCCCATTTTTGCAGTACCTATTAATGGATTTACATACTGTATAAGATTATTTTCCTGGGCCTGCGCCATAGTGCAGGTGATGCAGAGGAGCCCTGTTAGCTGTGTGAGTTTTTTTATCATTACCTGGTATTGATCTGTTTTGTGTAATTGAACCTGTTCAAAAGCAACTTGCTTTGCTTTATGATCAGATCTCCGGATTCTTTTTATAATCATCCCAAAGCTCGTCCACCGTTTTCCCTGTTTCTTTTTTCCAGAAATCCTTTGTATAGGTTTTGGTGCGCATAGCGTGATCCAGCTTTTTAACCAGCTTCCTGTTATAATTTTTTTCTATCCATACAAAAAACCTGGCTGTTACGCGGTAGGCATTGGTATAATGATGTTTCTCTGAAAGCTCCGGTAAGCTCCACTTACCGGCGGCATTGTTAACACCTAATTTGTAACGTACATAATCGGCCACACCTTCTGTAATCCATCCCGGCCCGGCTCCTCCGGGATAGTTTTGCACAATGTGCATGGCCTCGTGGGTGACAACGTCCAGGTCTTCGGGATTTTTGATCATCCATTCGGGATTTACCTTTATCACCCCGCCCGAAGCCGCGGCAACACCTGTGTATCCGGGATCTATAACAAAAGTAATCAGCTTTCTTGTGTTCCTGTTATAAAGCCTGGCTTCCTGCGGATATACTTTAAAGAAAGTTTCTATCATGCGCTCACCGGTACTTTTGCTGAAGTGTTCTGATTGGTTAATGAATACAATGGTAAACCCTTTTCTTTTAATAGTATCGTTGCTTACAGCCAGGGAAAGGTCAATATCTTCCCAGTTTCTTTTTGGGGCATTTTGTGAAATGACCGGTAGAGCTATGCAGATGAAGCTTAGTACACTGATTATTTTTTTCATTACTGGTATAGATTATAGCTTGATCAATTAATATTTTATATGCTGTATTAAGTCTGTAGTACCTGTATTGGAGTAGCTACAGCTACTTACCCGAAGACGGTGATAATGATGCTTGTAGTATAATAGCTGTTTAGTAAATAACCCCGGATCATGTCCGGGGTTGTTGGTATTAAAATTTTCAGGCACACCTCGTGTTTTTTTACGATTCCCACACCAGTGCGCTGGCGCCCAATATGGCTGCATCAGCCTCTTTTAATTCGCTGAACACCAGTTTTACTTTATTCTGAAAGATCGGTAACAGGTTTTTCTCCATGTGCTCTTTGGTAGGCCTCATAATATAATCGCCTGCTTTAATAACACCACCAAAAAGTATAATGGCTTCCGGCGAAGAGAACATGATAAAATTGGCCAATGCTTCTCCCAGTATTTGCCCGGTATAACGGAATACTTCTATAGCCGCAGCATCGCCCTTTTCAGCAGCTTCAAAAACCGATTTGGAGTCCACCTGCTCTTCAGGTATTTCATTTAATAAAGAATCAGGATTTTCTACTCTTAATTTTTTGGCAGTAATGGTGATGCCTGTTGCCGAGCAATAGGCTTCAAGCGGGCCATGATGCCCGGTGCTCCAATGCTTGCGTCCGCCGGGGCGTACAATGATATGCCCTAATTCTCCTGCAAAACCATCATGTCCGTACATGATATTTCCATTTGAAACAATGCCGCTTCCCACGCCTGTGCCCAAAGTGATCATAATAAAATCCTTCATGCCCCTTGCGGCGCCATACATCATTTCTCCCATTGCCGCTGCGTTGGCATCATTAGTTAAAGCGCAGGGGATACCAAACTTTTTGGTCATGAGCTCTGCAATAGGCAGTATCCCTTTCCATATCAGGTTAGGGGCGTACTCAATGGTTCCGGTGTAGTAATTCCCGTTAGGGGCGCCTACGCCTATACCCACTAATTTAGTTCCGTTCTGATATTTACTGATAATAGGCAAAAGCGCATTGTGCAAAGCATCAATAAAAGATTCTATAGTAGGGTAGGCATCTGTTTTTATATTACCTTTTTCCAGTATTTCACCCCTGTGATTTACCAGGCCGTATTTAGTGTTTGTTCCACCAATGTCAATTCCAATTCCAATTTCCTTTGAAAGGTCTATAACGCTCATATATGCAAGATTTAGAAAAATGAATGAATCGTTTTAGTGGCCACTGCCTTTTGCAATTTTGTCAAGGTCAATGCCCTGGGATTTTAAGATGCTGCTTACGCGCAATGCATAAAATACCAGGTAAGAAAAGCAGGCTACACCTATCACATAGCTGGCGTGAATGGAAGTAGCATCGGCCAGTGCTCCCTGAGCCACGCTCATAACACCGCCACCCATTATCATCATAATAAGATAGCCGGAGCCCTGGTTTGTATGTTTGCCCAGCCCGTTAATGGCCAGTGCAAAAATACAGGGCCAAAGTGTGCTGCAGAATAATCCCACGCTTGTAAAAGAATAGACTGATACCATACCGGTAGTAGTCATACCTATTATCAGCGCTGTAATGCCTAATATGGAGTAAATGAGCAGCATTTTAGCAGGGTTGCCTTTGCTGGCTATATCCCCGGCAATCATAATAAGAATGATAGCTCCATAAATATAAAATGGCGCCAGGTCATGCCGGGCAATAGCATTTACTATCAGGAATACTCCAAAGGCAAGATAGGGCGCTAAAAATCTTAAGATCTTCTTTGCTCCGGCGTTTACATCAAAGGCTTCCACGGCTCCGCCCCAGCGTCCAATCATAAGGCTGGCCCAGTAAAGGGATATGTATGGTGCTACATCTTTAGTATGAAACCCGAGATCTTTTTCCATATAAGCAGGTAGGTTAGCGGCAGTGGCAACTTCTACACCTACATATAAAAATATGGCAATCATACCCAGCACTAATTGCGGGTACTTAAAGGCCGAGCTCCTGTGATGGCCGGGCTGTTTGTCTTCAGTATCTTCAGTGTTTACAGCAGTAACAGCCGGTAACGATGAGAATTTAAGCATAATGGCTACCAGGATGAAGACGGCGCCCAAAATAAGGTAAGGCGTTTTTACACTTTCAATACTTGCTTCCGTGTTGGACTCTGCAGAACCGAAAATGGCGAAAGCTACAATAAGAGGTCCGATAGTAGTTCCGAAATTATTAATACCACCAGCTAATGTAAGCCGCTGGGAACCGGTGGCCGGAGGGCCTAACTCAATGGCCAGCGGGTTGGCTACTATCTGCTGAAGCGAGAAGCCAAGTCCTACAATAAACAATCCTGATATCATCAGTCCGAAAGATCCCATGTTTGCAGCAGGATAAAACAGAAGCGTACCCAGGGCAGAAATGATCAATCCTACTATAAGGCCGTTCTTGTAACCTATTTTGTTAGTGATGTCCTGCTTTATGCTTTTAGAGATAAGCATATAAATAATAGATCCCACGGTATATGCTACATAAAAAGCAAAAGAAACCAACTGGCTTTGCGTTTGGGAGAGGTCAAATGCTTTTTTAAAAACCGGGATCAGAATGTCGTTGCTGGCAGCAACAAAGCCCCAAAAAAAGAATACAGTAATTAGTGTTCCGAATTGGGACCAGTTCGTTTTTTGTGTACTCATAAAATCGTTTTTGTTAATTGCGGTGTTAAATGTAAAGAGATAAAACGTAACTAAAAATTTTAAATTAAATAGATTGTTGTTTGTTTTATACAAATTATTACTATTTTTAGTCGAAGCAATTATAAATTATGGAGATTGTTCACGTATCGGCGGAATGCTACCCTATGGCGAAAGCCGGGGGACTTGGAGATGTAGTAGGAGCCTTGCCTAAGTATCAAAACGAATTGGGCCATTTAGCAAAAGTAGTAATGCCCATGTACCGTACTAAATTTTTATACGACAATGAATGGGAACTGGTTCATGAGGGCGGACAAGCCCTGGGAAGCCATTGGTTTAAGTATAGTGTAATTAAGGAGAAGACCAATAAACTTGGCTTTGATCTTTACCTGGTAGATATCAACGGTGTGCTTGACAGGGAAAAAATTTATGGTTACGATGATGATGCAGAAAGGTTCATCTCATTCCAGTTGGCTGTGTGCGATTGGATCAGCCGTTGGCATCATAAACCGGATATACTGCATTGCCATGATCACCAGGCGGGTTTCATTCCCTTCTTTTGTAAGCATGCCCATGCTTTTCGCTACCAGCTGGCTAATATCCCCAATATCTTTACTATTCATAATGGCCAGTACCAGGGGCAGTTTAGCTGGGATAAATATTATTTAATTCCGGCTTATGACACCTGGAACTGGGGTTACCTGGATTGGAACGGTCTTATTAATCCTATGGCTTCATCTGTAAAGTGCGCCTGGAAAGTAACTACCGTAAGCCCTAATTATATGGAGGAGCTGCGTCAGTCTGCTGCCGGTCTTGAAACCCTGTTTGAATATGAAAAGGGTAAATGCAGCGGTATTATCAATGGTATCGACTCGGATGTGTGGAACCCGGCTACAGATCCTTACCTCCTTAAGAATTATGATCAGAAAACAGTTAAAAGCGGCAAGGCCGCTAACAAAGCTGAGCTGATGAAGCAATTTAGCCTTGATCCTGAAAAACCGCTGATCAGCTTTATTGGCCGGCTGGTGGATGAAAAGGCGGCAGACCTGTTGCCCGAGGCCATTAGCCAGTCTGTATATCAGTATGGCGGGAAAGCCTCCTTTTTGGTACTGGGATCAGGGAATCCTTATGTAGAGTCTGCCCTGTCTGATATGAACAAGACATTAAAGGGATTTGTAAATACTTATATAGGTTATAGCGAGTCGTTAAGCCACCTGATATATGCCGGATCAGATTTTATACTCATGCCCAGCAGGGTAGAGCCTTGCGGTTTAAACCAGCTGTATGCTTTGCGATATGGTACAGTGCCTATAGTAAGAAATATAGGCGGACTGAAAGATACTGTTACAGACTATGGTGCCCCAGGTGGTTTTGGCATTACTATGGAACAGTCAAGTGTAGGTGATATTGCCTATTCTGTAGGCAGGGCCATTGACTTGTATGAGAATAAGCCCGGCCAGCTGGGAGAAATTGTTCAGCAAATTATGGATATAGACCACAGTTGGACCTCTTCTGCTAAAAAATATATCGAATTATATGAATCGGTAAAGCAACCATAATTTTGATAAAAGTGATTCCGCAATCAATTAACTAAAATACCCTCTCAGCCAACAACAAAAAACTTTAAAAATTAATTTTATGAGTATCTCGCAGGAAGTTATCGCAATGATTCTGGGCGGTGGCGCCGGAACAAGGCTTGCCCCTTTAACCAGCAGCAGGTCAAAACCCGCAGTACCAATTGCAGGCAAATATAGGTTAGTAGATATCCCTATTTCTAACTGTATTAATTCAGATATTAACAGGATGTTTGTACTGACGCAGTTCAACTCGGCTTCGCTAAACAGGCATATTAAAAATACCTACCGGTTCAGTGCTTTCAGTACTGCTTTTGTTGATATACTTGCTGCAGAGCAAACACCCGATAACCCGGCCTGGTACCAGGGAACTGCTGACGCGGTAAGGCAGTGCCTGCGACATCTTTCGGCCTTTCCCAGCGAGTATGTTTTAATACTTTCAGGGGATCAGCTGTATCAGATGGACTTTCATAAAATGATCGAAAATCATAAAGCCTGTGGTGCGGATATCTCCATTGCAACTATTCCTGTAGGTGACAGGGAAGCTCCCGAATTTGGTATTTTAAAAGTAAATGAAGAAAATCTTATCAGTTCTTTTATTGAAAAACCTTCACGAGATATCTTAGGCGAGTGGGTAAGCGATACCGGCCCTGCCATGCAGCAAAAAGGCAGGAACTACCTGGCATCTATGGGTATTTATGTTTTTAACAGGCAGCTGTTGCTGGACCTGCTGTTAAAGATCCATCCTGATGCTACCGACTTCGGAAAAGAGATTATTCCCTCATCTATCGATTCCTACACGGTAGCCAGCTATCAGTATGAAGGGTACTGGACAGATATAGGAAATATTTATTCTTTCTTTGAGGCTAATCTTGAGCTTACAGCAGATATACCGGAGTTTAATTTGTTTGATAACACAAAATCTATTTATACGCGTCCCCGTATGCTGCCTCCGGCAAAGATCAGCGGTACTACCCTCGAAAAGACCGTTATTGCAGAGGGATGCATCATTAATGCATCGCGCATTGAGCATAGTGTTATAGGCGTTCGTTCACGTATAGGATATGGGTCTACTGTGGTGAGCTGTTATGTAATGGGTAGCGATTTTTATGAAACGATAGATGATATTACCAACGATGAGAACAGGGGCCGCCCGCCTATTGGTATAGGCAAACGTTGCTACCTTAAAAATTGTATCATCGATAAAAACTGCCGTATAGGCGATGATGTACGCCTGAATGGTGGTCCGCATCTGGCGCCAGCTGAGACCGAGCTATACACCATAAAAGACGGAATTATCGTTACCAAGAAGGGAGCTGTTTTCCCCAATGGTTATGTAGTATAACAACATTCAACCCTGCCCGGCAGGGTTTTTTTATAAATAAATTTTAATGTGTACTTAATACATATTATATTTGCGGTATAATGTACTAAAACGATTGCCTGTATAGTTGCTGCAGTCGGCACCAGATAATAGAAAAACGCTTTGGATTTTGCATTCGCTTACATTTTTTACTATGCAAAAAATATTTCTTTTACCGGCGATATGTTTCTCAATGGCCTTATTTGCTCAAAGCCGTACCGATTCGGTATTAAAGCTGCTGGACGATGCGATAAAAAAGCGTGCCCAATTTGCAGAAACAAAAGAGTTTCGTATTGACAGCTTAAAGATTGCTGTTAATCAAAATTCCGACATTGAAAAAAGCTATATTTTGTATACCCGGATCTTTGAAGAATATAAAAAGTACAATTTAGATTCAGCGTTATGGGTAGCAAAAAAGAAAAATGCTATTGCCAGGCGGTTGAACAATGTACAGCTGCAATACGAATCGCAGATGAATATTGCAGAAATGTTAGGTAAGATGGGAATGTACAAAGAAACTTTCGACATTATGGACCGGATAAAGAGGTCTGATTTGGAGAAAAGCCAATGGAGTTATTATTTTCACCTCTTTCATTCAATTTATTCCCTGTTGCTGCAGAATGCATTGTCGCAACAGGAAAAAAAGCATTATAAAAGTATCATTACTTTTTATAAAGATTCCTTATTACAGGTAACCGATCCTCATACGCTTGCATATAAACTGATCTTAAATGGTAAGCTTACAGAACAGGGTAAATACGCGGAGGCTCTGGCGCTTATGGACTCATGTTATGAAAAGCTTGGAGTGAATGATATTGAAACAGGTGCTATAGCGTACGGGATCTCTGAAGTTTATGGAAAAACAGGAAAATCAGATCTGCAGAAAGAATACCTGGCTATATCTGCTGCAGCCGACATTAAAAGGGCTGTTAAAAGCTATATCGCACTTCAGAAGCTGGCTGTTATGCTTTACAAACAAGGCGACCTGGAAAGGGCTTATGCCTATATCAGGTGTGCCATGGAAGATGCGTCATTTGCAAAGGCACGCTTCCGGATGATCGAAGTATCGGAAGCGCTGCCTATTATTGTAGCCTCTTATGATAAGAAAATGAAAGAGGAAAAAGATAAGCTTTTCAGGTATCTTGTTCTTATTTCAGTACTTTCATTTGTTTTGCTGCTTTGTATAGTTTTTATTTATAAACAGCTTCAAAAAAATCATGCCGCCAGGTTATTGGTAAAAAAGAAAAATGAGGCGCTGCTGCTGATCAATGAAGAGTTAAAGGAACTGAATAAAAAATTGTCTGAATCGGATCATGTGAAGGAGACCTATATTGGATATGTTTTTAATCTTTGTTCTTCTTACATCAATAAGCTGGAAGATTACCGTTTGATTCTCAATAAAAAATTAAAAGCTAAACAAACTGATGAAGTGCTCAAAATGACCGGCACTTCTTCCCTGGTGACCAATGAGCTGAAGGAGTTTTTTCAGAATTTTGATGCTGTCTTTCTTAGTATTTATCCCAATTTTATCAGCGAATTTAATGAATTGCTGAAAAGTGATGAGCGTATTGTCTCTAAATCGGGCGATATCCTTACCCCCGAGCTGCGGGTTTTTGCATTGAATCGGTTGGGTATCATAGACAGCAGTAAAATTGCCGGTTTCCTGCATTATTCGCCACAAACAGTTTACAATTATACATTGAAAATAAAAAATAAGCTGGCCGTCCCCAAAGAAGTATTTTCTGAAAGAATACAGCAAATTGGCAGGTGATTATTGTAATAAGTCTACCTGCCAAACTTGTATATTCTACTTAATTGCGGTTTTTAAAATTAATTAAGTATTTGATTAATAATTATTTATATTAAAATTATACACCTGCAAATCTACTTTTATCATCTCCCGTTGTTCTAAACAGGTACGATTGCCGATACTTTTGAAACTTAGAGCGATGCCATATTTATAAC
The DNA here is from genome assembly GCA_027493055.1 of Niabella sp. GTDB lineage: Bacteria > Bacteroidota > Bacteroidia > Chitinophagales > Chitinophagaceae > Niabella. Next base: position 19,803 of record JAPUDO010000074.1, on the reverse strand, counting down.
CAAAATTTTCAAATTTATTTAGCATGAATGTATTTAAGGGGAGGCGCCTGCAGGCGGTTCTTTGCTTTTTACTGGGCCTGTTTGCAGTTTCAGTGAATGCACTGGCACAGCAGAGCGGTATAGAAATTAAGGGTACTGTTTTGGACCGGGAAACTGGGGAGCCGGTAGCAGGGGCTAATATTACGATAAAGGGCAGGGCTGTATCCGTTACGGCTGACGGAAACGGGTCATTTCAGCTGAGCGCTTCTTTGGGAACTGTTTTGGTAGTATCCCATGTGGGCTATACATTGAGGGAGGTTGCCGTTGAAAATGTCAGGCCATTGGTTGTTCAGCTGGAAAAACTAGCTGCCAATTTGAACGAAGTGGTGGTGATTGGCTACGGGGGTGTTAAGAAAAAAGATGTTACCGGTTCCGTGGCTGTATTGAAGCCCGATGAATTGAGCAGGGTAAAAGCCACCACCACTACCGATCTGCTGCTGGGTAAAGTGGCAGGATTACAGATCACACAGGGGTCGGGCTCGCCCGGCTCGAGTGGCACTGTAAGGATACGCCAGGGAGCTTCCCTAAACGCTTCCAACGATCCGCTGATTGTGGTAGACGGGCTTACTGAAGGCAGCCTTTCTTCTATCAATCCGAATGATATTGAAAGTATCACGGTGTTAAAAGATGCCTCTGCCTCTGCTATTTATGGTGCGCGGGGCGCCAATGGAGTAATTATTGTAAAAACAAAGCGGGGCGCGGCAGGTGCAGGTAATAAATTCACTTCCCCCGAAATAACTTACCGCGGCGATGTGTATGTAAACAAGCCTTTCAGAACCCTTGATGTGTATTCGGCCGATGAGTTTAGAGCAGAATACGAGAAACGGGGATGGAACACAGCTCTTTTGGGCAACGCCAATACCAATTGGCAGGATCTTATTTCCCGTACGGGCATTACCAATCTTCATACCATTGGTATAGCGGGCGCCCTGCCATACACACCTTACCGGCTGTCGGCAGGGTATAACCAGGAACAGGGAAATGTTTTAAATACAAAAAGGGACGTGAAAACGATGGCGCTTACCTTATCGCCCAAACTGCTTAATAAACATTTGAGCCTGGATGCCACTTTCAGGTACACCGATATTTATGCGCCCTATAGCGGAAGTTCCTTTACTGCTGCTGCTTTAACCGATCCTACACAGCCGGTGTATGCCGATTATGGCCCGGTTACCATCAATGGCGTAACTTACCCTCAGAAAGCTTTTGGCTATTTCATGTATGGGGCCGATGAGCAGGGCAATAAACCTCAGCGCGAATCGAACCCTGTGGCCAGTGCCACCCTTCCTAACATGGGTGCCAATAAGAACAACCGGCTTTTAACCAATTTCCTTCTGAGCTACAAAATACACGGCTTTGAAGATCTTACTTTAAATGCAGGCTTTAACAGCAGCTCTTATCATTCTAAGGACGATTCAAAGGGCCGCGACAATACACCCTCCACCTGGTCGGTCTCTAATGTAAACCTCGGAAAGGGCGGTATTGCTACCAATTCAAGCAGCAGTTCCTATAGCAGGCGAACGATATTTGATTATTATATTAATTACCTGAAATCGCTGGAGCAACACCAGTTTGACCTGACGGTAGGCCATACGTATGAAATGCAGAAGTATGGCTCATGGTCTGGTATAACTAATTACAACGATGGCACGCCTGTGTCGGGGAGCGTGGAAAACTCCAATGAAGGAGCCGTTTCGATGGCCTCCTGGTTTTCGAGGCTGAATTATAAATTCTTTAAGCGGTTTTTATTAACCGCTACTATGAGGGCCGATGCTTCTTCCCGGTTTGCACCGGAAACGAGGTGGGGGTTTTTCCCCTCTGCGGCGTTTGCCTGGAATATCAACGACGAAAAATTTCTGAGCAATGTTGATAATATCAATGAGCTAAGGTTTAGGGTAAGCTATGGATCTACCGGGCAGCAAAACATCAACAATGATTATGCTTATCAAGCTACCTATTATGGCTCTACCAATAACTTTATGTACCGGGAGGGAGACCTTTTTTACACTACCTACCGTCCTTCGGCCTTCGACCGTTCTATTCAATGGGAAGTAACCAATACTGCTAATATAGGCCTGGATTACGGTTTCTTTAAAAACCGGTTATATGGCGCGGTAGACTTTTACAAAAGGTATACTTCCAATCTGCTGATGAATTCGGTAAAGGTAGCGGCAGGTTCCAATTTTGCAGAGGCCATTGATCAGAATATTGGAGAAATGTCGAGCAAAGGTTTTGAATTTGCAATAGGAGGAGTGCCTGTCAGAAACAAAAATATCAGCTGGAATGTAAATTTCAACTTTGCTTACAATACATCGAGAATTGAAAAGCTCACAGTGTACGATGGACCAGCGGAAAAAACATGGGTAAAAACCGGCAGTATAGGGTCAAACCGATATGCGCAGTACCATAAAGTGGGCAACATGCCTTATACCTACAGCCTGGCCAAACAGGTGTATAATGAGAACGGAGAGCCCATCGAAAAATTTTATAATCCTGCTTACGACCCCAATGTAGCCGGATCGCAGGAATTTGTAAATGATGATGGCAGCGATGCCAATAAATGGGATACCCAAAAAAGCTCTTTGGTGCCTTATTATGGCGGGTTCTCTACTTCCTTAAAATACAAAGCCTGGGACTTTGGAACGAATATGCACTATGCATTCGGGCAGTATGTATATTGGAATACGATGAGCTCTGGAAGCAATAATTCCTTTTTTGATGCATCCAATCAATACCCCACCAACACTTTCAGGGGATGGGCACCCGAATGGTCGAAGTTGCATTATTTTTCGGACTACTGGCTGTTCAAAGGCGACTATCTGAAAATTGATAACGTTGTAATAGGGTACACGTTTAATCATATTCTGAGAAATAAAAGCAGCCTGCGTGTAGGCGCCGGTATTCAAAACCTGGCCATGATTACTAAATATCCGGGTATCGATCCCGAAGTGTATAACGGCATCGATGGAACCAGCACGCCCGCTCAAAGAATGTATATGTTTTCACTTAACTTAAAATTTTAACATAGTTGTATATGGAAAAGTTTTTTAAATATATTTTACTGATACTGGCAGCAGGTATTGTTTCAACCTCCTGCGAGAAACTTGATCTTCAGCCCACTTCCTCAACGGCCCTGATGGAAGATGAAGTATATTCTACTTACGAGGGATACCATGGCGTGTTCCTTAAAATATACAGCGCTATGGCCGTGGCCGGCCAGGGTGGAGCTGGTGGTAATGATGTGTCCTGGGATGGTGGCCGGAGCGTGTATTTAAGAGCCTTGTTCTGGGTGCAGGAAGCGCCCTCCGATATCCTTCTTTATCGTACCGGTACAGGCTATGGTATCCAGTCTACCGTATCGCTTGATTGGACCACAGGCACTGAGTTTCCTCAATATTTTTATTACAGGGCCTATATTATTATAGCGCTTTGTAACGAGTTTTTAAGAAAAACAGAGAAGGGTGTTATGGAAAAGTACGGTGTATGGGAAGTAGCCAAAAATGAAGTAGACTACTGGCGGGCAGAAGCCCGTTTTGTAAGAGCCTACCAGTATTATCTCCTTTGCGATTTATACGGTGCGGTAGGATGGGTAGATGATAGCTCACCCAATGGTACTTACCCGGTGCAGAAAACAAGAAAAGAGATTTTTGAATATGTAGAGAAAGAATTACTGGATGTTGAAAATAAAATGATGCCTTCCAGTAAAAAAGTATTTGGCAGAACAAACCAGGCTGCTGCATGGTTTCTGCTGGCAAAGCTTTATTTGAATGCACAGGTATATACCGGCACAGCGAGGAACAACGAAGCCCTTACGTATGCCAAAAAAGTAATTAACGACCCTAATTATACCCTGGCGCCACAATACATAGAAAACTTTTTAAAGGACAATGACAAGTGCAACGAAATACTATGGGCCATACCTACCGATACCGATAAGATGCAGGGAGAGGGCGTAACTAATTATTTGCTGAAGTTTCCGATCAGCAACTATATGTTTGATTTTGTGGATTATGGTATTTCGGCCACTTATAGCAGCAATGGCTCTCTAACTTCCACCTTTGTAGACAAGTTTTTGCCGGAAGACCAGGATTTTGATCCCACTGATCCCTGGTGCGATAAGAAAAAAGATAAAAGATCACTATTGCTGGGTGGCCCTAAAACAGCTACTTATAAGGCCAACGGCACAGTGGATAAACCGGCACTTTTAAAGCAGAATTTTATAGCGGGTGCGCCCTTTGTGACTTCTGTTATTTACTATGGCTATACTACTACCAAATGGAGGAATGTTACCAAAGACAGGGTAAAATCGCAGCCTACACAGTATTCCAGTATCGCTTTCCCGGTGTTTAGAAAGGCCGATGCCTGCCTGATGGCAGCAGAAGCTATTCTGCGGGGTGGAAACGGTACTCGGGCCGACGCCCTGTCCTATGTAAATGAAGTGCGAAACAGGGCTTATAATTCGGGGCCATACCAGAATCAGCACAATGTTGCCAATGGGCAGATTACCGATGCGCAACTGACATTACCTTTCCTGCTGGATGAAAGGGCCAGAGAGTTATGGATGGAGAACTGGAGAAGGAGCGACCTGGTAAGATTCGGGGTGTTTACAAAAGGCTACAACTGGTCCTGGAAAGGAAGACCTACATCGGGCGATACTAATCATGAGGGCAGGGATGTGGATGATAAATTTAATCTTTATCCTATTCCTCAGAACGATGTATTGTATAATCCCAATCTAACACAAAATCCCAACTATAAATAAACGGGTGCGTGAAACTTTTTTGGTTTATTTTATACATTTAAAAAAATCGAGTGAAGACAATCTTTAATTTTTTTCTGCTATTTTTTTTCGCCGTTAATACTGTGCAGGCGCAGTCGTCAAAGGAGGAAATATTTAACCAAGTTGAAAAAACAGGCGGTGTATATTTTGCCTATCCTGAAAAAGAAATCAAGCCTCAAACACCGGTGCCTGCAGGGTATGAGCCTTTTTATATAAGCCATTTGGGCCGCCATGGGTCACGTTACCTGATAAGTGATGATGAGTACAAAAGCATGATTGACCTTTTTGAGGCTGCAGAAAAACGTAATGCATTAACAGGCCTGGGAAAAGATGTGCTTAAAAGACTGCAACTGCTATGGAAAGAAGTTGAATGGCGTGGTGGCGATCTTTCCCCTTTAGGTGTCAGGGAGCAAAGAGGAATAGCGGAGCGGATGTATAAATCCTATCCGCAGGTATTTACAAATGAAAGTAAAGTGTCTGCCTGTGCTACTACCATTGTTCGTTGTGTGCTAAGTATGGACGCATTTTGTGAGCGTTTAAAGGAGTTTAACCCTGCCTTATCCATATCCCGCAATTCAGGAATGAAATGGCAGCGCTATCTGAATCACCATACAAAGGAAGCCATTGCTTACCGTTCCGCCGCTGATACATGGAGGCCAGGGTACGCAAAGTTTCAGAAGGAGCATGTTCATGCTGGCAGGCTTATTCAGTCATTATTTACTCACACAGGCTTTTTTGATAAGAAAACCAGCCCTGAAACCATTATGTGGGCATTGTTTGGTATTGCGGGCGGTATGCAGAATATAGAAACAGAGGGTTCTTTCTACGATATTTTTACCAGGCAGGAGCTGTTTGATCTTTGGCAGTGTAAAAACTACAAAACATACGTAAATGATGCTAACAGCGCATTAAACGGAGGCATTATGATGGATAATGCCAAACCGCTGCTGAGAAGCATCATTGACAGCGCTGAGCAGATCATTAACAGGAATGGAAAAGGCGCCGATTTTCGCTTTGCTCATGATGGTAATATTATTCCGCTGGCTATGCTGCTTCATTTAGAGGGGTGCTACAACAGTATTTCTGATCCTGCAGATTTCTATAAAGCTTGGTGTGATTTTAAAGTGGCCCCAATGGCAGGAAACATACAGATCATATTTTTCAGGAAGAAAGACTCAAACGATATTCTTGTTAAGTTTTTACACAATGAGAATGAGGTAAGTATTCCACCTGTAAAAAGTGACCTGTTCCCTTATTATCACTGGAAAGATATAGCACAATATTACAGGGGGTTATTGCAGGCGTTCCACTTTTAAGAAAGAAGTAGCCTGTAAGAGGTAATACAGGTAGCCTCAGGTGCAACCGGGGCAAATAAAGGATAGCAATTCCTGTTTGGACATGTTTTTTTCATAACTGAGTCTCGCAACACAGGCATCGTGTATAGGCCGTGGACTCAGCGTTGTACACACGTATAGACCCGCCTGGAAAGAAAACAATATAAGGATGAACATCAAAAGACGCTGCCCGGCTGTTCACCGGTAATGATATTTAATAATACAATTTAGTATTACAACAAATAATGCATAGACAGAGTGAGGTTCCTCCGGTTTTTTCAAACCAGAGCTACCCACTCCTTTTAGCGAAGGGGTGTTTTCTTTTTTTTCGTTTTGTAAGGAACGTTAATTACGCAGGGGAAATTTTTTATAAATAAATTTTAATGTGTACTTAATACATATTATATTTGAGGTCTGAAAAAATTGCACCATGTGGGAAAAACAGGTGCAGCTTGTAAAAAATATAACGATTGAACATGTCAGCAATTTCCAAAAGACAGAAACCCCGATTGTCATTAGCCCAGATCATTAATATGAGCATGGGATTTTTAGGTATCCAGATGGCGTTCGGCCTGCAAAACGGGAATGCCAGCAGGATATTAGCCAATTTTGGCGCCGATGTGCACCAGCTTTCCTGGTTTTGGCTGGTAGCTCCTGTTACCGGGTTGATTGTACAGCCCATAATCGGGCATTTTGGCGATCATACCTGGTCAAAAACCTGGGGCAGAAGAAAGCCTTATTTTTTGATTGGTGCCATCCTGTGCGCCTTAGGTCTGGTATTTCTTCCCAATTCAGCAAGCGTTACGGCTTTTATTGGCGCCAATGTATTGCTGCTGGCTGTAATATTTTTGGCATTGATGGACGCTTCGGTAAATGTATCAATGGAGCCCTTCAGGGCACTGGTAGGAGATATGCTGCCCAAAGAGCAGGGTACCCTGGGTTTTGGCGTACAAACCATATTAATTGGTATTGGAGCGGTAATAGGATCCACCCTGCCATCACTGCTTACTCAAATGGGCATTTCAAATGTAGCACCTGAAGGATTTGTGCCGGATAATGTTATCTATTCGTTTTATGTGGGCGCTTTTATTTTGCTGCTTACCATTATTTACACTATTGTTACTACCAAAGAGTATTCGCCTGCCGATTTCAGGGCTTTTGCTAATGAAGAAACCGCCGCAGAAAACAAGGCGCGCTTTTCAGATATCTTTAAAGATTTTGAAAAGATCCCTTCTAATATGTGGAAGTTGGGCTGGGTGCAGTTCTTCAGCTGGTTTGCCTTGTTTACTATGTGGGTATTTACTACCAGTGCCATCGCTACACATCATTTTGGTTTAAGTCCCACGGACACTCATTCAGCTGAGTTTAATAAAGCCGGGGACTTTGTAAGCAACCTGTTTGGATTGTATAATTTATTTGCTATCCCTTTTGCTTTTCTGTTAATACCGCTGGCCAAAAAAATAGGCAAAAAGAAAACCCATGCACTGGCTTTATTAAGTGGAGGTATTGGCCTGATACTATTGTATAGCATAAAAGATACCGGTTACTTATGGATCAGCATGCTGGGCATTGGTTTTGCGTGGGCAAGTATTCTGGCTATGCCTTATGCCATGCTCATAGAGAGTATTCCTCAGCATAAGATGGGCATTTATATGGGTATTTTTAATTTCTTTATAGTAATACCACAGATCATTAATGGCGTAGTAGGAGGGCCTGTTGTAAAGAGCGTTTTTAATAATCATGCTATTTACTATCTGATGGTGGCAGGCGTATTAATGATCATCGGCGCTATATGTGTGCAGCTGATCAGGTTTTCGGAGGATAAATAAGCATTGAAATTTTCTTTGGGAGCTAAAATCAATAAAAACTATATGATGAATAAATATTTTTTTACGGTACTATTATTTGTTGTATCCATTCTTTCTTACGGTCAGCAGGTAACTGTTTATCCTGCTCACTGGTGGACGGGCATGAAATGGAATAAAGTGCAGCTTATGGTGCGGGGCGATAAGATTGGTGATGCGGTGCCCATGATCAAAATGGCGCCTGAAGGTGTGGAGCTGGCAGCAGGTGTGCATTTGAGGAAGGTAGAACGTGTGGCTAACAAAAATTATGTATTCCTGAATATTGAGATATCGGAGGAGGCAAAGCCCGGCTGGATCACACTGCCATTTATTTCAAAAAAAGGATTTAAGTATGAGCTGAAGGCCCGTCGCAACGGCAATGGTACGGACTATGCCAAAGGCGTTACTTCGGAGGACCTGCTATATCTTATTATGCCCGACAGGTTCAGTAACGGGGATGAGCTGAACGACAGGGTAAAAGGAATGCGCGACCAAACTTTAAACCGGGATACGGTTTTTAACCGTCATGGTGGCGATTTGAAAGGCATACAGAACCACCTGGACTATTTGCAGGACTTAGGCGTTACCGCACTTTGGCTCAACCCGGTAATTGAAAATGATATGCCTGAAAGAACAGAGCATGGCTATGCGTTTACTGATCATTACAGGATTGAACGCCGCATTGGAGGAGAAAAAGCTTATAAAGAGCTGGTGGATGCGGTACATGCAAAAGGCATGAAAATTATACAGGATGCAGTATATAATCACGTAGGCACTGAACATCTTTTGTTTAAAGATCAGCCGGACAGCACCTGGTTTCACCGCTGGCCAAAATTTACTCAAACCAGCTATAAAGACCAGGTTTTGTTTGACCCTTATGCAGCAGCAATTGATAAAAAAATAATGGCTGATGGCTGGTTTGTACCTTCTATGCCTGACTGGGATCAGAGCAATGAAAAAGTACAGCAGTTTTTGATCCAGCACGCCATATGGACTGTTGAAGAGTTTGGCATAGACGGCTGGCGTGTGGATACCTATGCGTATAATGACCTTGAGTTCATGAACAAGTGCAACCAGGCCCTGTACAATGATTTTCCACGCATTTCCATATTTGGGGAAACATGGGTACATGGCGTACTTAACCAGAGCTACTTCTGCGAGAATAATTACACAAACATCCCCTATAAAAGTAACCTGCAGGCCACTACCGATTTCCAGACGCTGTTCTATGGCATTCAGCCTGCACTGACAGAACCTTTTGGCTGGACCAACGGTGTAAACAAATTATATACTACCCTGGCACAGGATTTTGTTTATAAGGATCCGATGCGGCAGGTGATCTTTTTAGATAATCATGATATTGCCCGTTTTTACAGTGTGTTGAATGAGGATACAGCAAAGTATAAAGCGGCTTTTGCGTGGCTGTTAACATCGCGTGGCATTCCGCAAATGTATTATGGCAGTGAGATTTTGATGGCAGGCACTACATCACCCAATGACGGGTATGTGCGTAAAGATTTCCCCGGCGGCTGGAAAGGGGATGCCGATAATAAATTTACCGAAGCGGGCAGAATGGCTAAGGAGCAGGCCTTATTTTCTTATATAAGAACGATGGCTAATTTCAGGAAAAGCTCATCAGCCATAAAAACCGGTAAGTTAATGCAGTTTGCTCCTTATGATGGTGTATATGTTTATTTCAGGTATGATGACAGGCAAACCATCATGTGTGCTATGAATACCAATGATAAACCGGTAACAATAACCCTGGACCGCTTTGCTGAAAAATTAAACGGCTTTAAAGCTGGCCGCGATGTAATAAATGCCAACAGTATAGCGCTTACAGATTCGTTATCCTTAAATCCGATGTCCAACCTGGTGCTGGAGCTGATACGGTAACACTTACGGGGAAGAATTATATTTTGAAAAGGCTGTGCGAAGTTCTTTTTCACAGGTCAGGAGACCTGTGTGAGAAGAGAGCACTGTTCGGGGCGTCCTCGCCCCGAACCATTATGTTATCGCTTCCTGGCGATGAATGAATGTACAAATGCCAAAAGGAGGATTTCCTTGTATTCTGCCGGCTTTAATCAAATCGCGTTGTGTGAAGCGTCTTCGCTTCACACTCTTATGTTGTCGCCTCCGGGCGACGAAATATACAAATGTTATGTGCTCCGGGCGATGAATACATGTGCAAAAAGCGATGCTCCTGTATTCCGTAGGCTTTAATCAAATCCTATCGGTATGGTCTGCACCATTTTTTTGGCAACCGGCTTTTCACGATAGATCGCCGGAGACCATTTGGGCATCTGCTCCATCTTTTCTACTAATACAGCATTAAAATAGGTATCTACACCTTTTAAGACTTTAAAGTTCACAGGTGCTCCATCTTTGTCTACAATAAATTCAACCTGGGCATATGCTTTTGTAACGCTGTCGGGCAATACTTTCACCATATCCTTGCCTAACTCTTTAAGGTAAGCAGCAAAAGCTTCGCTGCCCCCGGGGTACTGCGGCCATTTAGCCACTGCATCGGCTACAAAATCTATCTGTCGTACAACAGGTTTATGAGTGCTTACCGGGCGGACTTTTGGTTGAAATTTAAGCACTTTGGGAAGCGCATCGCTTATCACGTATTCGCCGTTGTCTTTGATCATCACAATGGGAATCTGACGGTGCTTTTCAAAGTAATCGTAAGCATCTTCCATCTTATCCGAAAACGCTTTTAGCTGCTGGTTGTCTTTGGTAAGTTTGGCCAGGTATTCGTAGCTTTTCTTTACATCATACTTGATGGGAAAAATATGTACCGGTATGAAATCGAGGCCCGCTGATTTGCTGCTGGCAGTTAATACATACAGTTCACCAATCTGGTCATCCTGTATGGGGATACAGCCTACTGTAGCGCAGCCACCATGTATGTAGATGTCGCCCCCCGGTTTAATCGGATCACTTAATATCCTGTCCGAAGCGTTAGGATAATTAAGTCCCAGCGACAAATAATAAGAGCTGTTAGGGTTAAAATGGTTAATATGGTAAAACCCTTCAGGTACCTGGTAGTCACCTTCAAATCTTTTAGGCCCCAATGTACCCACCAGTGCGCACACTTTATATACTTTAAGCAGTTTGTAAGGTTCGTTGAGAGTGTTCTTTACCCATACTTCCAGCTGGCTGTCATATTTGAATGACCTGATATACATATATTTTGCCGGCCATTGCAGGTTTTTAGCCTCAAATAGAGCCTTTAAATTAGCCTCTTTGCGTGCAAAAGTTTCGCGTGGACGCTGAAACCCCATCTGGTAAGTTACAAAAGAGGAATAGGCAGGAGTATTAACATAAGATGTTTGTGCCTGTAAAGTAAAACTGCCGCTCAAAGCAAGGATCATCCAAAAAATATTTTTCATCATCTGAAGATAATATAGCCTGTTAAAAAGATAAATGCAAAATTAAACGATAACTCACAAAAATAGTATAAGTAAATGTTATAAAAGCTGGTGATGCAGAACCACTGCCTTCCTATCTTTGCGACATGCAAAAAATTGGAATTTTAGGCGGCGGACAGTTAGGCCGTATGTTGTTACAGGCAGCTGCTAATTATCCCGTAGAAACTCATGTGCTGGAAAATGACGGACATTGCCCGGCAGCTCATTTATGCCATTATTTTACAAAAGGAGATATAAAAAACTATGATGATGTGTACGCATTTGGTAAAAAGCTGGATGCTGTTACCATCGAAATTGAAAACGTGAATATTGATGCGCTGGAGCAGCTGGAAAAGGAAGGTGTACAAGTGTTCCCCAAACCGGCTGTGCTCCGGATCATCTGCAGCAAGGCACTGCAAAAAAGCTATTATTCCGAACATAAGATCCCAACTTCTCCTTACCTGCTTACACACAATATAGATGACCTTGCTCAAAATACAGATTTTTTGCCGGCTGTTCATAAGCTGGCAGAGGGAGGCTATGACGGAAAAGGAGTACAGGTAATAAATGATAAAAGCGACATGACCAAAGGCTTTGATGCGCTGAGCGTGCTGGAAAAGAAGGTGGATATTAAAAAAGAGATCGCCATGATGATTGCTGTGGCTACAGATGGTAAGATGGTATTATATCCGCCTGTAGAAATGGTATTTGATCCAAGCCTTAATTTGCTGGCTTACCAGCTTTGTCCTGCCGAACTGGACAGGGAAGTATATTTTAAGGCAGAAGCTATCGCTCTTTCCACTGTCAGGAATTTTAATTCGGCCGGTATTTTTGCTGTAGAAATGTTTGTAACGCCGCAAGGGGATGTTTTGGTAAATGAAACAGCTCCCCGCGTGCATAACAGTGGCCATCACACCATTGAAGCACATTACAGCTCCCAGTTTGATATGCTGTGGCGTGTTATGTTAAACTATCCCCTGGGCAGCACTGATGCTATAATGCCATCGTTAATGCAAAATATTATCGGCGCTGAGGGTTTTAGCGGTGAAGCGTACTATGAAGGACTGGAAGAAATGCTGAAAATAGAAAACGCCTTCTTCCATATTTATGGAAAAAAGGAAACAAAACCCGGCAGGAAAATGGGCCATGTAACTATAGTAAGCAATGAAAAAGCAGATCTGCTGCATAAAGCCAACAAGATCAAATACAATTTGTCTGTGGTTACAAAAGAGCCGTAATTTAGAGCCTGTTTAAAATTTACCTGGTAGCTTACCTAAGATGTTGGTGATAACACCCGCAACAAAACTAACGTTAAATAAACTACATTGAATAGCTTATTAGTAATTTCATAATACAGATTTAAACGGGCGCTAAGTCTATCCTTTTTTCCATTTTATACCACAGCCAATAGCTTTTGTTTTAGTAACAGGGATTTCTTTTTGGGTAAGGAGCGCATCAACAGCATCAATTACATACCTGGTTTTTTGGGGGTTTGAGTTTTCTGTATCATTGTCAATAGCACCGGCATAGCGCAGCGTGTAGTTATTCTTATTTTTTTCAACAACAAAAGTATGTGGTGTATTGGTAGCGCCAAATTGTTTGGTAACCACCTGGTCGGGATCGCTTAAATAAGGAAAAGTAAAGCCTTTTTCTTTTGCTCTTGCCTGCATTTTTTCGTAGGAGTCTGCTGGTTGGGCTACTGGATCGTTGGCATTAACTGCAACTACGGGAAATCCCAGGGGTGCATATTTTTTGTCAAGGGCCAGGATACGGTCCTGGTAGGCTTTGGCATAAGGGCATTCGTTACAGGTAAAAACAATAATAAAACCTTTGGCGCTTGTATAATCGCTCAGTGCCACATCTTTCCCGTTAATATTTTTTAAGGAAAAAGGTTGTATGGCGTCACCTATAGCATAGCCTGCAGTATTTTGCGCTATGATAGTTAAGGTAAAAAATGCCAGTAGTATCAGGGAAAGTACTTTTTTCATAATCCTTTGTTTGTACTTATAATAACTATTGTAAGGAATTAAAAGTTGCCAGCAGTTCTTTGTAGGTAAATTCCTGCTCAAAAAACTGCGTTGTATTTTTCGCCCTGTTAATAAAAGCTGTTGCCGGCAAAGCCCCTGACCATTGCGGAGAGATCCTGTCTATATACGCCTGCTGGTCGGTTTCGTCCAATAAAAAAACTTCTGATGTCAGTTTTCTTTTTTCAATAAAAGGCACTACCTTTTTTTTATACCGGGATGGAAAATCGAGGCTTACCAGCAGTACTTTCACGGGCTTGTCTTTATGGGCTTTCTGAAGCTGATCGAAATAAGGCAGTTCTTTAATACAGGGCGCACACCAGGTAGCCCAGTAATTAACCACGTAAAAAGTGTCTTTACCGTTGCTGATCCGTTTTTCAAGATCGTTCAGCTTTATAAGTTTTACCTTTTGTGCATTTATATGCAATGATATCAATACAATAAAGACTGTAAAAATGCTCTTCATCATTATTCCGAATTAACCGGTATCAAAAATATCCTTATTTTATAACGAATGTTTTACCGGGATATTGTAAGGGATGATTTTATGATAAAAAAACCGGCTTTTTAGCAGGAAGTTAAAATTTTTAACGTCTTATGTAAGTTCCCTGCTTAATTTTAAAGCTCAACGATATTTGATGATTGTACAACCTATTAGCAAAATTATTATCAGCACATTGTTTGTATGGCTGTTTGCTGCCTGCGGATCCAAAAAAGGGGATCCCAAAGCTAAAGCAGGCCAGCAGCGCGCCACACCAAAACTGGAAGGATATATTGTTTCTGCCGAAGCTTTTTCTGAGCTGGTTGAAGTGCCGGGTTCTATAGTGGCCAATGAAGTTACAGAAATACGCCCCGAAGTATCAGGACGGCTGGTGCAGCTTCATATTGCGGAAGGTAAACCGGTAGGTAAAGGTGCTTTGCTGGCTAAAATTTATGATGGTGATCTGCAGGCCCAGCTTAATAAGTTACAGTCCCAGCTCGCCATAGCCCAAAGTAATGAAACCAGGGCTTCGCGCTTGCTGGAAATACAGGGCATCAGTCGTAACGATTATGATGCCACAGTACTTAACCTCAATAATATACGTGCTGATATTGACCTGGTTAAAACGCAGATATACCGCACCGAAGTGCGTGCCCCTTTCAGCGGAAAGCTGGGGCTCAGAAACATAAGTCCCGGCGCTTATGTTTCACCGGCAGATGTTATTGCCACCATTAACCAGGTAAGCGAACTGAAACTGGATTTTTCTATCCCGGAAAGATATATAGGACAAATGAACGTGGGACAAACAGTAAGTTTTACGGTACAGGGCAGCGACAAGGTTTATCCGGCAAAAGTATATGCTACTGAATCAAATGTTGGGGTAGCTAACAGGAGCCTTCTGGTGAGAGCCAGGGTGCAGGGTAAAGTGGCCGGCCTGGTTCCGGGCGCTTTCGCAAAAGTGAAAATAGGTTTTGCTCCTAACAGCAATGCTATTTTTGTGCCTTCGCAGTCTGTTATACCCACTATAAAAGGGAAGCAGGTTATTTTATACCAGGGTGATAAAGCGATGTACCAGGATGTGGAAACAGGGGCCAGGGATTCGGCAAGGGTGGAAATAATAAAAGGGCTGAAAGTTGGAGATACCATTTTGACTACCGGTATTATGACCACGAAGCCTGGTGCAAAAGTAGAAATAGGTAAAATTGTAAATAAATAGTTCATAGTTCATGGTTCATAGATCATGGATAATGGTTACAGGTTACTGGTTTTGAAAACCTGGAACTTGGAATCTGAAACTTGAAACTTCTAAATGAATATTTCTGAATTAAGTTTACGGAGGCCGGTGCTTGCAATAGTAATGAACATCGTTATTATTGTTTTTGGTCTGATTGCCTTTAATTTCCTGGGGGTAAGGGATTATCCTGCTATTGATCCTCCTAATATTGGTGTGCGTACCACTTATCCCGGTGCCAATGCCGATATTATCGAATCTCAGATCACCGAACCGCTGGAAGATGCCATCAATGGTATCCCGGGTATCAGGAATATAACATCAAGCAGCAGCAACGGAAGCAGCAGCATTAATGTGGAATTTGACGTGGGAGTGGACCTTGAAGCAGCTGCTAATGATGTGCGCGATAAAGTAGCCGCTGCCCAAAGGCAACTGCCACCCGACCTTGAATCTCCCTCATCTGTAAGTAAGGCCGATGCAAGCGCAGAGCCTATTCTTTCCATGACGGTGCAAAGCGATACTAAAAACCCGCTTCAGTTAACTGAATATGCTACCAATGTTTTGGTGGACCGGCTGCAAACTATTCCGGGAGTAAGTAGTATTGATACATGGGGGGAAAAACGCTTTGCCATGCGCCTTTGGCTCGATCCCAATAAAATGGCCGCCTTTAATGTTACTCCCGATGAAATTCGGCAGGCGCTTAACAGGGAAAATATTGAGCTCCCTTCAGGAAAGCTTTCCGGCGATAATACGGAGCTTACCATAAGAACATTCGGCCGGCTGGATACTGAAGAGGAATTTGCAAATGTGATTATCAAAAATGTAAATGGAAGTGATATACGTGTAAAAGATGTAAGTAGTGTAACCCTTGGCCCCGAGAACGAGGAGAGCGCTTTAAAGGAAAGTGCAGTGCCCATGATCGCCCTGGCCGTGGTGCCCCAGCCGGGTGCCAATTATGTATCTATTTCTGATGAGTTTTACAAGCGCCTGGAAGAAATTAAGAAAGAAGTGCCGCCCGATATTAAATTGAATATTGCGCTGGACCAGACGGAATATATTAAAAAATCTATCCTTGAAGTAGAGGAAACCCTGTTAATAGCTATCGGGCTGGTGGTATTGATCGTTTATCTTTTTTTCCGCGACTGGCTGTTATCTATCAGGCCGCTGATTGATATACCGGTATCGCTTATAGGCGCCTTTTTTATCATGTACATTATGGGCTATACTATTAATGTGCTTACCTTACTGGCTATTGTACTGGCAACAGGACTAGTGGTGGATGATGGTATAGTGGTAACAGAAAATATATTCAAAAAGCTGGAGCAGGGAATGAGTAAACGCAAAGCTGCCCTTGAAGGCTCCAAAGAAATTTATTTTGCTGTAATTGCCACTTCCATAACATTGGCAGTAGTATTCCTTCCTATTGTTTTTCTTGAAGGCTTTGTGGGCCGCCTTTTCCGGGAATTTGGAATAGTGGTTGCCGGTGCTGTGCTTATTTCGGCTTTTGTGTCGCTTACGCTTACGCCGGTGCTGAATGTATTTATCTCAAAGAAAAATGTGCATGACCATTCCTGGTTTTACAGGAAAACAGAACCTTTTTTTACCGGTATGGAAAGTTTTTATGACCGAACATTGAAAGGGTTCATGAAATTTCGCTGGATGGCCTGGGTGATCATTGTTGCCTGTTTCGGTATCATTTATGTGATCTTTACCAATATCCAGTCTGAGCTGGCGCCCATGGAAGATAAAAGTCAGTTCCGGCTGAACCTTACTGCACCCGAAGGAACTTCGTTCCTGGCAATGGATCAGTATGTGGATAAGGTATCCCAGTTCCTGATCGATTCGGTTCCTGAAAAGGAAATTGTTCTGTCTATAACAGGTTCAAGAATGAGCGGGTCTGCCAATACAGGAATGGTTAGGGTAAGGCTTGTAAAGCCTGATCAGCGGGAACGTTCACAAAAAGAAATAGTGGAATATGTAAACAGGCATGTTTCTCAATTTACCGAAGCAAGGGCTTTTGCTATACAGGATCAGACGATACAGGTAAACAGGCGCGGAGGGCAGGCAGTGCAGTTTGTTTTACAAAACAATGATTTTGATAAATTGTCTGAAGTGCTTCCCAGGTTCCTGGAAGAAGCTAATAAAAGCGATATCCTGCAGCAGATAGACGCTGATCTTAAGTTTAATAAACCGGAGCTAAGGATACATCTGGATCGTCTCAAAGCAGCACAGTTAGGCGTTTCTATTGCCGATGTTTCCCAGGCTTTACAAACGGCATACAGTAACCAGCGGCTGGGCTATTTTACCCGGAGCGGCAAGCAGTACCAGGTGATGGCGCAGGTAGACCGTATCAACCGTGATGATCCGGAAGACCTCAAAAAGATCTTTGTACGTAACAATGCCGGGCAATTGATCAGCCTGGATAATATTACCAATGCGGTAGAAGCAACCACGCCGCCTACCATTTATCACTTTAACAGGTATAAATCGGCTACGGTTTCGGCAGGACTTACGGAAGGGCATACCGTAGGAGATGGCGTAAAGGAAATGGAAAGGATAGGCAAAAAGGTGCTGGACGAATCCTTCACTACTTCGCTCACCGGTTCAGCACGCGATTTTGCGGAAAGCAGCGGTAATACCATGTTTGCGCTTTTACTGGCTATAGGCCTTATTTACCTGATCCTTGCCGCACAGTTTGAAAGCTTTATTGATCCGTTTATTATTATCATTACAGTGCCGCTGGCTTTTGCAGGTGCTTTTCTTTCATTATGGATATTTGGCCAGACCTTCAACATTTTCTCGCAGATAGGAATGATCATGCTGATCGGCCTTGTAACCAAAAATGGTATATTGATCGTGGAATTTGCCAACCAGAACAGGGCTAAAGGGAAGGGGAAGCACGAAGCGGTGGTGTATGCGGCAGGGCAGCGTTTGCGTCCTATTTTAATGACGAGCCTGGCCATGGCTTTAGGCGCCCTGCCTATTGCCTTATCATTAGGTGCTGCTGCAACCAGCCGTATCCCGTTAGGTATAGTGATAGTGGGCGGTATTGTATTTTCTCTGGTACTTACTTTATATGTATTGCCGGCTATTTATACCTATATGGCTTCTAACAGGGAGGTGAAGACTTTTGAAGAGATCCTGGTAGAAGAACAGAAGAAAATGAACCTGCCGGAAAATAAAGAACAACAGATTTAATCATCAGCATTTGATACAACAGGATGAAACGAGCCTATATTCATAAGATTTGTTTAGTAATACTTGCTACTGCTGGGTTGTTTACAAGTGCCCGCAGCCAGCACATCCTTACATTGGAGGAAGCTATTGCTACTGCATTGCAAAACAATTATGATATACAGATCGCTAAAAACGATTCACTGGTAGCTGCCATTGATTATAGTTATCGCAATGCCGCTTTTTTACCAACTGTGAATGCTGTTGCTGGCAGAACCTTCAATAATAATAACCAGCGCCAAACCCTTGCAGATGGTAGCGAACGTAAATCGAAAGGCGTGCGGTCCAACAACCTGCAGGCAAGTGTGGGCCTGGACTGGGTATTGTTTGATGGATTTAAAATGTTTGCCACGCGGGATAAGGCGGGGGCTTTGTTAGAGGCAGGCACTTATGCGGCCAGGGAACAGGTGGTCAACACCATTGCACAGGTAATTACTACTTACTATAATATTGCCCGGCAGCAGCAGCAGGTAAGAGCTACCGATGTACAGATCCGTTTAAATGACGACAGGGCACGCCTGGCACAATATAAGCTGGAGATAGGCAGCGGTGCCAAACCCGATGTATTGCAAAGTAAAGTAGACCTTAATGCGCAGAAAGCATTGAAGATGCAACAGGAAACACTGATAGCGCAGCTGAAGCAGCAACTGGTACAGGCTATGAACAGCAGTATTAAAGAACATGAGTTTGCTGTACCTGATACTATTCCTTTAAATAGCGCCATTACATTAGGTGATATACAGCAGAGCCTTGAAAAAACGAACCCTGCTCTTTTACGGGCCCGCTCGGGTATAGATATTGCAAAATATACCTTAAAAGAAACCAAAGCAGACATGTGGCCTACTCTTTCTTTTGGAACAGCGTATAATTATAGCCGTACCATTAATAAAAGGGTTTTGAATAATTTCTCTACTTTATTTAACCAGGTGAACGGATATAATTACGGGTTTACTGCTACAGTTCCCCTTTTTAACCAGTTCAGGGTACGCCGGCAGATAAGGCAGGATGAGTTAGGCATCCGTTTGCAGGAGCTGAATTATGACAACCAGCGTTCGCTGATAGGCCTTGCGGTGATCAATGCTTTTAAAGATTACCAGCAGCAGGAGAAATTGCTGCACCTGGAAGAAGAGAGCATTCGCCTGGCGGAGGAAAATGTAAATATTGTATTTGAAACCTATAAGCTGGGTGCCGCTACATTGGTGCAGCTCAGGGAAGCGCAACTGAGCCTTGCTCAGGCTTACGACAGGTTGATAGCAGCCCGGTATAATTTAAAAGTAGCGGAAACAGAGCTGCTGCGGCTGAAAGGAGATATTGTAAAGTAGTGTGAGTAGTCAGTGATGAGTGATGAGCACTCAATATTCAATGTTCAATATAGGCTTAGGCAGAATAATCGCAAATAAGGAATAGAATTTGTCTAAAGCTA
>JAPUDO010000073.1 GCA_027493055.1 Niabella sp. | reverse complement strand
ATGAAATAAGGCATGATATAAAAACTATTGTATTGTCCAGAAAAGAAAAAGTACCACCCAAAGTTTCAGAAGTGCTAATAGCAGCCGAAACTATTATGAAGGCCCGGCGAATAAATGGGCAGGTGTTGGACGAAGAAGGGAATCCTGTAGTTGGGGCAACTGTAATAATTAAAAGCAATACTAAAGTGGGTACCAGCACAGATGGCCAGGGAAAGTTTTCAATTATGGCTAATGACGGAGATGAATTAATAATTACGTTCATTGGGTACAAAACAAAATCTGTTGACATAAAGCAGCAAAATAATCTCAGAATTATACTTGAGCCGGAAATTAACAGCATGAATGAATTAGTGGTCATTGGATATGGTACGCAGAAAAAAATAAATGTGACCGGTGCTGTTGCCAGCATGGATTTTTCAGACTTAGAGAATATTCCACAGTCGAATACGGTAAATATCCTTTCCGGGCGACTTCCGGGCATCTCTGTTGTGCAACCGGGCGGCCAGCCGGGAGACGACCAGGGAGATATACTGATAAGGGGAACCGGCACACTAAATGATGCATCGCCATTAGTTATTATTGACGGAGCTATGGCAACGATGAAAGACCTCGGGAACCTGTCACCCCAGGAAATAGCAAACGTTTCCGTTTTAAAAGATGCTTCTTCGGCCGCAATCTATGGCGCCCGAGGCGCTAACGGCGTAATACTGGTTTCTACTAAAAAACCTGCGAACAAACAATTGCGAATCGGGTATAATTACTATTACGGTTGGCAAAAGGCCACTTATCTTCCTCACTTTGTGGATTCCTGGCAATGGATGTCATTAAATAATAAGGCTACCAATTCCATTAATTTTTCTCAACGGGTAATAGATGACGTTAAAAATGGAGTACTGACTGATTCTTTTAATAATGTACAATGGTTTGATCACTTGTTCAAAACCGCGCCCATGCAAAACCATACGGTTTCCGTAGCTGGCGGAAATCAGGCAATACGTTTTCAGGGAAACCTGGGATACCTTGACCAGGATGGAATTATGCTCGGCACCTCCGCGAAACGGTATAATTACAGAATAAATGTATTGGCAACAGTTCACCCAAAAATTAATGCAGGATTAACCACTTGGGGATATTTGCTCAAAACACACGAGTCGTCCACTCCAACCAATACCTTAATGAATCAAGCGAATATGGCGTTGCCTGTGACGCCTGTAAGATTTTCAAACGGGAAATGGGGAGTATATCATCCGGCCGCCCCCGATGGCAACGATCCGGCGAGAGTTGTGAACAATCCCGTGCTGTTTTCTGAAATAGGCCGGAATTACGAAGATGAAAGCAAGGTAAACTGGCAGGGTTATTTGGAGTTTAAGCCGGTTAAAGAACTGACAGCAGCTTACCGGGTTACCTATACCCAGGGCAATACGTACAGGGAAAATTTCCTGCCCACCTACTCCTATAGTGCTTTAACAGATGCCCCCGTGCTCTATAACATTCGGTCGAGTTTGCTGAACAGAGCCGACAATCTCAACCAGCTACAAATGCAAACCACGTTGAATTATAAAAAGCTATTTGCAAAGAAGCATGAAATGAGTTTCTTACTGGGGCATGAGTATAACAGTTTTTCATCCCGGTATTTTCAGGGTCGGGGGTATGATCTGCCCAACAATGATTTACAGGTACTAGATAGGGCAGTAACCGATTTCGGTATAGCCGGTAGTAAACAGCTTTGGCGGCTCCAGTCTTTTTTTGGACGTGGAAATTATGCCTATTTAAACAAATATCTTTTAGAAGCTAATTTAAGGGTAGACGGGTCCTCCAGATTCTCTGAAGGAAATAAATATGGGGTTTTCCCATCCTTTTCAGCAGGATGGATATTAACAAATGAAGAGTTTTTACAAGGATTGAAAGCCGCTGGTTTTAACACCGTAAAACTAAGAGGAGGCTGGGGCAAGGTAGGTAACGACCGCATCGGAAATTATGCTTTCGAGCAATACCTCAGTTTAGATAACATGTATGCAATTGGAGGTGCTTTAAACGCCGGCGCGGCCATAACTTCTTATGGTAATGACCAGTTAAAATGGGAGTCTACAACAACGTCAAACCTGGGTATAGATATGGCTATATTAAAGAATCGGCTAAACATAAATGCCGACATATTTCACAGGATCACTGATAACATTTTATATAATTTACCCGTCCCTCCTTCCTTTGGATACGTTACTCCGGCTGTCCAAAACATTGCTTCAGTTTCCAACAAGGGATGGGAAATAAGCGTCTCCTATAGAAATCAGAAAGGCGTTCTAAAGTATAATGTTGGCGCCAATATAGGGTATGTGAAAAACCGCATAGAAAACTTAAATACCAGGGAAGCAATTGACGGCAAATTCATTCTTCGCGAAGGGCAGCCTATTTATTCGTTTTACGGGTATGTTTACGAAGGGATCATTCGGGATTCTTCCGAGTTGAATAAATATCCGGCGGTATCTAATAACGAACGAAAGATAGGCGCTATGCGGTTTAAGGATATAAATAATGATGAAGTTATAAATGATGAGGACCGGGTGGTGTTGGGAGATGCTAATACTCCCTATACTTACGGCATAACCGCTTCTCTATCATACAAAGGCGTGGATTTTAACCTGTTGCTACAAGGTGTTTCCGGGAAAAGATATACATATACGACTTCGGTAATCGGCCTGGAAACGCCGGGAACTCAAATTATTGGAGCGAATGGTGGGATCGTAGTTTTGACCCCGAAAGGAATCCTAATGGCGACTGGCCTGGTATGCTACGCACTGCGCCGGGTGCATCGGCCTCTTCTTCCTTCTGGATAAATGATGCCTCTTATTTACGGGTAAAAAATGTAGAAATAGGATATACGATTCCACGGCATCTGCTTCAAAAAGCGAGAATCGCAAATTTTAGAGTGTATGCCGCTGCTCAAAATCTGGTTACATTCTCCAAATTAATTAAGCAATTAGATCCCGAACGGCGCAACACGGTTGTTCAGAACACATCCTATCCACAAACCAAATTAATAACAGTAGGTGTTAACCTTAGTTTATAAAAGTATTACCATGATATCAAGAATCTATTTTGTGTTTTTTTGTTCATTTGCGGTTTTATTGTATACTTCCTGCTCCAAAAAGTATCTAGATGTTGATAATCCCAATCAAATGAGGGATGATGATTACTGGAACTCAGAACTGGATGCGTTAGCCGGCCTCTACGGAGTTTTGGATGCTTTTCAGCATAACCAGATGACGGGGAAATTTTACCGGGAATTTGACAATATCAGCGATAATGCTATTACAATTAACGGTAACAATTGGAATGAAATCGAATCAAGTTTTCATACGCCGCTGACCGGACGGATTTTAAATCAGTGGAAGGCGTACTACAACATTATTAACCGTGCTAATCTGGTTATCAACCGCGTAGGGAATATTACTGAAGATAAAATATCAGAAGCCTCTAAAAAGCGTATTATGGCCGAAGCGGCTTTTTTGAAGGCTTACGCTTATCAGGATATGACTGTTCTCTGGGGTAGCGTTCCATTGTACGATCGCCCTTTGGCAGCTTTTGATGAAGGAGTGGGAGCAACAGATAAACACGATGTTGTACTGGCAATGGAGGAACTACTTCAAACCGATGTGATTCCGAATCTACCTGTTTCAATATCAGCAGCCGAAAAAGGCAGAATTAGCCGGGGCGCAGCGGTCGCCTTATTGGGTAAATATTATCTTTTTAATAAAAACTATAAAGAAGCGGCTCGTGTTTTAAAAGAGCTTATGGAAGCTCCCTATACTTATTCCCTTTACCCCAATTATGGCGAGCTGTTTACCCTCGCCGGCGAATTTTCGCAGGAAAACCTTTTTGAAATAAATTTTGAAACAGGGGGAATAGATAACGGGGAAAGTTTCTCTATCCAGATCGATACTACGAAAGCTCCGCTCGTTCCGCAGATTTACTGGAGACCTACTCCCAGTCTTGTAAACTCTTATTTATGCACCGATGGCAAGCCTATTGCTGCCTCTGCGCTATATGGAAGCAGATCTCCCCTGTATAAGGCGGCAACCCCTTACGAGAGCAGAGACCCCCGGCTTGAAGCATCCATTTTTACTAATGCCGACAATACTCCTGGTGGAAAAAAAGTATGGGCATATACAAATAATATCAGGTTCGCGCCAAAGAAGTACTCTATGATTACCAGCACACAGTATAACGGGGGGCCGCAGAATTACTATATGATACGATATGCGGAAGTGCTGCTAATGTATGCGGAAGCCCGGAATGAAGATGCAGGGCCGGATCAGTCAGTGTATGATGCAGTGAATGAAGTAAGAAGCAGGGTTCACATGCCTGCATACCCAACGGGATTAAGCCAGGAGAAAATGAGAGATTATATTCGTGATGAAAGAAGATGGGAGTTTGCATTAGAACATCAGCGTTATTTTGATATCATCAGATGGAGAATTGCTGATATAACCATTCCGCCAATTGGCGGGGTGAAGGTATTTACCAGTCCAAGAGACTATCTGTGGCCTTACCCGCAGGCTGAAATGGATAATAATGCCGCTTTGAGGACACAGGGACAAAACGAAGGATGGCGATAGTTTATATTTAATTATTTGTGTGATATGAAAACTATTATGTGGCCAACACTAATTATCCTGATGCATATTTATTTGGTTGGTACAGGGCAATCCACGCAGCCGAATATTTTATGGATAACGATAGAAGATACTTCTCCACAGTTTATCGGCTGTTACGGAAATAAAGATGCCCGTACACCTAATATCGACAAGCTGGCTGCAGGAGGGGTACGCTTCACTAATGCTTTTTCTACCAATACAGTATGCTCCCCCAGCCGCACATCCATCATTACAGGTGTACGAACCTACGAAACCGGAACGGGGCACCACCGCAGCAAATATGCCATTCCTGATTTTATGTCCGGCTTTCCTTACTATTTACAACAGGCAGGTTACTATACAAGTAATAACAGCAAAACAGACTATAATATAGCCGACGAGAAAACTTATATTCGGAAGGCATGGAATGAGAGTAGTGACTCCGCAGGCTGGTGGAAAAGAAAAGCAGGGCAACCTTTTTTTGCGGTATTTAATTTTATGGATAGTCATCAGTCTAGGACTATGACAGACTCCTATAAAAAATACACAAAAGAGGTTCTGGATGAGCTGCCCGTACAGGATCGCATCGGCGAAAATGAGTTTTCCATGCCGCCGTTTTTTAGAGACAGCCGGGAAATGCGCAAACAATTTGCAAGAGTTTATAACTCATTAAAATTAACTGATAATAAAATAGGGGAACTATTAAAACAGTTTGAAAAAGATCATCTTATTGACAGCACGATTATTTTTTTCTTCAGTGATCATGGCGAAGGCATTCCCCGTGGAAAAACAAACGGCATTAACCTGGGCTATCGGGTGCCTTTTGTAATATGGTTCCCGCCTGCTTATCAGCACCTTTCTCCCTGGGGGACCCGTGTTGTAACTGATGAACTGATTGACTTTGCAGACCTGGCACCAACGGTAATTAGCTTGGCCGGCGGGAAGGTGCCGGATTACATGAAAGGAAGAGTAATGTTGGGCAAAAACAGGTCTCCCCGGAGCACCTATATCGAACTCTCCTCTGATAGATCAGACAATGGCATTGACATGGTACGTAGCGTTACAGATGGCAGATATCTATATTCCCGGAATTATATGCCTTTTATGCCCCAAGCCCGTTACATCAACTATATGGAAACGGGTGAGATAAAAAAGATCATGCGCCGAGACTTGGCTATGGGGAACCTGAACCCTCATCAAAGAAAACTGTTTGATTCCCGGCCAGCATCATTTCTTTTTGACACACAAAAAGATCCATGGGAGTTGAATAACCTCGCCACTGACAGTAGATACAAAAAGATAGGTGAAACCATGCAGCAAATCCTAGATTCCTGTATTCTGCAATCGCGAGATATCATGTTCCTACCTGAATACGAGATCGCAGCTATCTCGGAAAAAAAGCTTGTACCCTATGAATACCGTCTGAATGAAAGGGATTATCCTTTCCGGGAAATCTATAAAACAGCTACCTTGTGCGGTAAACGGGGAAAAAGCATTGCGCAGCAACAGGCAGCTTGGCTGACAGAAAAAAACGATGTTGTCCGTTATTGGGCAGCGCTTGGACTACGATCACAATCTACCGCTGTTTTACAGCCGTACAAGCAACAGATTCTTCTTGCCCTTCATGATCCTTATCCCCCCGCACGCATCACTGCAGCTGTGGTAGCCTTTGAGGCTTTCAACGACCCAGGTGCTGCAGCAATTATCAAAGAATTTTTGTATTCTTCCAACCAGCACCTCGCTTTAATGGCTGTTAACTATTTACTATATTCCAGCAATCCAGCTCCTTTTTTGAATACCATAAAGGATATCCTCAGCAGGCAGGCTACTGCGGGAAACGTCAAATGGGGCGCAAAAGATCTGCTGAACAGAATGGGTTCAGGAGAGAATACCCAGAAAGCCAAAGTACAATCTGCCCGTCAATCAGTAAACGATGAACGAGAATAAATCAAGCCCGAAAGCCGTTTTCAAGTACGCTACCTGTATAATAACACATACGACGGGATTAAAAAATATGAACATAAAAGTGAAAGAACTGATTGTTTTGGTCCTGTTATTCTGGGCTGGCACCTTGCAGGCACAACAGTACACCGGCCCAAAGCCCAATATTATTTTTGTGCTGGTTGATGATATGGGCTATGGCGATGTAGGTGCTTTTTTTCAAAAACTCCGGCAGGAAAAAGCTGATCGAAGCGAGCCCTGGCTGTTCACACCGCAGCTCGACAAGATGGCTTCGGAAGGCGCTATGTTACCACAACAGTATTGTGCCGCACCTGTTTGTGCTCCTTCCAGGGCATCCCTTCTCCTAGGCGTTAGCCAAGGGCATGCTAATGTACGCGACAACCAGTTTGATAAGGCGCTTGAAGATAATTATACACTGGGAAACGTTTTACAAAAAGCGGGGTATAGCACTGTCGCCATTGGCAAATGGGGACTTCAAGGAAAATCAAAATCAGCACCTGATTGGCCCGCGCACCCGTTAAAACGAGGATTTGATTACTATTTTGGCTATATAGCTCATGGAGACGGCCATGAGCATTATCCAAAAGAAGGGATTTACCGCAATCCCAAAAAAGTGTGGGAGAATTATGTTGAGATCAGTCAAAAGTTAGATAAATGTTATTCCGGAGACCTCTTTACCGCCGTTGCCAAAAGATACATTACGGAGCATGTCAGAGGTAAGGATTCGGAGAAGCCATTTTTTATGTACCTGGCCTACGATACTCCCCATGCGGTGCTTGAATTGGGGACACAGGCTTATCCGGCAGCGGGAGGTTTAAAAGGAGGTGTGCAATGGTTGGGACAATCGGGAAAAATGATCAATACTGCTTCGGGAGAGCCCGATTCCTACATGTACCCGCAATATGCCAACGCTACATACGACCACGATAAAGATCTCGCTACATCGGAAGTCCCATGGCCGGAAACCTATAAACGTTATGCCTCAGTTATTCACCGTATTGATGATCAGGTGGGTGATATTTTGCAGTTACTACAGGATCTCGCTATTGAAAAAAACACATTGGTTATTTTTACATCTGACAACGGCCCGTCAAAAGAATCCTATCTGCCTGAGAGTTATGCAGCCTACGAAGCCGATTTCTTTAATAGCTTTGGCCCTTTTGACGGCATCAAACGGGATTGCCTGGAAGGTGGCCTTCGAACGCCGACCATTGCTTGGTGGCCGGGTACTATTTCCGCTCATACAAAAATAAATACACCCAGCATCTCTTATGACTGGATGCCTACTTTTACCGAATTGGCCGGGTTTCCTGCACCTGTTCGCTCAGATGGTGTTTCGTTGTTACCTTCGCTTACCGGAAAAGGAAAACAACCCAGTAGCAATATCTATGTGGAATACTTTCACCCGTCAAAATCACCTGGCTACAGCGATTTTACTGGCAGGCGCCGCAATCAAAAGCGGTACCAGATGCAAATGATACGTTTGGGTGACACCGTGGGTGTGCGTTACGACATTCAATCGGCCAATGATGATTTTGAAATCTATGATATTATAAAAGATCCCCAACAATTATCCAACATTGCCAGCCAGAGCCCTGCTTTACAGCACTATTTGAAGAGTCGTGTATTACAGGCGAGAATGGCAGATACAACTGCCGCCAGGCCGTATGACCAGGCATTAATACCGGACATTAATGTTGGATCGATCAAAAACGGGCTAAGGCTTTCAACTTATCAGGTAGGCAGTTCTTGGATTCCGCTTACGGCCGGTCTGCAGGCTGAGTCGGAAATAACTGTTATGGATTTTTCCATCGAGTTTAAAAATAACTTGGCCGTTTTTTCTGGTTTGCTGCAGGTTCCCGCGGATGGGGAATACAGATTTTTCCTCTCTGCCAGTGGCAAAGCTTTCCTAAAAGTCCATGATGCCCATGTTATTGATGCCGATTATGGGTATCACTCCGGTGAGGAAAAACAAGCTGCCATTAGGCTAAAGGCCGGTTATCATCCTATATCCCTGTACTATTTGAAACAACTACACAGTGGCAGCCCGGCTTTCAGCCTTCAATGGAGCTATAACGGGCAGCAGAAACAACAGATACCACCCGGTTCTTTTTTTAACTGATTATAAAAAATCAATATTTTGAATCATGATTACAAGGATTTTGTTTATCTCTTTAGTATTATTTTTTTCAAAGAATGTATTTTCCCAGGAACGTACCGTTCTTTACAAGCAGGTTGATACTACAAGGCTTTACATGAAGGTATTATTTCCTGAAGGCTATCAAAAAAAAAGCGAAAAATATCCTGCCATTGTTTTTTATTACGGAGGCGGATGGAAATCGGGAAACATCAGCCAGTTTCTGCCACAGGCCACTTATTTTTCAAAAAAGGGATTTGTGTGCTTTCTGGTGCAGTACAGGACTTTCTCCCAATATAAAACTACGCCGTTTGAATCGGTGAAAGATGCGAAATCGTCCATGCGCTTCATTAAGGCGCGGGGAAATGATTTTTCAATAGACACCGCTAGAATTACTGCATCTGGAGGATCTGCCGGCGGGCATCTGGCCGCATCGCTGGCTTTAATCAACGGGTATAATGAGGACAGTGACGATCTTAAAATAAGCCCCAGGCCGGCCGCATTGGTATTGTACAATCCCGTAATTGATAATGGCCCCGGCGGCTATGGATTTGAAAGAATCGGCGAAGCTTACCACCAGTTTTCTCCATTACATAATATAAAAACAGGAGCACCGCCAACACTGTTTATGTTAGGTACGGAGGACAAGTTAATTCCTGTTGTTACCGCTCAATATTACAAAATGGTAATGGGAAAAGTTGGAAGTAAATGTAACCTTGTTTTATATGATAAAGCCGGTCATGGCTTTTTTAACAATCGCCAAAACGAATTTTATGCACAAACCTTGCAGGAATTTGAAAATTTTCTCACGTCCTTGGGGTATCTCAAAAACGATTCAAAATAGTGTTTTGGGAAACTGCCTCGCCTGTCGATTGGCGGTACATAGCTCTCTCATTTTTAAAATAGCTTATAAAAAAAGTATAATGTTCCGGTATTTTATTTCTGTGATTTTTGTTTTCATTTGTGTTACCGTGCTTCGCGCACAGCCTGGCTTCGGCAAGCCCCAAAAACTCAATAATAACTGGCATTTCTTGCTGCTTAAAGAGGATACATTAGGGCATATTCCTCAAGGGAAACAAAACTGGCAGCTGGTTAATTTGCCGCATGACTGGAGTGTAAAGGAACCATTGAGCCCGGAAAATGCAAGTTGCATGGGCTATCTGCCAGGAGGCATTGGGTGGTATAAGAAGCTACTATACATACCACAGCAGCACGGACAAATTTATCTATATTTTGAGGGAGTGTATAACCGCAGCGAGGTTTTTGTAAATGGCAAACCGGTTGGTCAGCGACCAAATGGATACATATCATTTATTTACGATATTACACCATTTGTATTGTTCGATAAAGACAACGAGATTCTGGTAAAAGCAGATCACCACCTTGATGCCGATTCGCGCTGGTATACTGGTTCCGGTATTTATCGCGATGTATGGCTTGTGCATGCGAACCCTATTCATATAGACACCTGGGGGGTATATGCTTATCCAGAATTAAAAAACAGAGATGGTATATTACATGTAGAAGTAAATCTAAAAAATAATACCAGGCAAAATCAGGATTTAGTTATTCAGAATGAATTAAGAGACCCTTCAGGAAAAGTAGTGGCCTCCGGTAAAATAGATATGGCTTTGAACTCTACATCAGATAAGAAAATAAATACGGAGCTTTTGGTACACAGCCCAGTACTATGGGATTTATCCACTCCTAATTTATATTCGCTAAAAACTACCGTACTCAAAAACGGGAAACCGCTAGACTTCAATAATACAGTAACCGGATTTCGAAGCTTTACGTTTGATTCTGATAAGGGGTTTGCACTTAATGGGAAATGGATAAAACTAAAAGGTGTTTGCCTACATCACGATGCCGGAGTATTAGGCGCGGCGATGTATAAAGAAGTTTGGCGGCAGAGACTTATTAATCTGAAAAAAGCCGGATGCAATGCCGTCAGAACCAGCCACAATCCCCAGGCCACGGTATTTTACGAGTTGTGCGATGAATTAGGCATATTGGTATTAAATGAAGCATTTGACGAGTGGGAGTATCCGAAGCGTAAATGGCTGGAGGGTTGGAATGTCGGCCGACCCGGCTATCAGGGAAGCTATGATTTTTTTGAGAAATGGGGAACCAGAGACTTGGCAGATATTGTAAAACGAGACAGGAACCACATTTCTGTTTTTGCATGGAGCATTGGCAACGAAGTGGACTATCCTAACGATCCTTATTCACATCCGGTACTGGATGGAGGCGCCAAAACCGGGTTTACTCAAAAAATTTTCGGCGGCTACAAAAAAGATGCACCTGATGCCATGCGTTTGGGTACGATAGCCCAAAAACTAGTTGCTGTGGTAAAACAATATGATAAGTCCAGACCTGTAACAGCTGGTCTGGCAGGTGTTGCAATGTCAAACCAAACAGCATATCCTTCCTCTCTGGACATTGCTGGGTATAACTATACAGAAAACCGTTACCTTTCTGATCATAAAAAATATCCGGGCCGTGTTATATATGGTAGCGAAAATCGGCACGATCTTGTAGCATGGAATGCGGTTTTGGATAACGAACATATTTTCGGCCAGTTTTTATGGACGGGAATTGATTATTTAGGAGAATCGGGAAAATGGCCTTCCAGAGGGTTCTACTCCGGCTTACTCGATTTCGCAGGCAATATCAAACCGAGAGGTTACTTCCGTCAATCCTTATGGAGTGAAGAACCAATGGCTTACCTGGGAACTTATCCTATTGATAAAGATGATCAATATACCCCGGAAGATGTACTTTCTCAAACGGAGGAGCCCGATGGTACCATGAAGTTGTCGATGGATGCCTGGCCAATATGGGATTACAAAAAAGGTCAAAATATCAGGATAGTATGTTATACCAATACAGCCAAAGCGCAATTGATATTAAACGGGAAAAAAATAGGCGCCGAAAAACCTTACGATACTACTACCGGTATTATTTATTGGGATATTCCCTTTACGGCCGGAAAGCTGGAAGTTGCCGGGCTGGATAAGAGTGGTAACGAAATAATTCGGTATAAAATAGAAACGCCTCGTCAGGCACATGCTATTCAGGTATCATCTTATGAAGATATTATTTCAGCCCAGAATGGTATTTCCCAAATCAGGTTACAGATCACCGATCGTAATGGAATCCCGGTAAATAGGGCGGATAACGAAATTGTATGTGAAGTAACCGGGGCAGGTGAGCTATTGGGCCTGGAAGCAGGAAATAATACCGACATGTCTGATTATACCGATTATCGTCAAAAGACCTATAGGGGCAAACTAACGGCATATATTCGGGCAACAGGCCGGACGGAGAATATTACGGTAACATTTTCGGCGAAAGGATTAACTCCTGCCGGTATTAG
>JAPUDO010000072.1 GCA_027493055.1 Niabella sp. | reverse complement strand
CTTTAGACAAATTCTATTCCTTATTTGCGATTATTCTGCCTAAGCCTATATTCAACATTCAACATTCAACATTTACATTCTTTATACCCTGTCAACTGTCATCCGTTCTCTGTCAGCTTTCATCCCGCACATGGTACATTATGCCTCATACTGCGTTCCTACTCAAATCCCCGGGCAGCCGGTTGTACCGATAAAGGAGCAAAATCCTTATTTAGCAGCTTGTAATAGGCTGTAATAGCGATCATGCCTGCGTTGTCTGTACAATATTGAAACTCGGGGATAAAAGTATTCCATCCGTTTCTTTCGCCTAATTCAGCAAAAGCCTTGCGTAGCCCGCTATTGGCCGAAACGCCTCCTGCAATACAGATGTCTTTTACACCCAGATCCTTTGCTGCTTTGCTGAACTTGTTTAATAAAATGGTAATGATCCGTTTTTGAACAGAAGCGCATATATCCGTAAGGTTTGCTTCAATGAATTGCTTTTTCTCCTCTTCGGTTGCTGTAAACGCTTCTTTATATACCAGGCTTTTGCCTGCATTCATTAAAAAGTAAAGGATGGCTGTTTTTAATCCGCTGAAGCTAAAGTTATAGCCGGGTATTTTAGGTTCAGGAAACTGGAAACGGTCCGGGTTGCCTTCTTTGGCATATTTATCAATTAGAGGGCCGCCGGGGTAGGGAAGGCCCAGCAGCTTGGCGCATTTGTCAAAAGCTTCACCTGCCGCATCATCAATGGTTTCTCCTACAATTTCCATCTCAGCCGGGGACTTGCAAAGTACAATTTGTGTATGGCCGCCACTAACTGTTAAACATAAAAAAGGGAAAGCTGGTTTCCTGTCGGGAATGAGATTGGCTAAAACATGTGCCTGCATGTGATTTACCGCTATTAAAGGCTTGTTCAGGGCCAGCGATAAAGATTTGGCAAATTCTGCTCCCACTAATAATGACCCTATTAATCCGGGCGCCTGTGTAAAAGCGATAGCGTCCAGTTCTTCCAGCGTTTTGCCTGCTTGTTTTAATGCTACATCTACTACCGGCACTATATTTTGCAAATGTGCACGCGATGCCAGCTCGGGAATAACGCCGCCATATTGCGCGTGCATAGCTTGTGTGGCTATATTGTTAGATAATATTTTCCCGTCTGCACACACTGCAGCCGAGGTCTCATCACAACTGGATTCAATAGCTAATATGATATTGCTTTTGGACATGTATTAAAATAAAGAAGTGCAAATATCCATAAGATGCGTTGAATTGTAAGTTTTGTGCTTAGAATAATATTTCGGAATACGTCATTGGCAGTTTTAATGTGCCTGCTCTGTACCAAAGATAGATGAGTAACAAGAAGCACGGGGCAGCACGCCATATTACTACGCTGCAGACCCGCGTAAGTGTGATTACTTTTTTAGCTGTTTTCTCAGATCCTTTTATATTACAGCTCCCAGGGGTTTAGTGATTTTAAGCCGCTAATGTTCTTAAAATCAGAAATGTTTCTGGTTAATAATGTTAAGTCAAAATTTAGAGCAGTTGCAGCAATAATACCATCTGGCAATTTAATGCGTTTTTCCTTACAGATGCTTATAGTCTTATCTACTATATCATCAATAAGGCCTAAAATGACGGACTCGTTAACAAAGTCGTTAAGAACCTTATTAATACTGTCATCTGCATTAAATTGCAGCAATTCTATTTTTGTAATCACAGATATATTTGGTATTTCATCAATTATGCCGTGCATGAATTTCATGGCTGGCCCGGGTAGCTTGCTGTCTAAATAAGCAATGACAACATTTGTATCTATCAAATATCTCTTTCCCACTCGTTACGTATTTCTTTTACGTGATATTGGAAGTCCTGATATTGTTTATCAGTAAGGTTTAAAGCACCTGCAAATTTTTGCGAGAGTTTGTTTTTAGCAGTAGTATCATTTTTCTTTAATACTTTCACAATATTAAGCGCTTCCAGATCTTCAATGAGTTTGTAAGCCTTCTGATTAGTTATTTGTAATAAAATTGTATCCATATTCTTTTAAATTGCGTTACCCTTACATCTGGCTAACTCTGCAAAGCTTTTTTAATAGCTCCTTTTGTTATTTTACTTGACCATTAAAACTATACCAAATTTACTTAAAATTCAGGTATTTAATTTATTAGTTTTAAGGTGCTCCACCGGTATCTGTTTTTGGCTATATTTTTTTGATGATTCCTGAATTTTGATGGTCATTATTGAGGAATATATTTATTCCACCGTTTGTTCCAGCATTAAAAGCTTACCATCCTTGGTAACACCTTCGGCAATGACCTTAAATTTTTTAGTGCGGTCATTATTGTAAAAATGGATAGGGATGTTCGGGTTGGCCGTATCCGTAATTACCTCAGGCTGCCAGTACAAGGTAAGGCGGTTGTCTCGGTAATCTATATCAGGCGGGGTTGAGTAATCGGGGCTGTAAAATTCTTTGATAATGCTATAGCCGTCATAATCTACAATATCCCCGGTGCTTTCCATTTCTTCGTTCAGGTCATCGCCACGTTTGGTATAAATAGCAATGGCAGGTCCGTTGCCGCGGGCACCAATAAACTGCGGGTATATTTTTATTAAAGCAATTTGATTGGGAGGGATAGATGATATAAAGTTTGCATCCTGCATCTGCATTTCATCCAAAAATAGCTGTACCGGCTGCTGCCTGAAATACAGTCTGTAATCTTCAAAACCTCTTTTCTGAACATTCAGGCTGGCAACGCGTCCTGTCAGCCATTCAAAAATATTCATTTGCGGAATAAACTGGCCGGTAAGATTGATGGTTCTTGCATTTATATTGCCTGTAAAAAGCCCGCTCATATATTTTTTT
Organism: Niabella sp.; assembly: GCA_027493055.1. Classification (GTDB taxonomy): domain Bacteria; phylum Bacteroidota; class Bacteroidia; order Chitinophagales; family Chitinophagaceae; genus Niabella. The sequence continues at coordinate 9,417 of JAPUDO010000072.1, read as the reverse complement.
TCCAGCTCTTCTAAACTAAGCCTTCTGCCTTCAATCTGAACATTATCAAGTAGCACACCGCTCCCTTTTGTATAGCTGAAATAGGCCGATTGCATATTATTCACAAGCGATGTAGAAGTGTTTACCGCTGCTGGCATGTGTAATACAGGCAGGTTATAAGTTTTGTACAGAGAGTCGGTATCCAGCTTCACGGCAATAAATTTACTTTTATTGCCCATGATATCACTGAACAAAATTTTTGCTTTATCAAAAAACACTACCGAATCCATTTTAAAATGTCCTTCAGCATCGGTTTTTACCATTTGCAAAGCTCTGCCCGAATCGGAAGTGGCTACCCAAACCAGCAGATCGCGCTCAGCAAAATTTTTCCCGGAACCGCGTACATTCACTTTTCCTGAAAGAGAAATATAGCCGGGATCATGATACATGGGTTGAGGTAGCTTATTTTGTATGACTTCTGTCCAGTTAAAACGCCTCCAGCCATTGGTAAGCATGACCAGGTCTGCCGCTTTTCTTGCATTTTCATTATTGGTAAAATAAAAGGCAGGGTTGTGCACATAGCCCGGGATATCGCTGGTGAGCAGGAGCGCAGAAATGATATTTTCTTTGCGTGGCCCCGGCTCGTTAAAGTTATCGTCAGTTACTGCTACTGAAAAATTACCTGTTACAGGCTGATTCAACTCAATCGTATATTGGTTCAGGCCTCTTGCTTTTGTATTTGTTTTTTGTTTATTCAGGCTGGCTTCGATCTTATATTCCTTATTGTTGATAAATACAAGACGTTCGGCCAGAGGCATCCCCTCTTTATTAAAAAAAGTAAGCTGTAAAACACCTGATGGGAATGATGAAGTGTTGATGTTTCCGCCAGGACCATTATCAAGCGGCTGCTTCAGTATCACTTTATGCTGCATTTGCCCGATAAGATAAGCAGGAGTAAAGCTGCTTTCTCCGGATGTATGGAAAGCATATTGCAAACTGCCTGCAGAAGGTTCGATATGAACCGCCATGCCTTTTACTGCCACTTCCGGTAATGGACTACTGGTGTTATTCAATTCCGCGATATATGTTTTGCCGGCCTGGGGCGTCAGCTTAAATGTACCCATGCCATCATGTATGCTTTTTACCTGTGTTATAATGGTACCTGTGTTGTCTTTGATACCGGCAGATATATTTACCGGCAATCCTGCGTCATCGGTGGCCTTAAAAGCGATAGTATTCTCAACCCCGGCTAACAAAGTCCCGCCTTCGGGGAAAAAGGATAAGGAAATTTTATCGGTGCCTGTTTCTTTTATCTTTGGGGTTCTGCCATAAATACGGATGGGCGTGCTGTATAAATAATTCTTATCGTGGTTAAGCATCAAAGGGGTATAGGCCCTTAGCCGGTAGGTTCCGGTCCTGGCAGTATCAGGTATATCTATTTGCCCATAGGTGATGCCACCAAAAACAGGCAGTACTTTTTTAGCAATAATTTGCCCGCCGGGGTTAACGAGCTCTACGAATAATGTGGAATTTCTTGCAGATGGTAAAAAGTCCGACACAAAATAACCTTTGAACCAGCTTGTTTGCCCTGCAAAATAATCTTTCCTGTCAAGGTGCAGGTATAGTTTTTCTATAGGGTTGCTGTTGTGCCACGCTTCAAGCTTTTGGTCGGGTGTTTGTGCCTGCGCTTGTATTCCTGTAAGCAGGCAACCTGTTAAAAGCAAAAGACATATATGTTTTACAATACTCATTCTGTATAAATACATTACAAAAAATCGGGAAGCCGGTTTTTAATGTTCCCTTTAACAGGATGCATTTAACAATGTATTTACACAAAAATGATGCACATTTATGGTGCCTGTGGCTCAATCGTTTTTTCAATCATTAACATCCTGCCATCTTCCGTAATCCCTTCTGCTACTATTTTAAAGCGTTTGGTATTGTTGTTGTTATAAAAGATCACTGGTATTTTAGGGTTCACATCTGCAACAAACAGGGAGGGGCGCCAGGCAAGGGTTAACCGGTTGTCGGCTTTCCCGCTATCAGGTTGCCTGTCATAATCAGGATTATAAAATTCTTTTACAATAGTATATCCGTTATAAGTAATAATGTCAGTAGGAGAATCCAGGGAGGTAGTGAGATCATTTCCTTTTTTCATATAAATGGCCAGGGCAGTACCTCCTCCAAAGGTTGCAACAGAATTGGGGAGTAATTTTACCATAGCTACCTGGTTAACATTTATGGATTCGATCATGGACGCATCTGTGGGCGTTTCATCCAGAAAAAGTGAAACATTATTTCCTTCCAAACCACCGCTACGGAAGCTTAGCACATAGTTGCCTGGCGTGCCGGAAACCATCAGTCCTGGAATCCTGCCCTGTAAATACTGGAAAATATTGCCCGAATAGTTTTCATTTCTTAAGTCCAGGGTGCGGTCATTAATGCCTCCTGCAAACAGGCCGCTCGCATATTGCTCACTAAGTTTTTCCAGTTCTGTTTTTTGTCTGGCTTTTACGGTAATGGTTTCAAGTGTAATACCTGCTGCTTTACTAAAATCATTATAAGCATCCATCATTTTAGCTGTATTTGCAGTGGCAGTGCTGTCAGAAGGCAATGAAACAGGCGGTATGGAGTATTTTCTGTTTAGAGAATCGCCTTCCAGCTTTACGGCAATATATTTACTTTTCTTACCCCGTACATCTGAAAACAGGATCTTCATTTTATCATAAAATATTAGGGAATCCATGTTAAAATAGCCCGATGAATCTGTACGTATAAACCGGGGCATGCCGCCTTTGCTGAGGGTAGTGTCCTCAGGGCGCATCATTACGATGATGTCCCTATTCTCTAATGGCCGTTTGGTACCCTCAATCATAACCCTGCCTTTGAGGCTGATATATCCCTCATCTTTAAACCGGGGCGGGGGCAGTTTATTTTGTGCCACATCGGTCCATTTAAAACGGGTCCAGCCATTGGTCATCATCACCAGGTCCATAGCGTACTTTACCACTTCTGAGGCTGAGCTAAAGTAATAGGAGGGATTATGTATATAGCCTTTTATATCACTGTTCAGTAAAAACCATGAATATATATTCTGGGGCCTGCTGGTTTCGTTTTCATAGTCAGCATCGGTTACCGAAACGGAAAAATTGCCTATAATTGTGTCTTTCAGCAGGATAGAAAACCGGTTACGCTTTCTGGCATCAGTATCCAGTGTATCAAGCTGAAGCGTTCCGGGTAGTATATACTCCCTGTTATCAACAAAAGTAAGGCGTTCTGCCAGAGGCATATCATCTTTATTAAAAACAGTAAGGTGTAATATGCCGGAGTAAAAATTGCTGGTTGGAATAAGGCCGTTTATTTCTTTTTTGCTATCGGTAAGAGGCTGTCTGAAGATAATGTCATTTCCCATCTGGCCTATCATATAAGCCGGTTTAAAGGCTGGCTCTTCGCTGGCTGCCTGTATCCTGAACTGTTTTCCCTGTGCTGTAGCTCTTACACTGAAGCTTATACCGTTTTTTGTTTGTTGCGGTAAAGCGTATTTTATCCCGGATCCGGCAATGATTGCAAAATAACTGTCTCCCTCAACGGGTATAATGGGGAAAGACCCCATACCATCATGCATTGCTTTAAAGCTGGTAATTAAGGTGCCTTTATCATTGACTATTTCTCCTTCCACATCCACGGGCAACCCGTTTTTGCCGGTTGCCTTAAAAGCTACTACATTCAGCAGGCCGGAGATCATATTTCCTCCTTCCGGAAAAAACACCAGCTGGCTTTTATTTTCGGTGGCATTCACTTCTTTCTTTTTAGCTTCCTTCCCATAAACGGTAATAGGCTTATGAAAAAAGAAACCGGGCTGATTCATCATCAGTGGGGAATAGGCTCTCAGCTGGTAGGTTCCGGCAGGCATGTTTTCGGGCAGGTCTAACTGTCCGACAGAGATACTTAAGTATGCAGGAAAAATATTACGTACAACAATATTTGATTGGTTATTTAAAAGCTCAACATAAAGGGTAGAGCTTTTGCCGGAAGGAACAAAATTGCTCATGAAATATCCCTTGAACCAGATGGTTTGCCCCGCGAAATAGCTTTCACGGTCAAGTTGCAGGTACAGTTTTTCTACCGGGTTAGTTTTTGACCATTCAATTATCTTATTATCAATAGATTGTGAAAAGGATGGCATAATGCCCGCGACCATAACCAGGATCAGTAGCGAAACTTTTTTCATAAAGATAAATCAGGTAAATCAGTAAGTGAAAATAACATAAATGACTGAAGAAAACCTCAGAAGTTTATTATTATCATGGGTTTTATCAGGAAAACAGACATTTTGTCCTCATTTTTTCATTGGCAATATTATTGACATGCTTAGTTTTGTCAACAAATAATGATATGATGAATATAAACAGTGATAATTTTTCAGGGCAGGATGAAATAAATATTAATGCTGACGAAAACCTGAGCGGTACAGAGCACCTTAATGATCCTGTAGAAGAGAACCAACTGGAGGCTTTAAAAGCGGAATTGGCAGAAAGTAAGGATAAATACCTGCGTCTGGCCGCTGAATTTGATAATTTCAGGAGAAGGACCCGGAAGGAAAGGGAAGAATTTGCGCAAATAGCCAACAAAGATATTGTGCTTGCGCTGCTGGAAGTGCTGGATGACGTAGATCGTGCAAACGGCGCATTAGAGGCCAGCAACGATGAAAAGCTGAAAGAAGGGGTAGCGCTTATTTTCAACAAGCTTAAAAATACATTGCAGTCAAAAGGCTTAAAATCCATGGAAACTGTTGGTAATGATTTTGATCCTGATCTTCACGAAGCGCTTACTGAGGCGCCGGCTCCGTCAAAAGATTTGGTGGGTAAAGTAATAGATGAGATTGTAAAAGGCTATTATCTGAACGATAAAATCATACGCCATGCAAAAGTGGTGGTAGGAAAATAAAAATATGTCAAAGAGAGATTTTTACGAAATACTGGGCGTATCCAAAACCGCAACTGCAGACGAGATCAAGAAAGCATATCGTAAGGTGGCCATGCAATATCACCCGGACAGGAATCCTGGCGATAAGGCTGCTGAAGAGAAATTTAAAGAAGCTGCAGAAGCATACGAAGTGCTAAGCGATGCCGATAAGCGCAACCAGTATGACCGTTTTGGCCATGCCGGCCTGAGCGGTGCCGGACGCGGTGGTTTTGGTGGCGGCATGAATATGGAAGATATCTTCAGCCAGTTTGGAGATGTTTTCGGTGATGATATTTTTGGGAGTTTTTTTGGCGGCGGAAGGGCAAGGGGTGGTGCTCAAAGGGCGCGTGGTGTAAGGGGCAGCAACCTTCGTGTAAAGCTTAAGCTGAATTATGAAGAAATAGCCAAAGGCGTTACCAAAAATATTAAAGTAAAGAAATATACTACCTGTAATACCTGTGGCGGTAATGGGGCAAAAGACAGAGGCAGCGTACAAACCTGTACTACCTGTCAGGGCAGCGGCCAGGTAAGAAGAGTGCAGCATACTTTCCTGGGACAAATGCAAACGGTAACTACCTGCCCGGATTGTAACGGAGAGGGAACCACTATTACCGCTAAGTGTTCTGCCTGTAAAGGCAATGGGAGGGTTTATGGTGAAGAAACCATATCTATTGATGTACCACCGGGTGTACAGGCAGGCATGCAGCTAAGCATAGGAGGTAAAGGGAATGCCGGTGAACGTGGTGGCGCCCCGGGCGATCTGATTGTGCTGGTTGAAGAGGAAACCCACGCTGACCTGCAGCGGGAAGGCTTAAATGTTGTTTATGACCTGCATATTTCTTTTACAGATGCAGTATTTGGTACAAACGCCGAGGTCCCCACTATTGATGGAAGAGCAAAAATAAAGATCCCTGCGGGTACGCAAAGCGGGAAAATATTCAGGCTGAAAGGGAAGGGCTTCCCTAATGTACATTCTAATTATGAAAAAGGCGATCAGCTGATTCACGTGAGTGTATGGACGCCTCAGCATTTAAATGATGAAGAAAGAGGTGCATTGGAAAAGCTTTCTGCTTCTCCCAACCTGAAACCCCAGCCGGAAAAAAGCGAAAAAGGGTTCTTTGATAAAATAAAAGATCTGTTTAGTTAATCACTACTGTAACTGTTTAAAGCTGTTGTATATCGCAACAGCTTTTTTTGTAGGTATATTTTGGGGTTACAAAAATCATTTTAGTATCTTTCCGGTCCTGTAAAAAAGTATAAATGTTTCAGTTAAATAATAAAAAAGCGATTGTAACCGGCGGTGGCAGCGGTATAGGCAAGGCTGTTTGTCTTTTGTTTGGCAAGGCCGGTGCCCATGTATTTGTAGCAGATCTGAATAAACAGGCTGCAGAAGAAACGGTAGCAGCCATTAAGGCGGCCGGCGGAAATGCTACCGGGATGCCTGTGAATGTAACCGACCAGCAGGAAGTAATTGCGGCATATACTGCTGCGGGTAATATTGATATACTGGTAAACAGCGCCGGCGTTTCTCATATTGGTAAAGTAGAAACTACATCTGCCGAAGATTTTGATAAGGTGTTTAATGTAAATGTGAAAGGTGTTTATAACAGTCTTTATGCGGCCATTCCCTTAATGAAACAGAATGGGGGCGGTGTGATTCTTAACCTGGCATCTATTGCATCCAGCGTGGGTATCCCGGACAGGTTTGCCTATAGTATGAGCAAGGGGGCAGTGCTGGCTATGACACTGTCAACGGCAAAAGATTATATCAAAGATCACATCCGCTGTAACTGTATTTCTCCTGCACGTGTGCATACGCCCTTTGTAGATGGTTTTTTAGCTAAGAACTATCCAGGCAGGGAAGCGGAAATGTTTGAGAAGCTGTCGCAAACCCAGCCTATTGGCCGTATGGCGGAACCGGGTGAGATAGCAGCACTCATCCTTTATTTGTGTAGTGATGAAGCTTCTTTCATCACGGGCTGCGATTATCCTATTGATGGGGGATTTATCAGATTGAATAATTAACAACGCTAAAAGCGGAAGGCCAAAAGCATTAAGCCTTCTGCTTTCAGCATTAAGCTTATAAAATATGAAACTAATACGTTACGGCCAGCTCGGCAATATTAAAACAGGGGTTATTATTGATGGTGTAAAATATGACACTTCTGCTTTTGGAGAGGATTATAATGAGGCCTTCTTTGAAAATGAGGGCCTTGCACGCCTGGAAAAATTTGTAAAGGATAATGCAGGAAAACTTGCAGTAGTAGATGATGAGGAAAGGCTGGATAGCCCTGTTGCCCGTCCCTCCAAAATACTATGCATTGGCTTAAATTATGCCGATCATGCAAAGGAAACCGGGGCTACTGTTCCGCCAGAGCCGGTCATTTTCATGAAATCTACTACTTCTTTATGCGGCCCTAATGATCAGATTATCATCCCCCGTAACTCGGTAAAAACAGACTGGGAAGTAGAGCTGGCCATTGTAATTGGCAAAAAAGCCAGCTATGTAGATGAAGCTGAGGCAATGGACTATGTAGCAGGCTATGTATTGCATAATGACGTAAGCGAGCGTGAGTTCCAGTTAGAGCGTGCCGGTACCTGGGATAAAGGAAAAGGTTGTGATACCTTTGCCCCGCTTGGACCTTTTCTGGCTACCAAAGATGAAATTACAGATCCCGATAACCTTCGCCTCTGGTTAAAAGTAAACGGACAAACCATGCAGGACGGCACTACTGCCAACTTCATTTTTAAGCTGCCTTATGTTATTTCTTATGTAAGCCAGTTTATGACGCTTTTACCCGGCGATGTAATATCTACCGGAACACCGGCCGGTGTGGGTATGGGATTTAGCCCATCAGTATATCTTAAACCCGGCGATGTAGTGGAATTGGGTATTGACGGGCTGGGAACATCAAGCCAAACCTGCGTGGCGTGGAGTAAGTAGTTAGTTGACTGTTGTTTGATGACAATGGACAGGGGTGAAAGGTTTTAAGGTTGTTGTAAGATGTACGATGTTAGGTGTACGGCGTACGAGAGGAAAGCTAAAAGCTGGAAGCTGTTTTTCAACTTCTGACATCGGTCTTCGAACTTCTGGACAACCTGCAGGCCTCACGGGTTTTAAAAGCTTGTGAGGTTTTTTCATAATTATTATAATCATAAGATTATGGTTCACACTATTGATTCCCATCAGCATTTCTGGGTGTTTGATCCTGTACGCGATTCGTGGATTGATGATTCCATGAAGAAGATACAACGCCATTTCCTGCCCAAAGATCTGAAGCCGGTTTTGGATGAGAATGGTATTGATGGGTGTGTGGTAGTGCAAAGCGACCAGTCGGAAGTGGAAAATTTATTTCAGCTGACTAATGCCATGCAAAATGATTTTGTAAAAGGAGTTGTGGGCTGGGTAGATCTCCGGGCAAAAAATATTGAGGACAAGCTGGCGCATTACAGCTACTACAAAAAAATGAAAGGCTTTCGTCATGTGCTGCAGGGAGAGCAGGACAGGGCATTGATGCTGAAGAAAAGGTTCATGAATGGCATCAGTCTGTTAGAAAAATATAAGTTTACTTATGATATCCTCATCTTCCCGGATCAGCTGAAGTATGCCAAAAAACTGGCGGAAGCTTTTCCGCATCAGAAATTTGTGATCGATCATATTGCCAAACCCTCTATAAAAGACGGCAGGATAGACGGATGGAAGCAGGATATGCAGGTTATAGCCAGTCTACCTAATGTGTATTGTAAAATAAGCGGTATGGTTACAGAAGCTGACTGGAAAAAATGGAAGCCTGCTGATTTTACGCCTTACCTGGATGTAGTGGTTGAAGCTTTTAGCCCTAAACGTATTATGTATGGCAGCGACTGGCCGGTTTGCCTTGTTGCGGCCCCGTATAAAAAAATGAAAGCTATTGTAGACGGTTATTTTGCTTCTTTTTCAGAAAATGAGAAGAGTGCTTTTTATGGAGGAAATGCTATTAAATTTTATGGTTTATAACAGGGGCTGACCGTCCCGGTCTGACCATATCGTGTGGCCCTATTCCTGTATCACACACCAACTAAAGGAGAATGAGAGGAGTTGGTACTGGTCGGAGAAAATGTCCCCCTCATTTGGAGGGGGTATCGGAAAGCCGGTTATTTAGACAGCAGATGAAGGGGGAGGACATGTAGCGTTTTAGAAAAAATAGCAGGTCAAAAATGTATCCGCATAATAGGGGCTCAGGGCAAACATATCTAATTTTGAGGGGACTCTATACTTTAATATCACTCCTTACGGAGTTTTTTAGTGAGCTTACGCTCATTTTTATAATCCTGTCAGCCCTCCAGGCTTATTTACCTGATCATTTTTCCAATCCGCCGTGGCGGATGCAATAATTATAAAAACGTACAATGGCAAAACCCTGGACGGGTGACATAAATGCTTTATTTGCCCGGGTAAATGGCTTTAGGCTTGTATTTAAGATGCGTTTGCCC
>JAPUDO010000071.1:42412-66420 GCA_027493055.1 Niabella sp. | reverse complement strand
TAAAATCGAAAACCTGCCCAAAAAACTTATTTATTCCTAATGAATAATCCGGGTTAAATACTACACAATACCAATACGCTCCTGTTAAGAGTACAGTTCAGTCCTTAACGCTTTTATCCTCTCATCTTCCAGGTACTCATCAAAAGTAGTTAACCGGTCAATAATTCCCTTAGGCGTAAGCTCAATAACCCTGTTGGCCACTGTTTGCATAAAAGTATGGTCATGGCTGGTAAGTAATACCACTCCATTATATACCGTACATTGTTCGTTAAAGCTTTGAATACTTTCCAGGTCAAGGTGGTTTGTAGGCTGATCTAAAATAATACAGTTAGGATTTTGCAGCATCATTTTACTTACCATGCAGCGTACTTTTTCTCCACCGCTCAGCACTGTGGTCTTCTTCATTACATCTTCCCCGCTAAAAAGCATTTTACCTAAAAATCCGCGAAGGAACGGCTCATCAACATCTGTTACATGGGACGGCACATATTGACGTAACCAATCCATCAGGTTCAGATCGTCCTGGAAAAATTCGCTGTTCTCTACCGGTAAATAGGCTTTTGTAATAGTAGTTCCCCATTCAAAGATACCTGAGTCAGCAGTTTCTATTTCATTAATGATATTAAAAAAGGCAGTTACCGCCAGCGGATCACGACTGATAAAAGCAATCTTATCCCCTTTATTAACACTGAAAGTAACATCACTGAACAAAGTACGCCCCTCTACTCCTGCTTTTAGTTTTTCTACATTTAATATCTGGTTACCCACCTCTCGTAAAGGCTGGAAAATAATACCCGGATATTTACGGTAGCTGGGCTCAATCTCTTCAATTACCAGCTTTTCCAAAGCTTTTTTACGGCTGGTGGCCTGTTTACTCTTAGAAGCGTTAGCGCTGAATCGTGCAATAAAGTCTAGCAAGTCTTTACGTTTTTCCTCCATCTTCTTATTCTTGTCTGTTATCTGGCGCGCCATTAACTGCGAGCTTTCGTACCAGAAAGAATAGTTACCCGTAAATATTTTGATCTTAGACCTGTCTACGTCTGCTACATGAGTACAAACGGCATCAAGAAAGTGACGGTCGTGACTCACTACCAAAACAATGTTCTCATAATCAGCCAAAAAATTCTCCAGCCACCCTATGGTTTCAATATCCAAACCGTTGGTAGGCTCATCCAGCAGCAGTATATCAGGATTTCCAAACAATGCCTGCGCCAAAAGCACCCGTACTTTCATATTAGACGGGATATCTTTCATCAGCATCTGGTGCATGTCGTCTTTTATGCCCAGGCCGCTTAAGAAGTTAGCGGCATTGCTTTCGCTTTCATATCCTCCCATTTCACCGTACTCAGCCTCTAATTCTCCGGCTTTCATGTAATCTTCCTCTGTAGCATCAGGATTGGCATAAATAGCATCCCGCTGGTGCACCACATCCCACATTTTTTTATGGCCCATTAAAACCGTATTCAAAACCGTTTGCTCGTCAAACTCAAACTGGTTCTGCTTCAGCACCGCCATGCGTTCGCCTGGAGTAATGGTTACAGTTCCCTTATTGGGCTCTATTTCGCCGCTTAATATTTTTAAAAAGGTAGACTTTCCTGCCCCGTTGGCGCCAATCACTCCATAACAATTCCCTTTGGTAAAATTTACATTTACTTCTTCAAATAAAACGCGCTTTCCGTAGGCGAGTTTGAGGTCTTTTACACTTATCATTACTGCTTTACTTTTTTTGAGTGGGCAAAGGTAACCTAAAGTTGGAAGTATGAAAAGTTTAAAAGGTGAAAAGTTAATTGTGGCTTACCTTTAATGCCAGAATCTGTGAATTGTATAGTTATACTTAACAAATATGAAAAAAATTTACTTGCTATCAGCTTTAATCCTGCTCATGACCTGCTTATCCTGCGGAAGCAAGAAAGACGCTTTTGATACATCAAGGTGGTATTTTAAAATAAAGGTTGATAATGAATGGCGTGAATTTAAAGATGATATCGGCGCTTACTTAGCTACAGAATGGAACGGTAACAACCGGCCACATCTTGCTTTTGGCGGTGGCAGTAACACAACCGGTGAGTATATGCTTTTTAATTATGACCTGATTATTACTAAGTATGGCTCAGACAGCCTTCCTATTTCTCCGAAAATGGAATATAGTTTCAGATATTTTGAATATAAGATAGGCAGCAAAAGAGTCATTTACACGCCTCAAAGCGGATGGGATGATGGAGCGGGAACATTTAACCTGACTGAATTTAAGGTAATAGATACCACTGCAAAATTTGCAGGATATTTCAGAGGTAAGATGTCATATAAAAACGATGCCGGCAATACCGTTACCATTACAGAGGGGCAGTTTAATCTTCCCAGAAACGATCAGAAAGTAAATAACTGATCAAACCGAAGATCACTGTGTTCTTTATACATACTTATACAAAAATCCCGCCTCAAAAGAAGCGGGATTTTTACTTTACAGACAATCAAACTACTGTTAACTGTCATCTTATTTCTGTCAACTAAATTAATAGCCCATACCGCCCATATCAGGACCGCCCGGCATTGCAGGAGCAGCAGATTTAGGTTCTGGCTTATCAGCTATCACACACTCGGTAGTTAATAACATACCTGCGATAGAAGCTGCATTTTCCAAAGCAACACGGCTAACCTTAGTGGGGTCAATAACACCGGCTTTGAACAGGTTTTCATAATTTTCAGTTCTTGCATTGAAGCCAAAATCACCTGTTCCTTCTTTAATTTTCTGAACAACAATAGAACCATCAATACCGGCATTGTCGGTTAATGTGCGAACCGGAGCTTCCAGGGCACGTTTTACGATAGCCATACCGGTTTGTTCGTCTTCAATCTGGCCTTTCACTTTTACATCCAAAGCATCAACAGCACGGATGTAAGCCACACCACCACCAGGAACGATACCTTCTTCAACTGCAGCGCGGGTAGCATGTAAAGCGTCGTCTACACGATCTTTCTTTTCCTTCATTTCCACCTCGGTAGCAGCACCTACATAAAGTACAGCAACACCTCCGCTTAATTTAGCCAGACGCTCCTGTAATTTTTCTTTATCGTAATCAGATGTAGTAGTTTCGATCTGCGCTTTGATTTGATTTACACGACCGGTAATATCAGCTTTTTTACCTTTACCGCCTACTATAATAGTGTTGTCTTTGTCTATAGTAATAGAAGCAGCCTGACCTAAAGAAGAGATGTCAGCACCTTCTAACTTATGACCCATATCTTCGCTGATCACAGTACCTGCTGTCAAAATAGCAATGTCCTGTAACATTTCTTTCCTTCTGTCGCCAAAACCAGGCGCTTTTACAGCAGCCACTTTCAAAGTACCGCGTAATTTATTTACCACTAATGTTGCCAGTGCTTCGCCTTCCAGGTCTTCAGCAATAATTACCAAAGGACGGCCACTTTGAGCTACTTTTTCCAGGATAGAAAGAATATCCTTCATAGCGCTGATCTTTTTATCATAGATCAGTATGTATGGATTTTGCAGCTCTGCTTCCATTTTTTCGCTGTTAGTAACGAAGTAAGGAGAAATGTAACCACGGTCAAACTGCATACCTTCCACAACGTCTACAGTAGTATCGGTTCCTTTTGCCTCTTCTACAGTAATTACACCTTCCTTGCCTACTTTAGCAAAGGCCTGTGCAATCAAGTCTCCAATCTGATCATCGTTATTAGCAGAAATAGAAGCTACCTGCCTGATTTTTTTGCCGTCGTTGCCCACGGTCTGGCTTTGTGATTTCAGGTTTTCAACCACTAAAGAAACCGCTTTGTCAATACCGCGTTTCAGATCCATGGGATTGGCTCCGGCAGCTACCATTTTCAGGCCTTCGCTGATGATAGCCTGAGCTAATACAGTGGCAGTAGTAGTACCATCACCTGCAATATCAGCAGTTTTAGAAGCTACTTCTTTTACCATTTGAGCGCCCATGTTCTCAATAGCGTCTTCCAGTTCAATTTCTTTTGCTACGGTAACACCATCCTTAGTGATACCAGGTGCTCCAAATTTCTTCTCAATTACTACATTACGTCCTTTAGGACCTAAAGTAACTTTTACGGCGTTAGCTAAAGCATCCACGCCTTTTTTCATTTTATTTCTTGCTTCAATATTGAAGTGTAATTGTTTTGCCATTTTATTTGACTTTAGATATTAGTATTTAGATTTTAGACTTTTACACCGGATCAGATAATACTATTCAGCGTATCTGTACCATCCGGATTTTAAAGTCCCTCCTTCGGAGGGATTTAGGAGGCCTTATACAATCGCCAGTATATCGCTTTCACGCATAATTAAAAGATCCTGTCCGTCAATCTGTATCTCTGTGCCTGCGTATTTGCCATATAATACAGTATCGCCGGGTTTTACAGTTACCGGTTCATCTTTTTTGCCCGGACCGGCAGCTATTACAGTACCGCGTTGTGGTTTTTCTTTAGCTGTATCAGGAATAATAATACCGCCGGCTGTTTTTTCTTCAGCGGCTGCTGGTTTTACGATCACCCTGTCATGTAAAGGGGTAACTGTTACTTTTTTAGCCATGTTTTATATTTTTAAAAATTGTTGATTTATTTAAGTGATTACCATATAATCACTTTTTGGTCGGCAAATGTAGCCTAAATAATATGCCACATTGTATAAACATGAAATTTTTTCAGGTTACCCGTCTGTTATTAAGTTAACAGGTGGATAAGTTGACAGGTTGTCAAAAGCGGGTAAAAGCTGGTAAGTTAATAAGTTGACAAGTTGACAACTTTTAAACATTTCAATCAATTAACCTTATCTTCGCCGCTTCAAAAATAGTTCTTGATTCAATGATTAACAGAAGAAACATAAGGGTAAAAGTGATGCAAACCCTTTATTCATATACCACCAGTCTGGATACTGATAAACCTCTTGATCCGCAAAAAACGCTTAAACAACATTTCAATCAAACACGCTCTTTACTGGTATATACCGTACATTTCCTGGCAGAAGTAGCACGATATGCAGAAAAGGACGCTTACAGGAAATCGCACAAATACATTCCTACCGAAAAAGACCTGAATGTAAATACCAAGCTTGCAGGAAGCAACCTGCTATGGCAGATACTGGATCTGAATGAGTTCAAAATTGCCCTGAATAATGAAAAACCTGAAAGATTCATGGAAGAAGAGCTTGTTAAGAAAATCTATACCCAGTTAGTGGCTTCCCAGCAATATCATCATTATATAAATATCAGCCAGCAAAGCCTGCAGGAAGACAGAAAGGTATTTGAATATATTTTCAGTGAGCTGATGCTGGAAAATGAAGAGTTTGTATCACATATTGAAGAAATCTTCAGCAATTGGGGCGATGATGGTGATATGATTGTTCAAAGCATATCAGCCTTTATCAGGAAGCCCCAGCCAGGCGTTTTTAAAGAAATTATCACTCCTGATAAAGAAATATTTGCAAAAGACCTTTTAAGGACTGTAATTGATAAGGAAGATTATTTGCTTGACTTTATCAAGCCCAAGCTTAAAAACTGGGATCCCGAACGTATTGCATTATTAGATATGGTACTGATGAAAATGGGTGTTGCAGAGTTTTTGTACTTTGACACCATTCCTCCAAAAGTTACTATTAATGAATATATTGACCTGGCCAAGGAATACAGCACGGCGCAAAGCGGCCACTTTGTAAACGGGATCTTGGATAATATTCATAAAGAGCTGGTGCAGGAAGGGCGGCTGAATAAAAAAGATTTTCGTAAAGCCGGATCCTGATAATATTTTTACAGGTTTGAATATTCATCTTACTTTCGCACAGCAAAAGTCATTCTAACATATTAATTATAATTGAGATGAAACGTTTAATATTTTTAATTGCTGCGGCTACGGCTATAATGGCCTGCAATAGTAATAGTGGAGACAACAAAACCGGGGAAGCGCCGTTAAGCGATTCCCTGAAACAGGTGGCCCTGAAAGACTCTTCTAATTTTACTACTATAAGCTGGACAGACTCTACTTTCAGAGACCTGGGAAATGTAAAGGAAGGACAAACGGTTGAAATACCTTTTGTGGTTCAGAACACAGGAGATAAGCCACTTATCATTACAAGCGTACAGCCGGGCTGCGGATGTACCGTTGCAGAAAAGCCTGAAAAACCTATTCTCCCCGGGAAAGAGGACAAGATCGTAGCCAAATTCAATAGCACAGGGCAAAGCGAAGGCGCCCACACAAAAACAGTTACTGTAACAGCAAATACCAAACCTTTTACACAACATACTTTGAGCTTTCGCGTTAACGTAACTAAATAAACTTTAAAGAATAATAACAAATAATGACAAATTACATTTTACAAGCACAGGGCGGCGGCGCCGGTTCGTTCCAGTTGATTTTTTTAGTAGGTATGATATTGGTATTCTGGCTGTTTTTTATCCGCCCACAGGCAAAAAAAGCGAAAGACCAGAAAAAATTTATCGAAAACTTACAGAAAGGAGATAAAATAGTAACTATAGCCGGTATCCACGGAAAGATCCAGCAGGTGAATGAAGATGGTACTTTAAGCATTGAAGTAAGTCCCGGTAATTATATTAAAATTGAAAAGTCGGCTATCAGCATGGAGTGGACTAACCAGCTTAATAAGGCTGCGGCAATTTCAAAGTAACACAGATGACAGTTCACAGTTCACAGATAATAGTTACTCATTAGAAATCTGGGAATTGAATATCAAGAATCAAGCGACCAACATCAATGTTAAAAATTGGCCTCACCGGCGGTATTGGCAGTGGTAAAACAACCATTGCCAAAATTTTTTCAACACTTGGCATACCTGTTTATGATGCAGACAGGGCTGCCAGGTTGCTTATGCTAACCAACGAAGAAATCAGGCAACAGGTGATAGCCGCTTTTGGGGAAGATACTTATAAAAACAACCAGCTGGACCGGGCTTACCTGGCTGCTATTGTTTTTAGCAATGAGCAAAAAATACAACAACTTAATGCCATTACACATCCTGTTACGATCCAGGATTCTATTAGCTGGTTTAACCGGCAAACCGCTCCTTATGCTATAAAAGAGGCAGCACTGATCTTTGAAAGCGGCAGTAATAAACACCTGGATTATATTATTGGAGTGTGGGCGCCACGGCAGTTGAGGACTGAACGCCTTTTGCTGCGTGGTGACTTAACCAAAACACAGATAAATGAACGGATGGCCAGGCAAATGAATGAAGAGCAGAAAATGGAACGCTGTGATTTTGTGATAAAAAATGACGGAACAGCGTCTGTACTGCAGCAGGTATTCAGCCTGCACCAGCAAATTAAGAATTTAGCCATATCTTCGTAACCAATGCCCCTGATTTCGATAATAACCGTTAATTATAACCAACCTGCTGTTACCATTGAGTTTTTGAGATCTGTAAAAGAGTTTGCCGGTACCAACGAGGTAGAAGTAGTATTGGTTGATAACGCCCCGGCTGAAAACCGGGCGGCCGATTTCGCGGCTGCATATCCCGGTCTTATATATATATCATCTTCAAAAAATCTTGGCTACGCGGGAGGCAATAATCTTGGCATAAAAAGAGCAAAAGGAGATTACCTGCTACTGCTTAATAATGATACTGAAATTACTGAAGGCTTTTTCGCGGCAATGGTAAAAGAAATGGAGCAAAACCCGGAAATAGGGCTGCTTTCTCCGCTGATCAAATACTACGATGATAAAAATATAATCCAGTATGCAGGCTTTACCCAAATGGATTATTTAACCGCGCGTAATGCAGGGATTGGCGCTATGGAAGCTGATAAAGGCCAGTATAACAGGGATAGCAGGGAAACCGGCTTTTGTCACGGAGCGGCAGTTATGTGCCGGAGAACAGATCTTGAAAAGGCTGGCCTGATGGATGAGCGTTATTTTTTATACTACGAAGAGCTGGACTGGTGTGAAAAATTTAAAAGAACCGGTAAAAAGATCTGGTTTACGGGCAAAGCAGTTATCTATCATAAGGAATCCATCAGCGTTGGTAAAGCCAGCCCCATTAAAGCCTTTTTTATGACACGCAACAGGATGTTGTATATCAGGAAAAACACAAACCTCCCCCAAAGTGTCTTATTTTCGGTTTACTATACTTTGATTGCTGTACCCAAACAACTCATGGTACACCTGAAAAGCGGCCGGAAAGACCTGGCCCTGCAAACATTAAAAGGTCTTTGGTGGAATTTCACCCATTCATCTGACAGTCACTCATTAGGATATAAAATATCATGATACTATTATTCTGGATCAGCCTGTTTATTGTTTTCTATGCCTTTGCGGGATATGGTATTTTCCTGTATGTATTAATAAAGCTAAAAAGATTTTTTGGCAGGAAAAAGGATGAGATGATCCTGGATGAAGACAAGCTGCCAACTGTTGCCCTGGTAATTGCAGCTTATAACGAAGCCGATTATATTGAAGAAAAAATAAAGAACTGCCTTGAGCTTGATTATCCCAAAAACAGCTTTGATATCATCTTTGTAACGGATGGCTCAAACGACAGCACCCCGCAAAAAATACAAAATCATCCTGAAGTAAAGCTCTTTCATAAAGATGAGCGTGCCGGAAAAATGGCAGCTATAAAACGGGTGCTGCCCGCGCTATCCAACGACATTGTTGTATTTACTGATGCCAATACTTACCTGAATAAAGAAGCAATCAAAGCGCTTGTAAAGCATTATCAGAATCCCAAAGTTGGCGCAGTTGCCGGGGAGAAAAAAATTATGGTTGAGGAGCTGGCCGATGCCAGCTCTGCCGGAGAAGGATTTTACTGGAAATATGAATCAGCGCTGAAAAGATGGGATTATGAGCTATACAGTAATGTTGGCGCCGCCGGAGAACTTTTTAGCATACGGAGAAGCTTATATCAGCCGGTGGAAACGGATACTATCATTGACGACCACATGATTGCAATGCGTATTGCCGAAAAAGGCTATATCATTGCGTACGAACCTGAAGCATACGCCATGGAAACAGCCTCTGCCAATTCAAAAGAAGAGCTGAAAAGAAAAATAAGGATCGCCGCAGGTGGTATTCAATCTATATTCAGGCTGAAAAAAGCAGCCAATCCCTTTCGAAACCCGCTTCTTACATTTCAATATATCAGCCATCGTGTGTTAAGATGGACAGTAACACCATTTTTAATGATACTGGTTTTTATACTGAACATTATTATTGCAGCACAAACCCAACATCCCTTATACATAGCATTGCTGGCAGGCCAGGTAGTTTTTTACGGGTTGAGCATAGTTGGTTATTTCCTGGAAAAAAAGAACCTGAAAGTAAAGGCATTTTTTATACCTTATTATTTCTGCCTGATGAACTATGCTGTAATTGCCGGTATTTACCGGTATTTCAAAAAATCACAAAGTGCTGCCTGGGAAAAATCAAAAAGGAAATAAAGGTTTATTCTTTCCGGCCAAAGTGAGAAAATCGCACTTGAATGTACGGAGGTACACATACGCTTGCCCGGTATTTTGCAGCAGGCTCAAAACTTATGATGACAAATTGCCCTGTATTTTGAAATAAATTATTTTCATTCGTTCCATCCAACACTTCCAGTTCCTGCAGGTTATCTGTAAGCCCCTCTCCCGTTGCCTTTAGCAACGCTTCTTTTCTTGTCCAGAACGTATAAAAGGTTTTTAGCCGATTTAAACTATTCTCAAAAACTTCAAGCTCCCTTTTAGAAAACACCGCAGCTGGTAATTCCACAATTAGACCGGGCTTCATTTCTTCTATATCCACTCCTATATCTTTGCTGCATACTCCTATCATCACCAGGTTTCCCGAATGACTTATGTTAAAGTGCAGGTTTTGTAATTCGATACTGTTATATAGGGCAAAGGGCTTCCCGTTCTTACCGGTGCGTATTGAAATATGGGTGGGCTCAGTACACAGGATCCCCGACAATATTTTCTTAGTAAAAACTCTCCCGGCTAAAAATCTTTTTGCGTCCATCTCTTGCCTGAAAAGCGAAGCTTTTGATTGCTCTTCTCTTGTTACCAGGTATGTTTCTGCCAATAAATCGACTTCTGAAATATCAAACAAATAAACATGTGCTTCATTGCTTAATAACGGGCAGTTGCTTTGCCAGGTTATATCACTTATATCTGAACAAAATATCTTCAGCACTACGGATTTAATTGAAAACAATATATACTAACATCTAATTTACTATAGCTATCCACTAATTTCCAATCTTTGCCAAGCTCAGCTATTACCCTGTCTGACGGTTTACCAGGTCCTTCAAAATACCATTCCGGCCAGTCTATAGGTTCGCCGATATCTGTTTGAAAAAGCTGGTTGAGGATAATCCAGACACGTTTTTTGTTTTGGGCTAAAATATCTTTTTTTATCAGCGCAACATAATCATTAAAATTATTTACATCCTTACGGTAATCTTTACCAACGGTTGCCGCAAAATTGTAATGATACATTTTATTGTACACATTATAACCGGCAAGATCACTCCAGTACACATATACCAGGTCTTCCTCTTTTTTATGGTCATTAATGTAAGCCAGCGCCTCGCGTTGAGACGAGTTTTTGTTAGCAATAAATTCATCACCCTTAAAAGCGCTTACTACATTTATCACCGGGCCAATTAATAAAAGCACAGGTAATATAAACCTGAGTTTCAGCAGTATAAACTTTTGATCAAAAAAACGGTACCCTTCAGCTATGAGCAGGATAAAAACGGGGGTGAGAAAAACCCAGAACCGGTCGCCCAGGGGATAAAGCTTTAATGCTGAAGCAATAAGCGTTAACGCAATTGAAAACACAAACAATGCAAAATCTGTTTTACGCCTAAAAAAGTTATACAGTCCCGCAAAGAAAAACGTTGCAGGCACAATTGCCAGTTTTAGTACAGGCGCCAGCCTGCCTTCAGCCCCAGGCATAAAATTCCATAAAAGCCCAAGTGGATAATCAAGCGCCCTGTAAAACCTCACTAAATACCAGCCAAGATCTTCTATGCTTTTAGGAGGAAAAGGAGCAAAATATTTAAAATAATCAAACCAATACACTGTCCACTTTGATTCTACATGTTTATATGTTGAAAAATAAAAATTCACAGCAAAGCTTGTCATCCACAAAACAAGCATTATAAAATAATACAGGTAAAGTTGGGTATGCTTCTGCTTAAATATTTTAAAAAAAACGCATATACCGGTAGCTGCTAAAATAAAAACAACGGTATATGAAAACCACATTAAAACAGTACCGGCAACACCTAATCTTAAAACCGCTTTGCCCGTAATGCCCCTGCGCTGCAATTGTGCATAGAGGTAAAGTATAATAAGCGGGCTTAACAGTTCAGAAGAATATTGTTTGGCTTCTGCTGCATGAAATATTAACGGGGGCGCTAAACAAAAAATCACCAGGGCAAGCCAGATATAGCCGGGCTTCAGGAAATACCTGCATATTGCATAAAATACAAACAAAGAGCACAGGCTGCATAGCAAAGGAAACAATCTTAAAGTCAATTCATTAGAGGAGAAAATAGAAATAAACAGTTTTTGCATCATTAAAAAACCTAAAGGGGCTTTCTGGTAATAAAGCAAAGGTTCTGTAAGCAGTTGGTGCAGGCTGTATGAAACAATGCTGTTTGATAAATACGCCTCATCAATCCATAAAGAACGGTTCTGAAAAAAATAGCACAGCCTTAAAACAGCTCCTATACCTAATATAAGAAATATCAGGCCGCGGCTCTCTGTAAGCTTATAGCGATGGGCTGAAAGGGCTTGCATAATATTTATATTTATATTTATATTTGTTGCAACTGCATCCGTTAAAAAAGCGAAAATAATTGATTACAGAAGAACTTCAATTGGAAACCATTAAATTAGTGATCTTTGACGTAGACGGTACGCTGTACAATCAGCGAAAGCTGCAGTTCTGTATGTGCCTGTCTCTTTTAAAATATTACCTCATTCATCCTTTTGAGATTAAAGACCTGTATATACTGTACCAATTCAGGAAAGAAAGAGAAAAACATTCAGGATACAATAGCACCAATCTTAATGAGGAGCAATATGAATGGTGCGCCAGCAAATTACATATTCCTGTAAAGCGGGTAAAAGCGGTGATCAGCAAATGGATATATGACACACCCCTGCGGTATTTACGGAATACGCAATATAGCGGTGCTCCTGCCTTATTTGACACACTGCGCGGGCAGAACATTAAAATTGCAGCCTATTCCGATTACCCGGCAAACGATAAACTAAATGCTATGAATCTGAAAACAGACATTTCCGTTTCCTCCACCGATGCGGAGATCAATAGCTTTAAACCATCTCCACAGGGTATATATTTTATTTGTAAAGAACTTAACATTGACAAAGAAGCCTGTCTTTTTATAGGTGACAGAGACAGCAGGGATGGTCAGTGTGCAAGAAATGCAGGCGTCCGTTACATAGTCCTGCCCTCAAAAAACAAGGACAAAGAAAAATTATTTGTATTTTTAGCCCATGCTTTTGAAATGAAAAACAGGATTAATTAATTGAATGTCTCATGTCAGCAACCGAAATACACATATCTAAAAAAAAAGATATGTTACATACCTCTAAATCTGCCACTTTTAAAGATTACGTTAGAATAGCGCGACCGGATAA
Source organism: Niabella sp. (assembly GCA_027493055.1). Taxonomy (GTDB): domain Bacteria; phylum Bacteroidota; class Bacteroidia; order Chitinophagales; family Chitinophagaceae; genus Niabella. Next base: position 53,794 of record JAPUDO010000071.1, on the reverse strand, counting down.
CTGGGTGAAGAATGTGTTTATGGCACCCGGTATATTATTTGCGTTTGCTTATTTTACAACTCCTTTTACTACCGAGTTAGGTTTAAAAATCATCATAGGCTTCTTATCTACCTGCTTAATAGCCTCCGCTAACTATGTTATAAACGAGTATCTTGATATTGAGTTTGACAAGTTCCACCCTGTCAAAAAGACTCGTTCTTTAATTCAGAAAACAGTTAAGCCACAAATTATTTATATCGAATATGCATTATTGGCTGCTTTAGGTTTGGGTATAGCTTATACAATATCTATTAAATTTTTCAGCATGGCACTATTGCTGCTGATAATGGGTATTGTTTATAATGTAAGGCCTTTAAGGAGCAAAGAAAGAGTTTATCTTGACGTACTTACTGAATCAATCAATAACCCCATCAGGTTTACGCTGGGCTGGTTTTTAGTAAGTCCCTCACTGGGCGTGCCGGATAGCAGGTGGGACCTTAACTGGATCAATACTTTTCCTCCTATCAGTATTATAATCGCCTACTGGATGGGTGGGGCCTTTTTAATGGCCACTAAGCGATTTGCAGAGTATCGCCTTATCAACGATCCTGTTCTTGCGGGTCAATACCGCCGCTCTTTTAAATTTTACACAGAGAATAGTTTGCTGATCTCTATGTTCTTTTATGGAATAACCTGCGCGTTTTTCTTAGGCATATTTTTAATCAAAAACAGGATAGAGCTTTTGGTGAGTTTCCCGTTTTTCGCGCTTCTTTTTTCGTGGTACTTAAGAATCGGGCTTTTAAACGACTCTCCCGTACAACGTGTCAAAGGGCTCCATAAAAGAAAATGGTTTATGCTCTACTTGCTTTTATTTACTATATTGATTTGTGTGCTTATGTTTGTAAAAATTCCATGGCTGCATTGGTTCTTACAAAATGCAAACAACTAAATTAACTTTTATTGAAGTACGATATAATTGTAGTAGGCACAGGTTTTGCCTCGACTTTCTTTCTGAAAAAATATTTAGAAAAAAATCCGGGTAAAACAGTGCTGGTATTGGAACGGGGACGGCTTTTTCCGCTGATGGAGCGCTTGAAAATACGCAAGGGTGATGCTGCTACTTCAGAAAAAGTTAACGAAGCTTACAGAAAGCTGTTTATTAATCAGCACCATGAAAAATTCTGGAAGTTCAGCCCCGATTTTGGCGGCTCATCCAACTGCTGGTGGGCCTGTACCCCCCGCTTTATGCCATCAGATTTTAAGATGAAAACGCTTTACGGCATAGAACAGGATTGGCCTATAGATTATGATGTATTAGACCCGTATTACGAGGAGGCTGAAGATATCATGTCTATTTCCGGCCCAAAAGAGACACCTTTTCCAAGAAAAAAAGATTACCCGCTTCCACCGCATTTGTTTGCGCCGCCAGATAAAATACTGCATGAAAAATACGGCACTCAATATATCAGCCAGCCCACAGCCAGGGCAAGCCGCGCCATAAAAGGCAGAAATCAATGCGTGGCAAGCTCAACATGCACTGAATGCCCGGTAAATGCAAAATTTACTATAGAAAATTCGCTGATGAGCGTTTATGAAAACCCGGCTGTAACGCTGGAATATAACGCGCAAGTGTACCGGTTAACCACTACTGATAAAGCCGCTACAAAAATTCATTATGCAAAAGATAATATAGAGCTGGAGGCAGAAGCCGATTATTATATTTTAGGAGCCAATCCTTTTTTCAATATTAATATCCTTTTAAATTCCGGCGACAAGAACCCGCTGACAGGGGTTGGATTTGGTGAACAATTAGGTATTCAGGCTTTAATTGATCTGAAAGACATGTCAAACGCTGGTGGAAGCACCTGGGTAAATGCCAATGGTTATATGCTTTACGAGGGTGATTTCAGGAAGGATTATGCGGGATGTCTTATAGAGACCAATAACGCAACCTATATCAGGCCGGAAGAGGGTAAATGGCTCGATATCATGTCATTCAGGCTTCTGTTTGAAGATCTGCCACAGAAAGGTAATTATATCACAACAAGTAATAATAAATTTATTCCGGAGGCTGTTTTTAATGCCGGCAGGTCGCAATATGCTTTAAAAGCATTTGAAGAAGCCAAGAAAAAATTGCCCGGTATTTTAAGCTGTCTGCCCGTAGAACAAATCAGGTATTTGTACCCGCATCAAAACGAAGGCCATATTATTGGCGGCGCCAGGATGGGGACCTCAGAAGAAAACAGCGTGGTTGATAAATACATGGTTCACCACCAATACCGGAATGTTCTGGTTTTAGGAGCAAGCAGCTATACAACTTATAGTCCCTCTAATCCTACATTAACTTTATGTGCTCTGTCTTTGCACACTGCTGACAAGCTTTTTTAAAATGAAACGGAGAAAGTTATTAAAAATATTAGGAAGTGTTGCAGGCGGTGCCATACTGGTTCCGTCGGGTTTATACCTGGCAACACCTGGTATTAAATATTTTGCAGAAAAGATCATATACCGTCATCTCGGTTACCTTAAGTTAGACCCCGGCGGCGTCAGCCAGTATGTTGAAGATTATTTTAAGGGCATGCCTGATTCATTTGCGAATACCATAAGATGGAAATCTTATTATTATCTCAACCTAAAGACAAAAGATTCCATTAATATTTATCAATTAATAAGATGTTATCTCCTTTCTTCCGATTTTTTTCAATATAAAATGGATACAAAAAGAACTATAAAATACGCCGGCCTTTATGATCCGTATAAAAGCCCGGTAGCTAACCCATTCAGTTATATTTACCTGCCAGATAAAAGGAATATATAGCTGCTGTTTTTTTCTGGCTTACTTTTATAGCAATATGCTGCATCTTAATTCCATATCACTTTTACAATTTAAAAATTACACCAATAAAGCTTTTGAATTTGGCAAGCAGATCATTGGTATCTGTGGCAAAAATGGCGTTGGCAAAACCAATATCCTTGATGCCATCCATTATTTGTGCTTTACCAAAAGCTATTTTAGTAAAACTGATACCGTGAATGTACAGCAGGGAGCAAAAGGCTTCCGGATAGAAGGCTTATTCAATAAGAACGGGGAGGAAGAAAAAGCAGCCTGTATTCTCCGGGAAAATAATAAAAAAGAATTTCTTGTAAATGGAACTGCTTACGAAAAGTTTTCACATCATATCGGCCGATATCCCTGTGTGGTTATTGCTCCTGATGATGCTGTTCTTATTACAGGCGGAAGCGAGGAAAGGCGCAACTTTTTAGATGCGCTGCTATCCCAGTTGAGCCCGGAATACCTGCAACACCTCATCCTGTACAACAAGGTGTTGCAACAAAGAAATTCCTTATTAAAAACAGCAGCGGAAACCGGCAATATAGATAATACGCTGCTACAAATACTCAACGATCAGCTGGTAAAGCCAGGTAATTTTATTTTTCAGAAAAGGAGTCAGTTTCTTGTTTCTTTCCTGCCAAAAGTAAAAAGGCTGTACACCGAAATTGCACAAAAAGAAGAAGATCTTTCTATTTTGTACGATAGCCGCCTGCTGGAAGCTTCTTTTGAAGAACTGCTGGCCGCTACCGAAAACAAAGACAGAATGTTGCAGCGAACCACGGCAGGAATTCACCGGGATGATATTATACTGCTGCTGAACGGACAGCCATTTAAAAGTATTGCTTCGCAGGGACAGCGTAAAAGCCTGCTATTTGCGCTGAAGTTAACAGAGCTGGACGTGATCTTTGCTGAAAAAAAGCTGATGCCCCTTTTATTGTTAGATGATGTTTTTGAAAAATTAGACGAAGACAGGATCACTAACCTGTTGCAAAAAGTGTGCATTGAAAATAAAGGGCAGGTTTTTATTACCGATACAAATAAAGAAAGACTAACCAGTCATCTGGAAAACTTAAATGCCGGCTTTGATTTAATATCTTTGTAATACAGTTAAATTATTATATGGGAGAATATTCTTTAGGCGAAGCGTTAAAAGAGTTTTTAAATAAAAGCCGTATCCGTGGCGATATACAGACGCTGGAAATAGATGCAGTGTGGGAAAATATCATGGGCAAAACCATAGCCCGTTATACAGACAAGCTGCAAATCATTGGTGATAAACTATTTGTACACACCCAGGTAGCACCTTTAAAAAATGAGCTGATCTACCAGCGTGAAAAAATTATTGAAAGGGTGAATGAGGCCCTGGGCAGTAAAGTAATTAAGGAAGTGATTGTGAAATAAAGAGCCCTGCTGTCTTACGGTCTTTCTGACTTACGGGACTTCATAACTACTTCCGCACTCTTGGATCAAATACACCATACAGCACATCAGCTACAATATTCATAAACACAAAAAAAGTTGCTGAAATAAGCACAGAACCCATCACTACCGGATAATCCAATTTTTCCAAAGCATCAACAGTAACTTTCCCGATCCCCTGCCAGCCAAAAATATACTCCACGAAAAAAGCGCCTGCCAGCAGCTCGGCAAACCAGCCTGTAATAGCTGTAATAACAGGGTTCATGGCATTCTTTAAAGCATGGCGCCATACTACTACTCTCTTGTTCAGGCCTTTTGCATAAGCAGTTCTTATATAATCCTGGTCCAGCACATCCAGCATAGCGCTCCGTGTAAGTTGCGTAATAATAGCCAGTGGCCTTATGCCTAAAGTAATGGCAGGAAGAATAATATTTTTAAAACTGAAAATCCTTTTTCCGGTAGTCTCATCAATATCAAACCAGTTACCACTTATCTGCAAACCTGTATATTCTGTCAGCACAAAACCAAACAAATAAGCAATAACAATCCCCATAAAAAAAGACGGGGCAGAAATACCCAGGATACTTGAAAAAATAGCGCTGGTATCTAACCATGTATTTTGCTTAACAGCAGCTACAACACCTAGAGGAATACCTATAAAAACAGCAAGAGCCATTGCTGCAGCTGCCAGCATAATAGTACCGGGCAGTGCCTGCATCAATATACTCCCCACTTCCCGCTTGCTTTGATAAGAACGTCGCAGGTACGGAAGTTTTAGGCCCACTTTTTTATTACCGCCAATAAAAATTCCTTTTAACTGCTTTGCCTCAATTTCTTCCTTTGTATGTATGGCTACAGGCGATACATCATTTACATAAAGCAGGAACTGCTTCCACCGGGGCTGATCAAGATACAGCTCTTTCCTGATGTTCTCCTGCGTTTTTGCGTCGCCCGTCTGGCCCATGATCAGCCTTGCAGGATCGCCAAAACCCTGGAATAAAAAGAATACCAATACCACTACACCAGCTAATACCAGTATGCTATACAATATTTTTCTGGTGATGTATTGAAGCATTGCAGATCTTAATTGGTTCCGGTTAAAGTTTCAGGAGAAAGCGTTTTAATAGCTTGTGCAGCCTTATCAAAGTTTTTATAGCTCCATTTGCCGGCAATGGTTCCCCTGCGCAAAATATAAACCGTAGGATTGGTACGGGCTGCCGTTCTTATCATGGTATTGTCTCCGTTCAGCACTTCAACAGCACTGAATGGAGTATGGGCTATTGCAGCTTTTACAGCCAATGCAGAACTGCTTACTATATAAACAGGCACCTGTTTTATACTTGCTTCCGAATAAATACCCTCAAATCCTTTTTGCCATTTTTCTACAGGTGTTGATGCGTCTTCTACAAACAGCAGCACCACTCCATCTCTTTCCAAAATTTCCCCGGTCAGGTCTGCATCAGCCTGCGTTGTCAGGCCAAACGCTTTGATGGGCGGCTCATTATTAATACCCGGCCTGATCACTTTATCATAACGGTTTACAAACTTATAGGTACTGTCATCAAAATCCTCCGGGAAGGATTCAGCAGTAAACTCCACATTTTTGCCCCCCTTCTCATAAATAAAGGTAATAACAGTGCTATCAGGCACTGCATTAGCAGGAACCTTCATCTGTTGCGGTATATTATTGCCCTTCTTAAAAGGCAGGCAGTCTGCAACCGGCAAATACTTTAATGTGTACCATTGCGATGCAAAACTAAACAGGGTTACCAGCAGTAATAGCAGCAGAGTAATGCCTTTGCTAAAAACGGGCCTGATATATTTTGTATTAAAGAAAATCAATAAGATCAAAACCAGCAGCAATACATCTTTTAAGAAAGATACCCCCGAAGTAATAGGCAAACAATCTCCAAAGCAACCGCAGCTTTTAAACTTTCCGGATAAGTAGGCGTAGCCGGTGAGAAATGTAAAAAATACGATCAGCAGCAATAACAGCCAACCTACGGTTCTTATGCGCCAGCCTAACAGCAACGCAGCGCCCGCTATAATTTCAAAGGCGATCATTAAAACAGACAGCGCCAATGCCATGCCATCCATCCAGGTGGTTCCCCACACCAAAAAGAACTCCTGCATTTTATAGCTCAGTCCTACAGGATCGTTGGCCTTAACCAATCCTGAAAAAATAAAGAGCACGCCTACAAAAACCCTTGCAATGTTTACTAAATTCTTCATTACCGTTTTATTTACCGGCTTCGCTATCTAATATTAAAGCAAAAACCGAATAATTAATAATGTCATGATAATTGGCATCAATACCCTCGCTGATCAAAGTTTTCCCCTCGTTGTTCAGTATTTGCCTGATACGGAACAACTTCATCAGGATCAGATCAGTTAACCCTTCCTGGCTCATGCTGCGCCAGGCCTCACCATAATCATGATTTTTTTCCTGCATTAATTTTTTTGTTGCTGCGATATGTTTTTCATAGAGCGAGGCTACCTCCTCTTCCGGAAGGTCCCAGGAAGCATCAGCAGGCAATTCCAGCTGTATCAAGCCTATCACCGCATAATTGATGATCCCTTTAAACTCACCGGGAATATCATCGCCTACCATTTGCTGCTTTACCTCCTGAATCGTTCTTATACGTTGCGCTTTTATATAGATCTGGTCAACCACAGAAATAGTACGCAGCACGCGCCATGCAGTGCCGTAGTCTTTATTCTTCTTAAAGAAAACTGACTGACAGCCTTCTATCACTGCATCGTATTGTTTGTTTGTTTTTGACATCATTATATGAAACAATTATTAACCTTTCAACCTATCCGCTTACCTTTAACCTCAAAAATAGCAAAACAAAAATTGATGTTCGCACTTAATTGCAGAGGCAGGCTCCTTACCATTCATAAACCCGTTGTAATGGGCATTTTAAACATCAATGCCGATTCTTTTTATGCAGGCAGCCGCCATAGCAATGATACCCGTTTGCTGAACACGGCTGAGCAGATGCTTACTGCCGGGGCAGCCATACTTGACATTGGCGGCCAAAGCACCCGTCCCGGAAGTGAACAGGTATCTGCTGATACAGAGCTATCCAGGGTAATACCGGTTATTGAAACTATTACAAAAAACTTCCCTGAAGCTTTTATATCGGTAGATACATTTTACAGCAAAGTAGCAAAAGAAGCCGTAGCTGCAGGCGCTTCCATCATTAATGATATCAGCGCAGGCAGTTTGGATGAGCACTTTTTTGATACAGTAGCATCACTACATGTTCCCTATATTTTAATGCACATGCAGGGCACACCGCAAAATATGCAGCAAAATCCGGCTTACGAAAATGTAACCAGGGAAGTGCTCGATTTCATGGTTAACAGGCTTTCGGTACTGCGTAGTAAAGGAATTAAAGATATTATCATAGATCCCGGCTTCGGGTTTGGCAAAAGCCCCGAGCACAATTATACCCTGCTTAAAAATCTCGGTATATTTAAGATGCTGGATTGTCCCCTTTTATTAGGTATTAGCAGAAAGGCCATGATTTACCGGAAGCTTAGGACTGATGCCGATCATGCACTTAACGGCACCAGCGTTTTAAATACTATAGGGTTACTGAATGGCGCCCATATTTTAAGAGTGCATGATGTAAAAGAAGCGGTGGAAGCCATTGAGCTTGTTGACGCCCTGCAATCAGCACCTGCTTAATGCCTTATCTGAACTTTTTAATAAGGATCACATTCTTTGTTACGACATAAGCTGTAAGGGATGGTGTTATTTTACAAAATCTTCCAGGGCAGTATTTTCCTCCATTGTAGCCAGGTTGTATGTTTTGGAAACAGAAAATCTTTCCCATTTTTCAACAGGCTTACTATTCTTTTCCTCAAATTCATTCATACCGGTAATAACCTGTTTCTTTCGTGTAGAGAAATTGTAGCTGGTAACATCCGATTCGCCGGATGCACGGTGAAAAGAGCTTATATCCAGCCCTATCAGTTCAAATGTATTATTCTGATAGCGGAATGCGTACACATAATCGGTAACATACCAGCTTCCACAGCTCAGCCAGTAGTGATGACGTATTTTTAATACCCCGTTTTTAACTTCTATACCGCCCTCAGATAAAGGATCGTCCAGGCACGGGTTTATTTCACTGTTAACCGATGGCAGAAATTTATCTGTAGCAAGTACTTTTTTATATCCTGTTCCTGTTTTAAAAAGAATAATCAGTCTGCGTGGATTCAGGTCTAAAGTATCAGCGCCTAACCCCTCCTGCTTTACAAAATTCTTCCTGTCGTTATTTCGTAATACAAGCACTACGTCTTCGAGCTTATCCTTATTAAGATCCCCTTTATATTGGGATTCAGGTATCCAGCCTGCGGGTATCAGGCTCTTAAATTCGGGTGAGATTTTAATATCCTGAGAATAGCCGGCACCTGTGCTGCACAGTAAAAAAAAGGCTATAGCAATATTGTAAAGCTTCATGCTAAAAATATTAATGCTTCATCACTTCCGGCATAAACGTTTTACTTTGCTCTATAGCGTCCATTATTTGCGCGGTTATTTCCTGAGCAGAAGCTTCATAATCTATTTCCAACGGTTCTTTAAAGGTTACTGTAAGCAAAGTACCTCTTTTTCTGAGTGTTACACCCGTTTTATTGAATGCTTTGGAGAAGCCGTTGATCACCACAGGTATTACGATGGGTTTATGATGCTTAATAATAAGGGCAGTTCCTTTCCTTGCTGGTGCATACGGCGTGGTGGTACCCTGCGGAAAAGTGATGATCCAGTTATTCAGCAGGGAGCGTTCAATTTTCCTTGTATCGCTGGGATCAAGGCCCGCACGTTGCTCTTTACTGTTCTCATTCCAGGTACGGCGTACGGTAAGACCTCCGGCCAGCAAAAAAAGGCGACTCATCCAGCTGCTCTTCATGGTTTGCTCTGCAGCCACATAATTAACCCTTGTAAAAGGGTTCAGCATATAATAAGGCATACCCAGCCTGTCCTTTCTCCCCCACTTAACAGCAGAAAAAATATGGAACATAGATATTACATCCAAAAAATACGTTTGGTGATTACACACAAAAAGCACGTTGGAAGGCGGCAGCTTCTTTAATTGCTCCGCACCCCTGAAACGTAATGTATTGGCCACCGCTATACCCGGGTAAGTACACAACCCTACAACGCAATGTACCAGCTTTTTAACAAGGTTGGCATTTTTTATTCTATTTGTAAACTTTCCCATTAAAGCAGCAAAATAATAGTTTAAGATAATTAATAACTCTTAAAACCTGTATATTTTTCTAAAGATTTTCCACATTATATATTATTTCTTTCTTTTTACAGAAAAGTAGCCTTTCTGCTAGCTTGCGCAAATAATATGCTAATTGTTATACAACAGTTTTTAATCGTTAAAGATAAAATTGTGTAAAACCTATGAATAGCGACACTTCTATACATGATAATTTTATTCGCAGCATCCTGGCCAATAAAAAAATGGCAAGGGATTACTCCAAAAACTACCTGCCACCTTTTATCAGCAGGCAGCTGAATTTTACTACGCTAACACAACTTTCTGATACCTATTTGTCAGAGGAACTAAAAAAAACCATGTCGGATATTGTGTATTCCTGCCATAGAAAGGGCGGGAAAAGCGCTATAAAGGTAAGCCTGCTAATAGAACATAAAAGTTATCCCGATAAATACACAATCAGCAGCTATATTTTTTCTGCATTACAAAAGCAGGCGGCCAATAAAAAGCCCCTGAACCTGATTATTCCGGTATTACTGTATCATGGTAAGGGTAAATGGCAGTATCGCAGATTGTCAGATCTTTTTGACAATATAGAAGAAGACTGGAAGCAATATATACCTGGTTTTGAGTATGTGTACAACAACTTAGGCGCATTAACCGACGTGGAAGTGGAACGGCTGAACAATAAGTTTTTGGCAGCTTCATTCCTGGCACTAAAGCATGGCTTTGAAAAAGAGTGGTTAGGACATCATGCTGTTCAATTGCTGATGCTGGCATCACAAGGCCCAAAAGAACTTCAAAAAGGGTTTATCATTTATTTGTATAGCAGGGGGAGGCTGAAAGAAGAAAAAATATTAAATTCGTTACCGGAACAGATAAAAAGAACCATTATGAGTACATTAGATATTTATATTGAAAAGGGGCGGAAAAAGGGCATGGAAGAAGGAATTGAGAAGGGAATTGAAAAGGGCGTAGCACAAAAAAGCAACGAGTTTGTCGAAAACCTCCTCTCCAATACCAGTTTTGAAATTGACAAAATTGCAGCGCTGGCAAATGTTTCAGAGACTTTTGTAAAAAAAGTACGCACAACATTAAACAAAAAGAAATAAGTCCCACTTATTTTTATAATATTACCTCCTTTTCCTTTTATAAAAACAAATCACTGCTTATTCCGGGGCAGGTGCACAGTAACATACTTTTATTATAGTGCGGTGCATAAGAATTTGTAATTACCCTAACATGATTATATGAACGAGCTGGAAATATTAAATAATAAGCCCTCCAAAAAAAAACTGCTTTATCCTGTAAATATAGAATTAGCCAATTACCTGGTTCGGCAGGGACGTGAAGTGCACCTGCCCGTCTCCCACAGCGACCTTCTTAATTTTACCTGGTCAGTGCCCCTTAAAGATGAGCATGGCAACAGTACTTATTGGGAAAAAGCCATTTATGACAAACGGGAATGGGACTTTCTGCGCGAAGGGCTGGTAAAGATTTATGCTATATTAAAAACAGAGGGCGATATGAGCTTTGCCAGTCACCTGGATGTAGCCCGTATTGATTATTGCGCATTTGGAAACTCTCTCCCTTTTCGCATACGCATTGTTAATAAGTTTAACTCAAATTATGATCACTATTACATGAAGATCACAGACGCTTCAAGAGTATATGGCCTGGAGCTGGAGCATTTCCTTTCTCCCAACCGTATTACTTTTTATACGAATGGCGGCACCCTGGTTGAAGAACATATTCCGGGTGTTGCAGGCGATGTATTCCTGGAAAAATATCTTGACAAGCTGGACATCAATAAAACAAGGCTGGCTAAAGAGTTTGTGAAATTCAATGAACGTTGCTTTGTAAGGCTGCTGGGTGATATGAGGGCCTATAATTTTGTTGTAGTAGCTACTC
>JAPUDO010000071.1:0-42402 GCA_027493055.1 Niabella sp. | reverse complement strand
CTGATATTGAAAGCCATCAATACCGCATCCGCGCCATAGATTTTGACCAGCAATGCTATGAAGGGAGGAAACATTTATATATGCCGCAGTTTTTTAAAGAGAATAACCTTTTTGTAAAGAACGTGGTAGAGCAGCTGAACAAAGAGTCGGTGGAACAGTATAAGGCAGAAGAAAGGTCGGCAATGGCTTACCGTGTAGCCGTTACAAGGTTCAGGCTGATGGAGCTTTTGAATATTATGTCGCGCGATACTATTGCTCCCGCAGAGAAGCAGCAGCAACTCATACAACAGCTAAACGAGCACTTTCGTACTGAAGCATTTAGCAGGTGTAAATCCATGGGGCAGGTATTAAAACTGCATCTGAAGTACATGCTGCGCGGTAATCTTAAACTTATACAGGAAAAAACAAGGGTATTGGCCAATAAAAGGTAGCCGGATATTCAGCAAAAGCTGACTATAATCATAAAACAAACTGCCCAAACAATGACCGGGCTTTGTGTATATTTCACATATTATCGCTACCTTAGCGAGCCTGATTTGTTATAGGCAAGTAGGAATTTATTATTAAAAACAATTTTCAACAAAATGAGCAAGTACACAGCCGGAGTATTACACGGCAAAGAGCTTGAAGCTCTTTACAACGACGCTAAAGACAATAATTTTGCCCTCCCTGCAGTAAATGTGGTAGGTACAGACACTGTTAACGCAGTGCTTGAAACGGCAGCTAAAGTAAACTCACCGGTTATGATCCAGTTCAGTAATGGTGGGGCACAATTTTATGCCGGTAAAGGAATGCCCAATAAAAACCTGGAAGCAAATATATTTGGTGCTGTAAGTGGCGCCCTGCACGTTCATACAGTAGCAAAATATTATGGTGTACCTGTAGTACTGCACACAGACCATGCCGCCAAAAAATGGCTTCCATGGATCAGCGGACTGATAGACGAAGGTGAAAAATTCTATAAAGAGAAAGGCCAGCCTTTATTCAGCTCACACATGCTTGACTTAAGCGAAGAGCCTATCGAAGAAAATATCGCTACCTCGGTTGAATTCTTCAAGCGCATGGCACCATTAGGTATGAGCATTGAAATAGAGCTGGGTGTTACCGGTGGCGAAGAAGACGGTGTAGATAATACAGATGTTGATAATTCCAAACTATATACACAGCCTGAAGACGTGGCCTATGCTTATGAAAAACTGAGCGCAGTAGGTAATATGTTTACAGTTGCAGCCGCTTTTGGTAATGTGCACGGTGTTTACAAACCCGGTAACGTACAATTAACGCCTGTTATCCTTGATAACAGCCAGAAGTATATTGCTGAAAAATTTGGCACAGCCAGCCAGAAACCTGTTTACTTCGTATTCCACGGAGGCAGCGGTTCTGAAAAAGAAAAAATCCGTGAAGCCATCGGATACGGCGCTATTAAAATGAACCTCGATACAGATATGCAATGGGCTTTTGCTGATGGCGTATTTGATTATTATAAAAAGAACGAAGCCTACCTGCAAGGCCAGTTAGGTAACCCCGAAGGAGAAGACAAACCCAACAAAAAATACTACGATCCCCGCGCATGGTTACGCAACGGAGAAGAATTTTTTGTAAAACGTCTTGAAACTGCGTTCGAAGATCTGAACTGTATCGGTAAAAATGCATAACTACTAAAAAACCCCGCAAATGCGGGGTTTTTTAATGTTTTTTTGCTATAAAATACTATAAAGAATTACCTTCTTCATTTTTACCTTCCAGTATTTTCACCTCAACCGGCACAATGCCATGATCAGTGTGTGCAATTTTCTGGAATGCAGATTTGCTTAAATCCACACGGTTTTTAATGCCCGGAGCCATACGATCATTTACTACTACCTGTACACTTTTTCCTGTGTTCTTATTGGTAACCAGCAAACGTGTACCTAACTTATAAATATTAGACGCTGCTGTTAAAAGATAATCCTTATAAATATCACCGGTAGCCGTTTTGCGACCATTAAATTTACTGTGATAATAGGATGCCTTTTGCGTAGTAGTTTGAGCAAAACCTTTAGCATAGCTAAAAATAAAAGCAAAAAACAGAACTAAACATTTCTTCATGTGAGATATTTTAGTTAAACAATAAACGCAGAAAAACAGTTTTTATTTTACCGCGCCTTTAATAACATTATTTTACTTACATGCAAAATACGGGTGCAAAGGTAGCACTAAAAAGGTAAAAAGACAGGCAATTATGCTGTCAATATGACTCATAAAATACGCAAAAAATTGATTACCAATATGTCTATATAGCAAAAATATATTTAAGGCAAAAAACCAGACATTTAAATCTCAAAAACCCTATGATCAGACAATTACCCCCTCCAGGTCATAATCATAGGCTTTTTCGATCCTCACATGGTAAAATTCTCCTATCTTTAGCTTTTGATCGCTGGTAATAATCACCTCGTTATCCACTTCCACGCTGTCAAATTCTGTACGGCCAATGTATCGGCCTGCCTCTTTCTTATCTATAATAGTTTTAAAGACCTTACCAATTTTCTCCTGGTTCAGCTCGTAAGAAATTTCCTGCTGATGCTCCATGATCTCCTGCGCCCTTCTTTCCTTCTCTTCCTGAGGCACATCATCTTCAAAAACATAAGCGCCGGTATTTTCTTCGTGCGAATAGGTAAATACGCCTACCCTGTCAAAACGGTGCTTATCTAAAAAGCGTTTCAGCCCTTCGATATCTTCCTGCGTTTCACCGGGGAAACCAGCAATTAAAGTGGTACGCAGGCAAATGCCCGGCACTTTTTCCCGGATGGTTGCTATCAAATCGTTCATTTCCGCCTGCGTGATCTGCCGCTTCATTGCATTCAGCATACGGTCAGAAGCGTGTTGCAGGGGTATATCAAGATAATTGCAGATATTATCACGCTCGCGCATTACATCTAAAATCTCCAAAGGAAATTTAGTTGGATAGGCATAGTGCAGCCTTATCCATTCCAGTCCTTTTACATCTGCCAGGCGATGCAGCAGCTCTTGTAACATGCGCTTTTTGTATATGTCCAGGCCATAATAAGTCAGCTCCTGCGCAATCAGCATTACTTCCTTCACACCCATGCGCACCAGCTTTTCGGCTTCTGTTACCAACTCTTCAATAGGCTTGCTTATATGCTTGCCGCGCATCAGCGGGATAGCACAAAAAGTGCAGGTGCGGTTACATCCTTCTGAAATTTTCAAATAAGCATAATGCCTGGGAGTAGCCAGTAAGCGCTCTCCTACCAGCTCACTTTTATAGTCCGCTTCAAACTGTTTTAAAACAGCCGGCAGCTCCATCGTACCGAAAAAGGCGTCCACTTCAGGTATTTCTTCTTCCAGGTTGTTCCTGTAACGCTCGCTCAGACAGCCGGTAACATATACCTTATCAAGCTTACCACGTCTCTTTAACTCTACCTGTTCTAAAATCGTATTAATGCTTTCTTCTTTGGCCTTATCAATGAAGCCACAGGTATTTACCACCACTATATTGTGATCGCGCTTCCTGTTTTCGTGCACCACATCAATATCATTGGCACGCAGCTGGCCGCTTAGCACCTCGCTGTCTACCATGTTTTTGCTGCATCCCAGCGTAATGATGTTTACTTTATCCTTTTTGAGTGTTCTTACTTTCACGTACTATTTTAAAAATGAAGCCGCAAAGATAGCTTATCCTTTTCAGTAGGCCATCTCTTTCACAGAGGTTGTACATAAATTATTCTGCCACAAACCTGTCCGCCGAAGGAGGATGCATAGATGAAAATTAAAAGTCAATCAACGGATTTTTGTTCTATTTTGAGCCTTTAAAACGCTACAGTGAAAACGTTACAGGTTAAACATTTAGTAAAAAAATACGGTGATCACGAAGTCTTGAATATACCGACACTTGAGTTGCAGCAAGGTAATTACTGGATCAAAGGCCCCAACGGCAGTGGTAAATCTACCTTCTTAAAAGTATTGGCAGGACTGATACCTTTCAAAGGTGACATTATTCTTAACGAACAAATATCAATGCACAAAGCGCCGGTAGCATACAGGATGGCTATCAGCCACGCTCCTGCTGAACCAGCCTATCCCTCATTTTTAAGCGGACAGGAACTGCTGAATTTCTATTTAAAAATTAAAAACGGTAATGCTCAACAGGTGAATGAAATAAAAAGTATCCTCGGTATTGATCATTACCTGGATAACCCTACAGGCAGCTATTCCAGCGGCATGCTGAAAAAGCTGTCATTGCTGCTGGCTTTTACCGGCAACTCACAATGGATATTGCTGGACGAGCCTTTTACAACGCTGGATATGTCCGCTCAAAATGCCTTGCAGCATCTCGTCCATTCAACAAGGAACAAGGGATTTATATTCACTTCGCATCACGATATTTCACCGGCTGATATCTCCTTATCCGGGATCTACCATGTACACAATAAAACCATCGTCATTGAGCCCGGTAAATAATATATTGTACAGATCGGTGGTAACACCTTTTTACAGGCAGATAGCAGGCGCTTTTTATTTTCTTTTCTTTGTGCTGTTTGGCATACAGCCCAATTTTAAACAGGCACTGGAAACGCATTACTATATTCTTATCAGCATTTTAGAAAGCAGACAGGCTTTTGTCATATATGCTATCACTTGTATCTTATATTTTATTAAGTGTATTAGCTTTTATGCAAATCGTGTTATAAAAAATGAGTATCATTTTCTACAAGTGCTCAATGGACTTCCCTCCACAAAACGGTTAGCAGGCTTTTCTTTTACCGGCATTTTATTATTGCTGCCTGTTATTATTTACACCCTGCTTATCATAATCGTGGGTGCAGGCGCTGGTAAAATAGCCGGTTTATATGCGCCTGTATGCCTGATATTATTATTAATTGCTGCTACTGCATTTTGCCTGGATTACCTTAACAGGAAAGCCGCATCATTATCCGCTCATACATTTTTCAGGTTGAAACGGCAGCCTGCTACATTATGGTGGTTCATCCTGAAATATATGTTCCGGGAGCAATTCCTGGCACTTGTTATTATCAAGCTCATCAGCTTTTGCTGTATTTATTTTTTTGTAATTACAGATAATTCTGTATTTGAAAGCAGGATGATGTGGCTGATACTGATGCTTTGCCTGGCGGCACATAGCGTTATCATCTATAAAAACTTTTATTTTATTGAGGATAAGCTGATTTTTTACAGATCGCTCCCTTTGAAACCATTCGCTATTCTTACATCATTATTTTTTTGCTACGCCATTTTATTAATACCCGAATACTGGGCACTACGCGCATTAGCCGTTTTACATGGCAATATTTATGAGTATTGCTGCATCCTGATAGCTGCACCAGCTATTCTTACATTACTGCATGTGTTGCTCTACACAGATGATTTAAAAATGGATGGCTATTTATCGCTGGTTTTCCTGGTGTGGATACTGTTCTTCTTTGCAGGATTTACACAAACAAAATGGCTGATACCGGCAATAGCCCTGTTTGGACTTATTATTGTGTTCTATACCTCTTTCAGGACTTTCGAAAAAGTAGCCGGTAAAGAAAAGAGTACTTAAATACATTTCCATTTGAGTATGTGTCACCGCTTCACAGTTTACAAAGATATAACCAGGATTATTTATAATCCTTTCCACCACAACGTGGTTCATTTTAAGTCCGGAGGACTGCAAATAATTATAAAAAGTGATACCCCCGGATTTTAAACCCTGTAAAGGATGGCATTTTAGAATTGCCTGCTTTAAGACAATGAACAGAATGCACAATCTTCACTTTCCTCTGGGAATTGTATTAAAATACTATACCTTATTGTAGCAAAATTATTTTTACTTCTAAAAAAATCAGAACAAATCTATTTATCAAAAACACCTACATTTGCAAACATCAGATGATATGATGAATAAAATATGGAACCTATTCAGCGAAAATCTCTAGCACAGGAAGTAGCCGACCTGATAAAGCAGCAAATCCAAGGCGGTGCTTTTCCAGTCGGCACAAAATTGCCAACCGAACCGGAGCTTATGAAAAGCTTTTCGGTAGGCAGATCCACTATCAGGGAGGCGGGTAAGTACCTGGCCCAATCAGGTTTCGTACATGTAAAACAGGGACTGGGCACTTTCGTTATCAGTCAATCGGGCAACTACGCTTTAGATGATAAAATCGGGAATGCAGGCTTTGCAGACGTATTCGAGGTTAGGCAGCTTTTAGAATTACAGATCATTGAAAAATCGGTTCATAACAGAACCCAGGTTCACCTGGTAACTATGCAGGATCACCTGCAGACCCGTAAACGCTTTGCACAGGAAGGGAACCTGGAGGGATGTATTAAATCAGATATTGACTTCCATACGGTAATAGCCGAGAGCTGCGGCAATTTCATTTTAAGCGAGCTGTATAAAACATTGTCTCAGCATGTATCTAAATTTTTCTCAGAAGTTTATCATGATACCACACCTTTCACCATTTCCCAGCAAGACCATGAAAAACTGATGAAATATATCAAAGAAAGAAATGGAGCCAAAGCCCTTCAAACCGCCAAAAAGATAATCGGAAATTTATAATTTTTACCCGCAATCATCAGGTAACCTGATGTACATTTTATGAAAGCAACTTCCAGTCAACCCGGCACTTTAAATACAAGCCAAACAGTTTACCCCATCCTGTTTGCCATAAGCTTATCGCATTTATTAAATGACCTCATCCAATCTGTGATCCCGGCCATTTATCCTTTGCTTAAGAGCAATTATGCTTTGAGCTTTACACAAATCGGGATCATCACATTAGTGTTCCAGTTAACCGCATCTATATTACAACCCTTTGTGGGCTCTTATACCGACAGGAAGCCCAATCCCAGATCGTTGGTCATTGGTATGACCTTTTCCCTGATCGGGTTGCTGTTCATGGCATTTGCTTCTGATTTTTATTACATCCTTGCTTCGGTATGCCTCATTGGAATGGGGTCCTCGGTATTTCATCCAGAGGCATCAAGAGTGGCCCACCTGGCATCGGGAGGAAAAAAGGGGCTGGCACAATCCATCTTCCAGGTGGGAGGAAATGCAGGTAGTGCTGCCGGACCCTTGCTTGCTGCATTGATCGTTATTCCTTTCGGGCAAAAATATATAGGTTGGTTTGGACTACTGGCGCTGTTGGCTATTGTGGTGCTGACTTTTGTGGGAAAGTGGTATCAGCGAAACATACAAGCCAGGTCTGCGCAAAAATCGACATCAAAAAATCTTACAGAATTGCGGCCTGCTTCAAAGAACAGGGTAATTATTTCTATAATTATTTTGCTGGTGCTGATCTTTTCGAAATACTTTTATATGGCCTCCATGACCAGCTATTTCACTTTTTATCTTATTGATCGCTTTGGTGTGAGTGTACAGCAATCACAGATCTACCTGTTTGTGTTTTTGGCCTCTGTAGCAGCAGGTACCATTATGGGCGGGCCTTTGGGAGACCGTTACGGGCGTAAACTTATCATTTGGGTTTCCATACTGGGAGCAGCCCCCTTCACATTGCTGCTGCCACACATGAACCTGGGAGCAACTATTATCTTATCTGTACTTATCGGCCTGATCATTTCCTCAGCTTTTTCTGCCATCCTGGTCTATGCTACCGAGCTTATTCCCGGTAAGGTGGGAATGATTGCAGGACTATTTTTTGGCTTTGCTTTTGGTATGGGAGGCATTGGATCAGCAGTGTTGGGATCACTGGCAGACAGAACCAGCATAGAACATGTATTTTCTATTTGCGCTTACCTGCCCTTAATAGGAATTATAACAGGGTTCTTACCTGATATAGAAAGGAAAAAGGATAAATGGTCTTCGGTTTGATCGGGTTATTTATTCTCATAATGCCCGTAGGCTGAAAGCACCAATACCGTTATTACTTCGTCCTGTATGCGGTAAACCAAACGGTGTTCCTGTGAGATCCTGCGTGACCAGGTGGGAATTTCATAGTGTTTTAATTGTTCAGGTTTGCCGGTACCTGTTTTGGGGTGTTCTCTAAGTTCTGCTAAAAGCGAACGCAACTTTTTCAGTAGCTTTTTCTTTCCGGACCGTTCAATTTTATCTATATCTTCATTGGCATCAATCGTAAAAAGTATCTTATAGCTCATAAGATACTTTTAAAAAGTTTCTTTTCCAATTCGGGTGTATACTCTACTACCTTCCCTTCTTCCGCCTGTTTTATAGACCTGTCTATTTTCACATAAAATTCTTCCTCGGTCATCAGCGTATCATCCTGCTTTTCCGTTTTGAAGCGGATCTTCATCTCTTCCAAAAACGTTTTGATCGCAGAAAATTGCTTTTTATTTTCAGGTATGATGATAATATTTTCCATAATCCTTATTTCTCCTGTTAAACGTTTTAATAAAGGTACGAAAAAATTACTCCTGTTTCAGGCTGAACAGGCTATCTACAAACTCATGTTTATCAAATACCAGCAGGTCTTCGGCCTTCTCCCCTACACCGATAAATTTTACCGGTATTTTGAACTGATCCGCAATAGCCAGCACCACACCACCCTTGGCCGTTCCGTCAAGCTTCGTTATTGCCATTGCGGTTACATCAGTAGCAGCCGTAAAATGTTTAGCCTGTTCTAAAGCGTTTTGCCCGGTAGACCCATCTAATACCAGCAAAACCTCATGAGGCGCAAACGGGATAAACTTCTGTAATACCCGCTTTATCTTATTCAGCTCATCCATTAAATGGGCTTTGTTATGTAAACGGCCAGCCGTGTCAATGATCACCACATCGCTGCCGCGGCTCATGGCGCTTTGCGCAGTATCAAAAGCTACAGCGGCAGGATCGCTGCCCATGGCTTGCTTTACAATAGGTACTCCTACTCTTTCACTCCAGATGGTTAGCTGATCCACAGCGGCCGCACGGAAAGTATCTGCCGCACCTAATAATACATTTTTGCCGGCTTTCTTAAAATTATAGGCCAGCTTGCCAATAGTGGTGGTCTTGCCTACCCCGTTCACGCCTACCACCAATATAATATATGGTTTGGCCGGCATTTCGCTGTCAAAAGTATAGCTTACAGCACTGGGTGCATCTACCAGTATGTTTTCAATCTCCTCCTGCAACATTTTATTCAGCTCAGAAGTACCTAAGTATTTATCTTTTGCTACCCGCTCCTCAATACGATTGATAATGCGTACCGTTGTTTCCACTCCTACATCAGCGCCTACCAAAGCCTCTTCCAGGTTATCCAATACCTCTTCATCTACCGTACTTTTACCGGCAATTGCTTTGCTTATTTTACTCAAGAAACCTTCTTTGGTCTTTTGTAAGCCCTGGTCAAGCGACTCTTTCTCTTTTTTGCCGAATAGTTTTTTAAACAATGACATTTATCTGTATATTTTTCCTGATCTAACCAATATTATATTCAAGTAATGTACCCAAAAGTTCATATAACCGGGTTTTACAAAAACAACAAAAGCCATCCGCAATATACGAATAGCTTTGTCCAATATGATATTGAAGCCAAAATTACTTTTGAGCTAAAAAGTCTTTTACTTTCTCTTTGTGAACAATCTGCTCTTTAAAAGTATAAGCGCCTGTTTTAGGGCTGCGTACCGCACGGATCACCTTAGTCCAGTTCTTACTTTCTGCTGCTGCTTTGGCGTCTTTTACCTTCGCATTTTTAGAAGCTGCTTTTGCCATTTCTTTTTAATTTGATAATGTGATAATTTGCTAATGTGCTAATAATTGGCTCATTGGCTAATCAGCACATGGGCTCATTTATTTAATTTCTTTATGAACAGTAACCTTCTTTAAAATAGAGTTATATTTTTTCAACTCCAGCCTTTCAGGATTGTTCTTCTTGTTTTTTACGGTAATATAGCGACTTGTACCAGGCTGACCGCTGGTTTTGTGCTCTGTGCATTCCAATATTACCTGAACTCTGTTGCCTTTCGCTTTCTTTGCCATGGTATAATGCTTTTAAAAAATTAGATTTTTTCGCCTTGCGCACGCAGTTCTTTCACTACAGAGTACAGGCCGTTTTTATTAATGGTACGGATAGCGTCAGCGGATAATTTCAGCGTAATCCATTTGTCCTCTTCTACAAGGTAGAATTTCTTTTTTTGCAAATTGGGTAAAAATCTGCGCTTTGTTTTAATATTTGAGTGTGATACCTTGTTCCCACCTATCGGCCTTTTGCCCGTAACCTGACATACTCTTGCCATAATAAAAAATTTTGGATTGCAAAGGTAAGGGATTATTCGGGTAAATCGAACTAATTTCCACAGATTTTTTTTGACCGGCTGGGTTTACCCGGCCATAACAATCAATACGGCACCCACAACCATGATTGCAGCACCCAGCAGCTTGCGCAGCAACTGCCCTTCACCAAAAAAGCTATATCCCAAAAAAACACTTACAATAATAGACAATTGAAAAAAAGACAGCGCATAAGCCACCGGCATATAAGCAAATACATAATTGGTAGAAAACTGCATCATACCCATGCAAAAAGCTATTACTAACAGGTACAACATCTGCCTGCGGCCAAGCTTTCCTATCTCTTTTTTCAAAGAAACACGCCTTGCAAGCACCAGTAAAAAAGAAAAAACGGCGCCATACCAGCACCAGGAAACAAAACCAATTACTGGTGTGCTCAGCAATATAACACGCTTTAAGAAAACCGCTTCCACCGCCGTTAATATCATTGCAGCTACCCGGTATTGAATATCCTTTCGTTTGAAAAGCTGCCATGAAAAACCCTCCTCCGTTGTATCAAGTACAAAATAACTTCCCCAGATGATAAAAGCCACTCCTAAAACTCCTGTCCAACCGGGAACTTCCTGCAATATAAAAACCCCGATCAGCATGGCCACTACCGACTTATAAGCATTAACAGGGCCCAGAACGGACAAGTCTCCCTGCTCAACTGCTTTTACCAAAAAAGCGTTGCCCAGCGCACCGCAAATTGCCGACAGCAAAGACCATTTCCAAAAAGCAGCAGATAACAGAATGCCTGCGGGCGGCATAAACAGCAACCCTGTTAAACATGCAATAGCCAGTAATGCATAAGTGGCAAAATTCACAAACAATGCATGAACATAGCTGCCGGTCAGCTTTTTTTGAAAAACATTCGCAAATGGATTGGAAAAGATCCTTAACAATACAGCTATGGTTACAAAAATGCTTGTCATCCGGACCGCAAATATCTGCAAAAAATTCAGGCATTATAAATTACAATAAAACTTACCTTTATTCTTCAGACTTATATCTACTACATTATATTTACAAGTATGCGTCCGGATCCTACACAATACCCATCTTATTTTGAGCCTTATATTTCAAAAACTGAAGGAGATGATATTCATAGTCTCCTGTCCTTATCAGTGGAAAGCCTGAAAAGTTTTCTATTATCCATCCCCGAAGCAAAGGCTGGTTTTGCTTATGCTCCCGGCAAATGGACGGTAAAACAGGTATTGCAGCATTGTATTGATACCGAACGCATTTTTGCTTACCGCGCCTTGTGCATCGCCCGCGGGGAAACGCAGCCGCTGCCGGGTTTTGACGAAAAGCTGTACGCTGCCAATGTCAACGTGGAAAATAAAAGTCTGCAATCCCTGAAAGATGAAATGCTGCTTGTAAGACAAAGTGCAGTAATGCTTTTCAGTAATCTTACAAACACAGAACTGGACAGAACCGGAACAGTAGGTGGTAATGCCCTCACTCCTTTGGCGTTAGGATTTCTTATTGCAGGGCACTGGCTGCACCATCAAAGTATATTAACCAGCAGGTATGGCTTATAAAACTACCCCCGCCACCTTTTTCTTTTGCCAGGGAAGAGTCCTTTGCAGCAGAGAGAAGCATTGGATTTATCACCTGGTATTTGCTTCACTTTTGCTACTGACAAGTGCAGGTATATGTTCTGCCCAGTCAAAACATTTTCCCCAACTTGGCGTATGTGCAGACCTTAACCAGGCATCTCTTTTAAAGAAACATGGCTATGCATTTATCCAGCCTACTGTTGCAGAGGCTTTATTGCCACTGCAACCGGATAGTATTTTTAAAAGCGGGGAAAAGGTAAGAAAATCAGAGGTGCCGGTGCTGGCCGCCAATGTATTCATTCCCGGTTCTATAAAGACCACCGGACCAGAAGTGGATGAAGCCAAAATAGCGGCGTATGCAACTACTGTTTTTCAGCGGGCCCGGACCCTGGACATTCCCATCATCGTTTTTGGCAGCGGCGCTTCAAGAAAAATTCCTGATGGTTTCAGTAAAGATGCTGCATTTAAACAATTTGTATCCATTGGCAAACGGCTGGCTCCAATTGCAGCCCAATATAATATTGTGTTGGCGCTGGAAAGCCAGAATAAGGAAGAGTGTAATTTTCTGAATACAGTAAAGGAATGTATTGAGGTAGCCAGGGCTGTGGACCATCCAAACTATAAGATATGCGTGGATATTTACCACATGATGCGGGAAAATGAGCCAGCATCTATTATTGCAGAAGCAGGTTCCCTGGTTTACCATTGCGATATCGGCGAAAAAGCAACCCGTTCTGCTCCCGGTGTGGCGGGCGACGACTTTATTCCTTATTTTAAAGCCTTTCAGAAAATTGGCTACAAAGGCATGATTGCGCTGGAATGCAGGTTTAAAGATATGGATGCGGAATTACCACTTGCCGCAAAAACGATCCGTAAGCAGTGGAAACAGGCATTGCAACAACGTTAGCCTATTCACTTATATAAGATAGCAAACATTTGAAAACGGAAGCTTATCAATTAAAATAAAATATGAAAAAATCAATCTTAATCATTGCATTGGCTGTTGCAGCAGCAGCCTGCAATAATGGTGCTACCAAAAGCACTCCTGAGCAAACAGAAGAAACAAAAATCCAGGAGACAACGCCTGATCTTTATGGAAAAGAATGGAACCTGGTAGAGCTTAATGGTAAAGCCATAACAGTAGATACTACTTTCCCTAAAAAGCCTCATCTTATCTTTGAAAAAGATAGCAGCCGGGCAATGGGGAATGGAGGTTGCAATGGTTTCTCTACACATTTTGAGCTTAAAGAAAATGACGGCATAGAACTTTCTCATGCAGCCGCTACTCAAATGGCATGTCCCAATATGGATATAGAGCAGCAGCTTTTTGAAATATTAACGAAGGTGAAAAGCTATCATATTGACGGTAACAGCCTTACTTTATATAATGAAAGCAAAGAAGCTCTTGCCCGCCTGGAAGCTTCCGCACAATAAATAATTATGACAATACCCGAAAAAATCACAACCCTCCTGGCCCAATCAGAAAGCCAGCAGGCGAAATTTGCAGATGTTATTGCTTTTATCGAAAAGTATTACTCACACACTCCTACAGCCTTTCAAAACGGGCAGCAATACAATACGGCGGATAAAAACCAGGGAAGCGCCAAGGTTCTGGCTTTTGCAAAACTGAATCATCTTTCCAAAGAGGATACATTAAAGCTTTTTGCTGAATATTATTACGCGGTTGTAGCAACTCCTGATGCTGATGACCATCAAAATATCAGGCAATTTATACAGAACGGATGGGATGGCGTAACATTTGAAGGAATGGCATTAAAGGAAAAAAGCGAGGTCTAAATAAGAACCTTTTAAAAGCAAAGAAGCCGTATTCACAGGGAATTTCTCCTTTTGATACGGCTTCATTTGCAATTTATAACTACCAAACCAAACTGCTTTACGTAATATAAGACGCAAAAACTATAAAAATGGTTAGCCTGCCAATGCAAAAAAATTGTGAAAAGGGGAAGCCCAAAAGAGAATTTTAGCAAAAAATCAAGGTACGATCTCAAACAAAAATACCTGTTGTTTTTCAAGCCGGCTAAAATTGTTATCTGCGATCAAAATCAATGAAAAATTCCCGTTGGGAAGCTTTGGACCAATGGTTATACCTTCCACATTATCAATGTACCTGTTCAAATCTGACAGATTAAACAGTAGTTTTTTTGAGGCTGGTGTGTAATTGTTATTCTGATATAAGCTCTTAACTTCACTTACTTCTGAAGCACGGGAAAAATCGGCAAGATATATTTTGATAACACAGCTTTGCACACCTGTAGAAAAAGAACGCTCCAGTACCAAAAACCGCTCGTTCCCAATACATAGGATCTCAGAAATACCATTTATACGAAATGCAGACTCCGGAACCGGCGCCGCCGCCACCGCATCTAACCAGTACCCATATTGCCCTACAGGTTTTTTGAACACCACATTAAATTTAGTAAATCGTACAGGGGCATTGGCATAGGTTACGCCTGCCAGTGGACCATCTTCATAAATTGTACCCTCCATACTGGCCCACAAATATTTATAATCAGGTGTAAAGCTCAATCCCTCCCACACATTGTTTTCGCGTGCGCCCCGGTCTTCTTTATACATACGTAAGTTTGAGGGTACGGAAAAACTATCTTTAAAATACCCATCCTGTCCCATTTCGTATATCCACGGATCCTGGTACACCATTTTTCCGTTACGTATGGCCCTGTCCCCTTCGCTGCTCCATACCAGTGTTCCTGTTTTTTGATTGAAACGAATAGATTCAGGATCAGCAGCGTACTCAGGTACAACCTTCAAAGCTGGGAAGGTATCGTTTGCAGCATTTCTTAAAGGCGCTACGGATAAAAACCTTACCGAGTCTATCCTGTAATTGCTGATATCGATAGCGGCTGTATAAAACCTTGCTGCGCTGGTGGCAGAACGCTCATCGCTTATAATAAAGTACCTGTTTGCACCTGCATCATAATCAATACCTGAAAGTCCGCCCACCCAGGTATTTTCAAACCGCAGGTCGAATGGAATTTCATATTCATCCAGGAACTTTAAGGAGCTTACAGATACCGCCTGTGGAATACTGCCGGTGCTGCGTTTTACGGAACTACAGCTACCTGCAACAAATACAATAAAAGTCAATACAGGAAAAAAATAACGCACACACATTGTTTCCGGCAAAACTAAGCGAACCAGGAGTTTTCGATCAAATATTTTTTGCGGAGCGCATGACAAAAGTACCTTTTTATGCTACTATGGCCACACGGACTATCGTGCAATAATATTTCGCCGCGCTGCGGCTTGAAGAAGTACGGGGTTCAATTATTACAAAGATTTCGGTGCGCTGCACCTTTTAACATAAGTAGTACGAGCTGCAGAGCAGCACTAATCTTTGTAGCCGCAGGAGCGGTACAAAAGATTAACCAGTAACCCAAAGGTGCAGCGCACCGTAATATTTTATTTCAGGGAGATTTATCCTATACCCTTTTTGTCCGAAACGGTTTTTTAAAAAAGTTACAAGCCGATAAGCCGGATTCTGTCTCCCGCCTGTGGCGGGATGGCTATCATTTATCTGCTCCGCAGGTTACCCCACGGAGTCCATCTGCCTACCCTCCCCGATAGTTTTTCAACATTTTGCCGGGCCGGCAAAAGATCGGGGTTTACATGGCATTTCAGCACATAAGGTTTACCCAAAATACTTATTACTAAATATTCCCGTGAGCTCTTACCTCACATTTTCACCTTTGCCTTTCCACTTTCTCCCTCTTTTAGGAGAGGGCGGGGTGAGGCCGTTATTTTCTGTGGCACTTTCTATTGCCTGCCTTCTTTAAAAGAAGACAAACACCCGGCTGTTCACCGGTATGCTGCCCTGCGCTGTCCGGACTTTCCTCCCTCCAGGAACTGAAAGGCGATAGCCTGGCTTGTAACAATACAAAGATAGTTATATAGTCGATAGACTATAGTCTATGGCCAATAGACTATCAGCGTTAAAGGTTCTTTTTAATTTCAGTGATGGTTATACCTATGAAGCAATCATCAGCGCAACCTATTGGCACATATCCACAGGAAGAAATCATTCCATCATTTTTTGCCTCAAAATAAATAAGGTTTTCTTTCTCATTTACTTTCAGCCATTCATTTTTAGCAGTGGTATATACTTCATCAAGTGTTTGTGAAGCGCCTGGATGAGAATTAACCGTGGCTTCATCTTCCTGCCATTCTTCATAGATTTTTGTAACACTCCTATCGTTTTCATCAGCACCTGTAACTTTATAATCCCTCGCGATTATTTTGCCACCCTTCACTGTAATAATCATTCTCCCATAAAATCCTGTCCAGGAACTCCACGTTGTAGTATATACGTATGAATTATTACTTTCTTTTTTAAACCTGAGCCAGGTATTATAACTTGCTTTATATTCATCTTCGCCATAAAAACTCTCTTTTTTGCAAGACTGGCACAACAATAGAAAAGCAGTACCAAAAATTAAAAAGTATTTCATTGTATGTAACTTTATTACAATAAAACGGATAGCCAGAAGAAAACGCAACTCAATATTTAAAAAAGATCTCAGTGGCGCCATAACCATACTTAGGATCGTATTGGTTGATGAAGTAGCTCACTTCTTTTTTATGGCGCAAAGCATCATGAATTTCATCGCGCAAACGGCCGGTACCTACGCCATGAATAATGACCAGGTGAGGCTGGGTATGAGCTACAGCCAGGTCATAAAATTTTTCAAAGGTTTTCAGCTGTAAGGTCAGCATTTCAAAATTGCTCATACGGGACGGATCATCAGCAAGCTTTTCAATATGCAAATCCACCACACTACGTGCAGGCTCCAGATGCTTCCGTGCTTCTTTGGCGTTATATATTTTAAACCCTTTACCAGCCAGCTTATCCAGGGGCAACCGGATTTCTTCAGGTGACTTATCAGGATATTTTTCAAATAACAGGTAAGAGAAGGACGCTTCGTTTTTCTTTTTCAGCTCTTCAATCCTGCTAAAAAGCTGTTTGGGCTTTAGCTTTACCACCGCTTTAAAATGACCGGCTTTGTTCTTCTCCGGTTTCTCTAAAGAAAAATCGAACTCAAAAGCGGGACTGTCGCTCATATCACCAAAAGCAACATCATGTATATAAAAATTTTCAAAGGGCTGTACCACATTCTTTAAATCAAAATCGGCTTCACCAAAAAAAGTCAGCTTATAATCAAATTTATAAACAGTAGAACTGTTATTAACGAGGTATACCTTCAGCTTCTCTACATATTCATCACCAAATTCATCTATATCCATTACAGGCAGGAAATTCAGCCATATCCCGTTTTCCTCCTTTTTTTCCCTGCCGGGCTTTTCTTTATGCACATCATCGATATACTTTTTGGCAGGGGGCTGTGGTTTTTTCTTCTGGGTGAATTGTTTGTAATAGGGAAAATCGATCTGATCCAAATACACAGGGAATTTCACCCCGCGTACTTCTATCATTGCCATTTGTTTGTTGATAAAATCAACTATGATCCCCTCTTCTTCTGAATGAAGCACTAATACTTTATCGCCTACCTGGAATTTCATCCGGCAAATTTAATAGCTTATGGAATGTATTTTCCAAAAAATATGGTGCGCTGTTATCGCCAGGAGGCGACAGCATAAGGGTTCGAGACGAGGACGCCTCAAACAGCAAATGACACCTCGAACAGCAAACGACAGCCAAATCAACCCGGTTCTTTAGCCAGTTTACTGTTCCTGTAACCGTACAAAAAGTAGATCAGCAAACCTACTGCCATCCATACAAAAAACCAGAGCCAGCTAAGAGCCGGTATCTCTATCAGCAAATACAGGCAGGATAACACGCCCATGATGGGAATAAACGAGTATTTTTTGAGGAATGTTTTCACAGTGATAAAAACAGCGATAATGATAAACAACAGGAACAGCACTTCCTGGTAACCTTCGTGGGTAAGATTGATCACTGCATCTTTAAGCCGATGGCGGAACCCGTAAATAAACAAGCCCAGTAATAGCGGTACAATATATTGGCCGTTGATGTAAGGCATCCTGAATTTACCTTTTTCCTTCGGCAGTGGTGGTAACATTAAAATACCCCCGGAAACAAGCACAAAGGCAAATAAAGTACCAATACTCGTAAGATCAGTAACCAGTCCGCTTTGCAGGAATAAAGCACCGATACCTACCAGCACTCCTGTGATGATGGTAGAAAAAGACGGCGTTTTGTATTTGGGGTGGATCTTTTGAAAAACCCGGGGCAGCAGTCCATCGCGGCTCATGCTCATCCATATCCGGGGCTGCCCGATTTGAAAGACCAGCAGCACCGAAGTAGTAGCTATAATAGCACTGATGGAAATAATGCGTTCAATCCATGGTGCCCGTTTTTCAAACACAAAAGCCAGCGGGTCGTTTACATCCTTAAACAAAGTATAGTTTTCCATGCCGGTGAGTACCAGGGCAATGAGGATATATAGTGCAGTACAAATGAGCAGGGAGTAGATCATACCTTTTGGCAGATCGCGCTGAGGGTTCTTACATTCTTCCGCCGTTGTGGAAATAGCGTCAAATCCGATATAGGCAAAAAACACGCTGGACACGCCTTTAAGCACACCTTCAAATCCATTAGGCATAAATGGCGACCAGTTATTGGTATCCACAAAAAATGCCCCCGCCACGATGACGAAAATAATAACGGCTATTTTGAAATAGACCATCAGGTTAGACGTTGTTTTGCTTTCCTTGATACCGATGTAGGCGATCCACGTAATAAGCACGGTGATAATAAAAGCCGGTATATTAAAAAACATCCGTGTGCCGCCTATCACCGGGGCCTCATTATACGCCTGTATAGCAAACCGGTAACTCTCCAGCTTATCAGCAGCCAGCAAAGAAGTATTCCCTGCCAGCGCAGCAGTAGCTTCCTTATACGCCGACACAGCGGTTTGCGGGTCAGTCAGCATCCAATCCGGAAGGTGGATATTGAAAACATGCACCAGTAAGTTATTAAAATAACCACTCCAGGAAATAGCTACTACTATGTTTCCTATGGCATATTCAAGGATCAGCGCCCATCCAATGATCCAGGCCACAATCTCTCCAAAGCTGATATAAGAATACGTATAAGCGCTACCCGATACCGGTACCCTGCTGGCAAACTCCGCATAGCAAAGCGCCGTAAAGCCGCAGGTTATAGCCGTAATTACGAATAACATGGACACGCCGGGCCCGCCATGATAAGCAGCTGTACCAATTGTAGAAAAAATACCCGCTCCTACTACCGCAGCCACCCCCAGCAAAGTAAGGTCGCGCACAGTTAATATTTTTTTCAGAGACAGCTCCCCGGCCTCTTCCTCGTCTTCACGGATAGCAATATCAATTTTCTTTTTCCTGAATAAAACGTTTGGCATTAAATAGTTTTAAGTTTTATTAGTTTATAGTTTAGAAGTTACTGGTTACTGGTTACTGGTTACAAGTTGCAGGTTCCAGGTTTCAGCCTTCTGCATCCAGCTTTTGGCTTTCAACAGGTAGTATAGAATTTCTATATCTCTTGTTTGATAATCTTTTTTTGCTTTTTTGTTAACCCTTGAACAACTATTAAACCAGCTTCGACCATCTTCACAACTTTAAACCTCAAACTTTCTGAGAATATCCGTGTTCCATTGCCTGCTCGCCACTCATTACTCATTATTCATTACTCACTACTCACTAATAATCCCTTCTTACCAGCAATTGTGCTAAATCTTTAAGCGGCTGCTTTCTTTTAGACACTACTGCCATTTCATCAAAATAGCCCAGCGCCTGATTTAAAAATAAATCTTTTTGAGCTTTGGCCCACTCCCCGATCTCACAATCATTGTAAAGCTTCAGTACACGGGCTACTTTATCCGGCCCATTCTCCTTTAATAATTGCTGCAATTCCTGCTTTTGAGCTGCATTTGCTGTTTCAAGCGCATGGATCAGCAAAAAAGTTTTTTTATTGGACAATATATCACCACCAGGCTGTTTTCCAAACTTTTCGGGATCACCAAAAGCATCTAAATAATCATCCTGCATTTGAAAAGCAAGACCAATTTTTTTACCCGCTTCATAAAGTAAATCAAGATTGCCCAGGCTGCCCCCACCCAAAACACCTCCCATCTGCAGGCTTGCAGCCAGCAACACAGATGTTTTTAATGTAATCATGTGCAGGTATTCATCAAACGATACCTCTTCGCGGATTTCAAAATCCATGTCAAGCTGCTGCCCTTCGCATACTTCCGTAGCTGTTTTATTAAAGAGGCTCAGGATGCGGGGTATGTTTACCGGCGTTAACTGGTTGATATACTCATAAGCTTTTACAAGCATTACGTCGCCAGCCAGTATAGCTGTGCTTTCATTATATTTTTGATGAATGGTAGGATGTCCACGCCTCAGGGGTGCTTTATCCATAATATCATCATGAATTAAAGTGAAATTGTGAAACAGTTCAATGGCAACAGCTACATTCCAGGCATCAGGATTGATCTCTCCAAATAATTCATTGGCCATTAAGCATAATACGGGCCTGAACCTTTTTCCGCCCAATGCTAAGAAATAATTGTTCGGCTCGTATAAAGTAGCCGGTTTTTCGGGAAAATGGGTGCGGCTGAACTGTGCTGAAAACTTCTTCGATAACTCCTCAAATGATTGCATGTGCCAAAAATAGAAAAAACACTACGAATAGCCGAATCAAGTTTTCCCAAGTAATAACCCCGAGTCCATAGCCAGCGCACAAAGCCAAGTGCGAGACTCAGGGTTGAAGAAGAGGAATATCCACCTCCCCGCCGCGGATACTCCACTCCAAGGGATTCCTTCGGACCAGCGGGAGATATTTTGTCTTCCAAATGTTATGCATTCTGCACTGATAACAGCCACTTAAAAAAAGTGGATTTGTCATACCTTTACTTTTGATCGCCCTTTTATTAAACCACTTTTACAACAGCAGCAAGGTCCGCAATCCGCTGAAGCTGAAGAACTATATTACGCTGATGAAAAAAATGCTTTCGCTTATAATAATCTCACTGATGGTTCTTACCGTACTGGCCTGCAAAAAATCCGTACCGGAAGAAAAACCATCAGCCCAATCGGCTTTTGCCTCCGCCAACGAAATCAACCAGCGACTCGGCCGTGGTATTAACCTGGGAAACACTTATGAAGCTTCCTGGGAAGTAAAAGAAAGCGAGCCTGCCGATTTTGTAAAGATCGCTTCAAAAGGTTTTAATAGCATAAGACTGCCTATTCGCTGGGAAATGCCTGAACGCACCCTGTTCACAGCACCCTACACTATTACAGCGGCCTTTTTGGCCAAAATAAAAAAGGCAGTGGATGAGGCATTAAAAAACAAGCTGCATATTATTATAAATATGCACCATCACGACAGTTTATTTGCCAAACCTGATGTATATAAGCCTATGTTCCTTGCACAATGGGAGCAGATAGCCGGTTATTTTAAAAGCTACCCGGACAGTCTTTTGTTTGAGGTATTGAATGAGCCCAACGGACAGTTAGATGCAAACCGCTGGAACAGTTTTTTTGCTGATGCCCTGCAAACGATCCGTAAAACCAATCCTGAACGGACAGTACTGGTTGGTATTGCGGAATGGGGTGGTGTTTCTGCGCTAAAAAAGCTAATCGTTCCAAGTGATAAACACCTGATCCTTACCGTACATTACTATAACCCTTTTCATTTCACCCACCAGGGAGCCAGCTGGGCAGCAGGATCTAACGCATGGCTGGGAACGAAATGGTTAGATACAGAGTATGAAAGGCAGGACGTTGCTGACGAACTTAAGGCCGCAATACAATTTTCAAAAGAAAAAAGTATTCCAATCCATATCGGGGAATTTGGTGCTTACAGTGCAGCTGATATGGAATCCCGAGTAAAATGGACCCGGTTTTTGGGCAGGTGGTTTGAACAGCAGGGTTTTAGCTGGGCCTATTGGGAATTTAACTCGGGCTTTGGCATTTATGATCCCAAAAGCGGCCAATACCACACCAACCTGCTTAATGCACTGACTAAGGACGCAATGGCAAGCCCTGCTCCTGTTACATTTACCGATCTGTACAACAGCAACTTTGCCAATGCACAGGCGGATGGCTGGCGTTTATACAACAACGATGTATCCGCTTCTTCCGTATTAAATATAGCAAATAACAAAGCCCTCATTTCTATATCCTCCCCCGGCACCCAAAGCTGGTATATCCAACTGATAAAGCATAATATGTTGATTGAAGCGGGTAAAACTTACCGTATATCTTTTAATGCTTATTCCAATGCGGACAGGAACATTTCGGTTGGGTTCCAGGAGTCTAAATCGCCCTGGACCCTGTACGGCAGTAAAGGCTTTGATATTTCTTCAACCGATGCTACTTACAGTTACGTGTTTACATCTGCTGCAACCGATGCTCAATGTAATTTTGTTTTCTCTATGGGAAACGGAGGTTTAGCCCCTGTAACTATTTACAATATTAAGATGCAGGAAATAAAGTTATAGACTGTTGGTATTTTACATAAGAATGAGAATAAAATTTTTAAGCGTAGCAAAGTAAAATCATTTACTTACAAGGCTATAACCCACCTATTAAAAAGGAAAAATCATACATTCCTCCGTTCAATATAAATTCCTTATGCACTCTCGGCGACCAGCTGTCATCACCACCTAAGCCCATTTGCCGGTAATCTATATGAAGATAAGTTTTATCTCCGCGTACAAGTTCGTGCGTGATTTTTGACGCGTTCAGATTCTCAGGCGAATAGTCGTGTACCGTAAAATTGAAGCACGGCCGGCCTTCAAACGATACAGAGGATTGCTCCGACTTTACTTTTAGCCAACGGATATCGCTTTTGTTACCGTTTTCCTGGGGCATAATATATGGGAAATGCTGATCAGCCACTTTTGACTGGTAAATACCCATGAATGCAGACTCTTTCCTGTCCTCATAATTTTCCATAGGCCCCCTCCCATACCATTCTAAGTCATCGAACGATTTTGGAAGCACAGCAAGCATGCCTATACGTGCCAGGGGCGGTAGTTTTTCACCAATTTCAAACCGGTTATCTATTTTGATTTTTCCATTGGCGAAAACGGTATAATCAGTTGTCTGGATAATTTTTCCTGTTTTGAACACCAGCTCATTCTTTACCCGCAGCAATATTTCTTTATCAGAAATAATTGCAAGATTGTTTGAAACAGGGTTGATCTTAAAATCATTCAGCCCCGCGGCACGCCACTGTGATGCAAATGAACGATCACCTCCTCCTTCGTCATTATCTGTAGGAACACGCCAGAAACAGGGCCTCATGGCTTCGTCCATTATAGTTTTCGATCCGGAAACGATTTTCACCAGAGCCCCGTTGCTTTTGTCAAAACCAATAGTAAAATTCGCACCTGAAATTTCGATAGAAGCCCTGTCCTGCTTCACTTTTAAAGCAGAAGCTTCTTCCACATCTCTATGTTTTAAACCAGCAAAAAAGTTTTTGGGGAAAGGAATCTGCCCAGATGCGATCTCATAACCGGAAGGACTGTAAGTCGTTTGGTTTTTCATCCGGAAGGAAAAATTGAAGAAATACTCGTTGCCTGGCCCTGGCTGCACTGCTTTCTTATTAAAAGAGATATTAACAGCCTCTTTTGATTGAGGCGGGATATTGAGCTGGTCTATTGTTCCACTATCCACAGGAAAACCATTTTCAAGCAATTGCCAATGCAAAGCTACCTGCGCAGCATCCACAAAATAATTGCTGTTGGAAATGGAAAACTGCCCTTCATTTGCATCAATGTTTTCAACATTAAAATTCTGAAACACTTTCTTCGCCTCATGCAGTTCGGGTTGGGGCGTGCGGTCTGGATTTATCAGTCCATCATTCACATTGGCTCCATCACTGTAATTTACGATGTTCCAATACCCTTTCCCGTTTTTGTCCTTCGACCACAATCCCTGGTCTACCCAATCCCAGATAAAACCGCCCTGCATACGCGGATATTGATAGAACAGCTTCCAGTATTTACGAAAATTTCCCAAACCGTTTCCCATTGCGTGCGCATATTCGCAAATAACCATGGGGCGAGTCGTGTCTTCATTAAACAGACGAACTACATCCTGCAGGGAGATATACATCTGTGAAATAATATCGAACTGCGACAGCACTTTGCCATAAGCAGGATTCTGCGATTCATAGTGAACAGGGCGCTTTTCGGGATCAGTTGCTTTTATAGCAGCATAAGCCGAATCGAAATTTTTACCCACACCCGACTCATTCCCCATTGACCAGCAAACAATAGAAGGATGGTTTTTATCGCGCCGTACCATATTTACTGAACGGGAAACAATAGCGCTCTTCCATTCCGGCAGCTCGCCCACATAGTATGGTTTTACCCATAATCCATGACTTTCCACATTAGCCTCGTCCATTACGTACAAACCGTATTCATCACACAATTGGTACCACTCCGGGTGGTTAGGATAGTGGGAGGTTCTGACCGCATTAATATTATTTCGCTTCATCAGCCGTATATCCTCTATCATGGACTCACGGGTTATATAGCGCCCTTTGTGCATATCGAACTCATGCCGGTTAACACCCTTGAACTTAACAGGCTGCCCATTTATAAGAAATAACCCGCTTTTTATTTCCACTTTACGAAATCCCACATGCTGCGAAAAGGCCTGTACAGTGCCTTTAGCATCGCACAGCTCAATATAAAGCTTATACAAATTTGGTGTTTCAGCCGTCCATTTACGCGGATTCACTATTTTTTCGGAAAGCTTAGTAACCATATCCGCCTTTCCCTGAACGCCATTAAAGGGAACCGTTTTTGAAAACACCAGCGTACCCGAAGCATCCTTTAATTGAAGATTTACTTTCAGATCATTAACGTTGGCTTTATTTTCATTTTTAAGATCGATCTTTATCTTCAGCAAGGCATCTTTATAATCGCTGTCAAGCTCAGGGTTAACCGAGAAGTCCCCGATTCTTGCTTTAGGAGCGGCAAAAAGAAAAACGTCCCTGTAAATCCCGCTCAAACGCCAGTAATCCTGATCTTCAAGATAAGAGCCATCCGACCAGTTAAGCACCTGCACTGCCACCTGGTTCTCCCCTTTTTTAAGATAACGGGTAATATTAAATTCAGCAGGAAGAAAACCATCTTCATGGTAACCGGTTTTTTCACCATTTACCCATAAGTACATTGCCGACTGAACGCCTGCAAAATGAATGAACACTTCTTTCCCTTTCCAGTCTTCCGGCAGGCGAAATGTTGTTTTATATAATCCGGTAGGATTATAATCTTTGGGAACAAAGGGTGGATTGGGTTCAAAAGAATACTTTATATTCGTAAAAACAGGTGGGTCATAATTGCCTTGCAGCTGCCAGTTGCCGGGAACATGAATATTATCCCATTTGGAAATATTATAATCGTTTTTATAAAATGCCGGAGGAGTTAGGGAAGGATTTTTTACATACAAGAACTTCCAGGTGCCATTTAAGGATTTAACCTGCGTGGAACTACCCGTTTCCATTTCGGAAAACGATGCAAACGGAATATAGCTTGTGTGTGCCGGCTCGGTATTTATGCTGCTTACCGACAGGTTTTCCCAATCGTTTAGTTGGGCGAAAGCGGAAAATGAAAAAACTAAAAAAATGGCAGAAAGTCTAAATCCAAAAAAATTCATACTAAAGAAATATATATATTGTTATTGAACTTGTTTAAACTTTTCAATCTTGTTGTGAGCAATGGGGAAACAAAATAATCGTCACTTCGTAGTGAAGCGGAGAAGTCTTCAACGAAAAGCCTGTTATTATCGCAATTCAACTGTACGTTGAGATTTCTCCTCCCGCTTTGCGGGATTCGAAATGACTAAGGATTTATTCCCGGAAGAAAATTAAAAGTTTAAACAAGTTCATTGTTTTACCTATAATCTTCTTCGGCTTTCAAGATATTGGTAAATTCACCCAAATACTTTGAATAAACCTCTTTGGGCAAACAAGCATATTTACGGCACAGATAGGCAGCATATCCCACCACTTCGCCCATCATTCCAGTGCATCGTTGCACCCTCACCGTACCCAATGCAATGTGCGTAACGCTGATATTTCGTCCTGCCATAAACAGATTATTTATATTCCTTGAATAGAGGCATCTGTATGGAAATGTATATACGTCAACTTCTCGCAAAGGATGCACCGCATACGCTATAAATTCCTGATTGGGAAATCTGCGAGCGTTTTCTTTATCGGGATAGTGTAAATCAATTCCCCAGGTTGCTGTAACCACAGCATCGGGATATTCCACACGTTGCGTAATGTCATTCTGAGTCAACAGAATATCTCCCAACAGGCGGAAAGATTCCCTTTTTCCTGCCACATAAGACAAGTATGTCAACGAATATTTACCGAATTTTTCCTTTTTATGGGTTTTCAGATACGCCCAATTACCGTATATCGCCCTAAAATTATTATCTCTGATTTCTTCGGCATCACGTACAGTATGAAAACTATTAAATCCTGTTTCCCAATTCCATACCGAACGAATTAAATCGAAATGGTAATCGTCTGAAAATTGGTGCATCCATTCCTGTATGGGAAAATCCGTCTCCTTGTTTGTATGTTTAGCATGCCATTGATTGGACGAACCCATTACTAAATTATCCGAAACATCAGACGCATCGGGTTCGTTTGTTTCGGCTTTGCTTTCCCTGCCGTAATGATAGTCCGCGCCTGCCAATATCCCCAAAGTCGCATCGCCTGTACAGTCGGAAAACAAATTTCCCGATATTTTTATTTCGTTTAAAGTGTTTACATCCAACAGTACAACAGATTTTATTGTATAATTGTCCGTTTTTACATCAATCAGATGCGCATTTTCAAAAAGTGTTATATTCTGTTCGTTTAACACCATTTTCTTTCGGGTAACATCGTTGTACAAGCGAGTATCCACTCCTCCCACACCAGCAAAAAAATTGTCTATTTCTCTGACTATTCTCCCCAACTTCGGATATTTATTGCTAAATACATCGCCTTCCATGCCGACCCTTACTTCGGAACTGCTGTTTCCGCCTAAAACAGGTCTATTGTTTATCAAAGCCACTTTCAAACCAAGCCGCGCAGCCTGAACCGAAGCGCAAATTCCGGCAACCCCTCCTCCTACAACCACCAAATCAAAATGACCGCCATTTTTTTGACTTATTTGAAGTTTGTTTTTTCTGAACCAACGTAAAGCTTCCACACTATCCGGCAAAACCTCCCTGACTTTAGAGAGATAAACGGCATCGCACCGCCCTTCAAATCCTGTCAAATCCCGCAGACTGAGTTCATTCTCCACATTCTTGAAATCAACCGTTCCACCCGATACCCATTGCCAGCCTTTTTGCCCTGAAGCACCGAAAGTTACAGGTAAAATTTCTCCATTGAAAAGCAGTTGAAATTCGCCCGGCCCCTTGGGAAAAGGCGCCCAATCTTTTGTTCGTACCCAAACCTGGTATTTCCCTTTTTGTGGCAGCTTGAATTTCGTTACGGCATCTTCTACGGGCGTACCCAATCCGTGCGCCAACAAATAGGGAGATCCCATCTGATCAATAAACTGTGCATCAACCGTCCATCCGCCTTTATTGTCAAATAGCTCTGTTTCAAGAAGTACGGATTGGGCATAGCCTGCACCAACAAAAAACAAAACAAATACGATTGTGGATAGTAGATTCCTCATCATTAAAATTTAGTATAATCAAATATAAACCTAATAAACTTCCATTTCATACCAAATGGTTTGGTGCTTAGGGCTGATTTCAATTTTCGAATTACCATTGTCTGCCTCTACCAAAATTTCCTGTTTCCGTTCTCCCCTTTCATCAAGAGCATAGCACTTTGTTTTATCAGGATTTGAACGCATTGTAATAACAGCCGGAATACCTTCGACATACACCGGCGATGTTCCCCAATTAGATGCTGTAATCTTGTTCCCGATTTTTTCAATGGTCATATTTTTATTTTGCAACACACCCGTGGCGGCAAGCAAAATCCTTGAAGACACCCCTTGCTTCTTGAAAGCGGCGATCAGATAATCGAGCAAGTCCACCTGAACAGGATCCGGTTTACGCTGCGTGGTGGAATCGTTGGCAAATATGCCTTGTTCCGCTTTGTTCCGGAAATTTCCGTAATTGTCATCCAGAAAATGCAGGCGCACGCAATTAATGCCGAAACGCGCCATACGCGCCGCCAGTCTGTCTGCCTGCTCGTACGTGGGAAAATTAGGCGCCCCGGTCAGGTCAGTTCCATTGAAACGAATGATCCCTATATCGGTAACAAAACGCCCGTTTTCTATGCGAATAAAACCGTGTTTCCCCGCGGGCGCATCCGGTATTCCTTTCATATTTGTCACGTTGTCCGGACTGTCGTAAGAAATAAGAAACGGGAATAATGGGGCAAAATCAGGTTGAGAGAATACCGGAGCTGAACAGAATAAACTGAAAACTATGAAATAAAAGATCTGAAATTTTTTTTTCATCCGTATATTTTTAAATTTTTAATTTGGTCGGATGGAATACCCTATTTACATCCTCCCCGTTTGTAAAATCTTACATGGGCGTTTCATTAGAATAATATATTGGGGAATACACGAATTATTTCCATGCTATCAAAACGGTTTCTTCCGGATGTATAGTCAATGTATTTACTTTCAGGGCAGCTTTACCATCAGAAAATAAAATACGGGACTTATATGGACTTTTTATTTTTACTGTTTTTTGTTCTTTGCTTTTATTGATGACAAGCGAGAAAAGACCATCTGTTCCTTTGGACGTCTGCATAAACAGTTCTTTTTCGTGTTTTTCAAAACGAACAGGAATAGATGGTTGCAATTCTTCTGTCAAAAGATTGGAAAGGCTTTCATAATCTCCCGTACGTCGTCCACCAAGTCCTAACAGAGAAGGGATCCAGATAACTTCACCTTTACCGAATTTGTTGGTAGTTCCCGTAATCAGGTCATTTTCTCTACTAAGAATTTTTCCGGAAGTATTATAAATATAACCCTTCCATAAATGAGCCGGCATCGCTGCTTTAACCTTCATAGTGAAATCGCCGGGAATGCATTTTATTTCTTTGATGCTTCCTCCGAACACATCCTGCAAGGGAAATCCGGTGTTAAACAAGTTCAACATATTCTCGTCGTGATAGCCGGTTAAACCTTCGACAAAAAGTTTTCCTCCTTTTTTCACAAAGCCGCGGATATTTTCCCAATAAGCAGAAGGCAAAGAGACTGTATTCGCCAAAATAATACTGACACCAGTGTAATCAGATTTCGTCCAGTCAAACTCGGCAAATTCTCCTATGTTCGGAACAATCCCTTTTTCGGACAACACTTCGTAATAAGCCAATGCCGATTTTATGACTCCGCCCGGTTCTCTTCCTTCGTAATTATTAGCCTGTCCGTATTGCACTTCTTTCTCTATCCAAAACGACGGACGGTTATATAAAACATAAATACCGGAATTTACAGGTTTCACGTTCGTGAATAGCGTTTCATTCTGATTGATACATTTTATAACTTGTTTTGCAGCATTGAGCCGATCTGAAGCATTATATTGAAAATCGAGCAACGCCCATTCGCCGGCTTCTTCGCCAATGGAGCGTGCATTCAACGACCAAAAAATAACTCCCTGCGCTCCGGTAGCAATGCTTGTCCACAGCCATTGAGTAG
This sequence comes from Niabella sp., assembly GCA_027493055.1. Lineage (GTDB taxonomy): Bacteria > Bacteroidota > Bacteroidia > Chitinophagales > Chitinophagaceae > Niabella. The sequence continues at coordinate 12,913 of JAPUDO010000071.1, read as the reverse complement.
TTTCTTCCGCAGTCGGACAAAACGGATTTGCACCTGAATAGGTGTTGTTACCTCCTTGAAGTTCCGTTACCAAATAAGGTAAATCACCCGCTCCCGAACGAACAATATTACAGTTTGCTGACATAGCAACCGTATATTGGGAACGATTGAAATAGCCAAAATGCCAACTGGGATGAGCCGATGCTCCGAGCGACGTCAAAAACTTGCGCCAGGCGGGAAAATCATATTCTGCAATATTCTCAAAAATCTGATGATTGTTTACGTGAACTTCGTGCGCAGTATCGTATTTGGCAATCTCTATGGCTAACCAACTCAAATACCAGGTATTGTAATCCACCAAAAATTTTTGCTTTTCAAAACTTTTCAACAGCGTATATCCCTTGCTGTTGTAATCCAATTTGGGTTGATTCTTCTTCCACTCCTCAAACTTTGCTTTGGTGTAATCCGTATTCGGCACACCGCCTCCGGTTCCGGGTTCGTTCATCAATACCCAGCCGTACAAGGATTTAAAATTTTTATAATGGCTTACAAGCTGAAACACATATTCCCGAATTTGCTCCTCGTGTTTCTGACTTAGCGGGAACTTAAATCCACCTATCGAATTGCCGGGAGAGGCAGGGAATAGTCCGGCAAAAACTTTTATTCCGTATTTTTCTGCGATTTTAAATGCTTTGTCGAACAAAGTAAAGTCCCACGTGCTATCAGATTGATGAATATATTCCTCGAACATACGTATCCGGCAAAGCTTCATTCCGTTTTCATTCATCCGCTTAAACCAGGTTTCTATCTCGGCATCCGTCTGCCCCGGTTCTATAATTACCTGAGCTCCAACCATAGGAGTGTCGGCGGACAATCTTTCGGGTAATAATCCAATAAGCAACGCCATCAATCCAAATACTATTTTTTTTACCATATACCTTAAACTTCATTAACATTAATTACTTATAGTTCAACCATGCTGTTACGGAAACAGCATCCTTATCCGTAGAAAAACGGATCCATCGCCCGAAAGCCGATTCGGGAAATTGGTATTTCAGTTTTTTGCCCCGCTTTACTATGAAGGTTTTGTATTTCACCCAATCTCCATCGCCCGAAGGGTCAATTTCGATAGTGAATGCAATATCTTTTTTTGAACCATGCGTTATTTGTAAGAGGCGCTTATCATAAAATCCAAACAGGTAGGGGTCTGAACTTTCGCCACCCTTAACGCTTTCGTTTATCCAGGGGCCGCCTTTACCCACCGGCTTTCCCAGCTTCCATAAGTCATCGATCGCGCCGGCCCATACGGCAGCTTTCCTGTCATCCGAAATAAAAATGTGTTGCGCATTGGCAGCGGCTTTCGCCGGATCAATTCCCGAAACCACAAATAAACCACGATAAGACGCGTAGTCGTTGATCTTCAGGTTATGCGAAGCAATGGGCCGCATCTTGGCATATCCATCGGCATTTTCCGCAGGCAGTTCGTAAAATGTGCCGTGGCAGTTGAACAGATCCCTTTCAGTAGCTACCTCGCGGCAAACACGCAGCTCGCCCTTGTTGGTGGCATCGGTGTAGCGGTCATCGCCCAAAGGCAATCGCCAGCGCCGTCCCGCATCGTCAACAATCAATACAGAGCCTTTATCTATGGTTACCACCTGTTTGGGTATCGCCATTCTCCGGCGGATAAAATCGGCTTTGGCATCGGCAGACTTATAAGTAAATTTCAATGCTGAATCTATTTCATAAAAACCAACCTCTCCCTTTGCATCCGTTGCCAATAAACCCAAACTATGCCTGTTGCCGCCCATGCTATATAAAAGGCCGCCTTGTCCTTTGATTTGTTCCTTAATACTTTCAATACCGTTGAAAACAGGATCGGGCGAAGTGTTTCTTTTGTTGTTTTGTGCATAAACAAAGCCTACGCTTGTGGTTACTTTTTTATCAGTTGTTACCCTTACCCATTCTCCGCTTTGGGCATTGGTTAAAGAAATATATTTTGAAGATCCGGCCGGCACATTCACTTGCATTAAACCGGTGTATTGGCCTGTTCCTTTTTCATCTACTTCGAAAGAATAGGTTACCGGGTAGGCTCCAGAATTTTTAATCCATACAGCACGGTTTTCCCAACCGGCAAACAGAAACGGCTCGGAGGCTACGCCCGCCTCCACATTTTCGCGCAGCCACACATACCCGCTGGCATCGGGGTTGCCCAGCCGGTCAATATCCTGAGGGGAAAGAAACCAGAGGTTTGAATTGGATTGCCCGGGGCCTGCAATACCACCTTTTGCTTTTCGCGTATTCAGAAATTCAGATTCCGCCGAATCATCGCAACATAAAATAATTTCTCCATTCCAGCGGGTAAAGTCCCCTATTACTTTAAGATATGCTGAACGTGGGCGAATACCCGCCGTATTGGCAAATGAGAAGGTTTGGGGGAATTTCCAGAAAACACCATGCATAGTCATCAAATAATCCGGCACACCTGCTGTACCGATATCCCTGATCCGCGGCCACTCGGTGTTCCACCCGTGCGCTCCATCGTAGCAATAGCTGCCTTTAGGCAAGCGAAAAAAACGCCATTCACCATTTTGACGAACGCCCAGCAATACCGATTTATAATCGAACCCTGTTGTCCAAATAGGGTCGGTATCAGGATTCTTGTTTCCATAAATACCACCTGGACCGGTTACTTCCGTAAATTGGTTACGGCGTATCAGCTTCCACGATTTTCCATCCCATTCGTGCAAAGAGCCGGATATAGCATCGAAGTGCTTCAATGCGTCATCGCCATATTCTCCGTTGTTTGAATAAACTAAAACGCTCTGCCCCGAATAAAGCCCTTTGCCATGCCATCCGGGTAAGGCTGCCAGTTTTTCCTCCAGTACCGGGAAGCCTGCAGGCCGGCGGCTGACGTTATCATCAGAATACAATGTTTTCACGTCCAGCGTATTTACATCCACTTCATAAAAGCCTTCCTCCATCGTTGCGATGTAAATTTTTGAAGCGGGATCGGTTAAATGCCTTGCGGCGCCGGTATAACGACCGGGAACCGTTGTATAGGAAAGTAATCGCACCTTCCTGTTTGTGTCGATAGCATAAGGGCCGATAAAGAGCTGGTTGCTCTCTTTATGTATGAGCCGGTTGGCGGGAGTTCCGCCCTTACTTTCGGTACGGATTATTTGTTCTAACGCAGGAGTTATTTCATAAAGCTTATCCGATGACCCATAAGGTGAATGAGGCGCATAAGTTACTGCCCAGAGGCGGCCTGCCCAAGGCACTAAAGCTCCGGTACCACATTCGCCTTCGTTGTTGTAAAAAGCCAGGTGCGGGTAAATGCCGCTAATTTTTAATTTGGTTGTTTGCTTTTCCTGTGCAGCACAAGCACAAGAAACCGTAAATAAAATTACACTGATTATTGTTATCTTTTTCATCATAATTTTAACCCTTCTGTTATTTTATCTGTTGATATATTTTTACCCAATCCACATACATTTTCACCGTTCCGGTCATCGCATTTTTAAAAGCATCCAGCTGAATGCACAAATGGTGAGGAACCTTTGGAATTGCTTTCGGATCTGTCAGCTTATAAACCAGGTTCCCATCGCGATAAATGAGGATGGTATCGCTGGTCCATTCCATAGCTATAATATGCCACGCCATGCCATCTGCTTCATGAGCAAAATGATACTGCTTATTGTCTGCACCATAATGGATAAATGTGTGAAAGGGGTTGCGGTTTACAGACGTACCGGTTTCGTACATATCATTTTCACCATCAGCCGGCCATCTTTCGCTTTGGGGCCAGGTAAGCACTACACCGCTTGTAGCGCCGTTGTGATCAGGCTCTGTTCTTACCCTGAATTCAAATTTGCCATAAGTATAATTTTTCCGGTGCGCCATGCCGCCAGAAACAAGCTGCCCCTCTTTCATTTGTGCCGTAACTACCAGCAACCCGTTCTCTTTGGAAAAAGCTTCCGGCCTGCGTAAGCCGTTACCGTCGTGGCCTTTGCTGTTATACATCGCCCAATTGGATATATTGACAGCTGCGCCATCGAAGTTATCTTCAAAAACCAACCTCCATTTTTTCAGAACAGAAGAAGGAAGATTGACGCCGGTATCCATATTGCCGCTTTTGTTGCTACAAAACAGCGACAACATGCACACCGATATGATACTTATATACCGAATCATACTTTTACGAATTAATGCTTATTCTTCTTCCTCCGGCTGATATATTTTAACCCAATCTACATACATACGTGAAACGCCTGTCATCTCCGGCAGAAAAGCATCCAGCTGAATACATAAATGGTGGGGTTTATCAACTATCTTATCAGGGTCGGTGAGTTTCCATCTAAGCTTATCATCAATATAAATACGTATGGCATCCGGTTTCCAGGTCATGGCCACAACATGCCATTGCGTGGCATCTATTGTATAGCGACCTTTCGACCAGGTGTTCAAAGGCAACCCTGAAAGAATATATGTTTCGAAGAAACTGCGGTCTTTATTTGAGCTTGAATGTGTTTCGTATATATCGTTTTCCCCGTCATCGGGCCATTTTTCACTTTGCGGCCAGGTGAGCACCACCGCGCTGGTTGCACCCGAAGGATCCGGATCGGCTTTTACCCTGAATTCAAATTTGCCGTAGGTATAGTTTTTCAAATCCCTTACGGCTCCTGAAACAAGCACTCCGTCTTTCATTTGGGCGGTTATTGTAAGTATACCATCAGCTATCGTAACAGCTTCGGGTCGGCGAAGGCCATTATTATTATGCCCGCCGGTTGTATACGGCCACCAGGCCTTTGTATCAAGTGCCGTACCGTCAAAATTATCTTCAAAAACAAGCTTCCATTTGGTTGTGTCTGCACCAGGAGGAGGCGGTATAACGATATCCCCGTTGTTTTTGCTTGTACAGTTTGTTACAAACAAGAACATTGATAGTAAAATGGGAAAAAATACAGCTTTTGTCATGATTAAAATTGATTGAAAGTGATTGTTGTTGAATTTAGATTACCGGCAGAGGCGGTCAGTTTTATGGCAGAAGCGATATTGCCGGCCTGTAAAACCAACTGGCATTTGCCGTTGAAAAGGCTACGTTGCCAATTGCCTTCGGTACATTTATCGGGTTGATGGCAGGATGGATCGCCATTTCCTACGCCAATAATTTGGGCTTCGCCCGAAAGCGAAAAGCGGATCAGCTGACCGGCATCGGGAACTTCCCGGCCCTTTTTATCCAGCACCGAAATATTCACCACTACGGCATCTTTTCCATCTGCCTTAATGGTTTTTTTTGATGGGGATAAAACTATCTGATACGGATCGCCCGTTGTTTCTACTGTTTTTTCTATTCTGCGCCCGTTTTTATACGCCACTGCTTTTAGCTGCCCGGCTTTGTAAGGAACATCCCAGTTCAGATGTCCGTTTCGCGGCATCTCTTTTTTGCCTAAGCTTTTTCCGTTCAGGAAGAGTTCCACGGTTTGCGCATTGGCATTTACCCAGACTTTGATTTTTTCTCCTTCTTTTCCTTTCCAATTCCAATGGGGGGCAATGTGCAGCACGTCCTTGTCCGTCCACCATGACTGGTAATAGTAGTATATGTTTTTGGGGAAACCACACATATCCATTATACCAAAATGAGAATTGATGTTAGGCCAGCTGTATGGCGTTGGCTCACCACGGTAATCAAATCCCGTCCATACAAAGCCTCCCATAAACCAATCCCTGTCGGCAGCCATCGTCCACCATTGCTCGGCGGTGGAGGCCCATGACGGGTAATTCTCATCAAAATCGGTCAGATAGCAATTAATAGTGTCTTTAGCATAAACTCTGCGTGTAGTTACCGTACTTCCTACTTCAGAACCAAATATGGGTTGATCGGGGCGCGCTTTACGGTAACCGTCCACGCCATAAAGATTATAATTAAATCCTCTAACGGGAATCACCTTGTTTACGCCAGAAGTAACATTCCCTATGTTAGCCCCGTAAGTAACCGTGCGCGAAGGATCGAGTGATTTTACAACACGGATCAGCGAAGACGCTATTTTTTCACCTTCGGGTTTGGCCTGGAAAACCTCTTCTTCGTTGCCGATAGACCACATGAAAACAGAAGGATGATTGCGGTCGCGAAGTACCAGCGCTTTCAGCTGCGCCAGGTATTCTGCCGATGAATTGAGCAGGCGTGTTTCATCAAGCACCAGCATACCCAAACTGTCGCAGGCTTCGAGCAGCTCAGGCGTGGGCGGATTATGGCTGGTTCTGTAAGCGTTGGTGCCCATTTCTTTCAGCAAGCCTATGCGGTAGTATTGCAAATAATCGGGTAAAGCGCTGCCTACTCCTGCATGATCCTGATGGGAGCATACGCCCTGTATCTTAATGCTTCTGCCATTAAGAAAAAGACCTTTGTCTTTATCTATCCTGATGTCGCGGATACCAAAACGAGTTTCTACCCTGTCGATAATTTTTCCGGCAGATTGTATGATGGAAACGGCTTTGTACCTTTTCGGATGCTGCAAATCCCAAAGTTGCGGGTTAGGGATGGTTACATACTTTTCGAACGAGCTTTTTTCGCCAGATTTTAGCAGCAGCCCCTGCTCATCGGTTTGTGTAACCTGCTTTCCGTCTGTGTCATAAATTATTGTTCTTACCGTAGCGTTTTGCAGATCGTTACCGGTGTTTTCTACATCTGCCTTAACGGTAACAGAAGCCCGCGAAAAATCTTCATTGAGCTTAGCATATACAAAAACACCATTTTCTTCAAAATGCAAATTATCAAATACATTCAGCCATACATGGCGGTAGATACCGGCTCCTTCATAAAACCAACCTTCGTACTTTGAAGCATCTGCCCGAACGACTATAACATTTTCCTGGTTATAATGTACAAAGTCGCTAATATCATAAGAAAAACCTGTGTACCCACTGAAGTGTGTGCCACAGTAGAAATTATTGACCCATACCTGGCTGTTGCGAAAAACGCCGTCAAAACTAATTACCACCCGTCTTGCCGTATCGCCCATGGCATCCAGCTTAAATTTTTTACGGTACCAGCCAATACTATTTTGCGGATAGAGGCCGCCAACAGGTTTGTAGCCGTGTGCCTTTACATCCCCATTTTTAGAATTTTCAAACGGTAACGAAACCACCCAATCGTGAGGAACAGCAACCGTTTCCCAATCAGCATCGTTAAATGAGGCAGGAATGCAGGTTCCGTAATTTTCGGCGGTTTTGGCAAAAAGCCGCGCCGTTCCGTAGTTGAAATCTTTGCCGGGATCCGTGGCATGCCCTAAATGAAATTTCCAGTCTTTATCCATATTGATCCGTTTTCTTGGCTGAGAAAACATTGTCTGACTAAAGAACAAAAACAATATCAAAACGGGAACAATATGATTTACTTTTTTATTCATACCTCTTTCATTGATTAAAAGTCATCCCGTCATTGACTAACGGGAATGACTTTAGCGACCACTATTTGCCTCTTGTATTTTATTGTTCGTCTATTTTAACGTTATCAAAACTAATGGTGCCGATAGTACCCGACCACACAATAACATTGATCACAACATAACCATCGCCGGAGAAATTAGATTTAAACACTCCCGTTGTCTGATTAATATTGGTTACCGTACCGGCATTTTGTGGCAAGGTACCTACAATGGGACTGGTAAGCTTATTGTTGGTAGTCCAGGGTGTTAAGGACATAACACAAGCACTTCCCGCTGTAACGAATGCGGTTCCTGCTACAGGTTTAACAGGCGTCACTACCACATTCACCCACCAGTTGTTATAGGCGGTTCCTCCTTTATTGTTCACATCGCAGGAGAACTTATAATTTTTTCCGTTTTCCAGCTGCACCGGATTGTAATAACAAACCACATTTGTTGCAGTAAAAGGAGTAGTACCATAATCAAAAACAAGAGCACCGTTGGCGATAATAGCCGCGGAAGCCGGCAGATTGCCCTGTGTGTTCACCCTTGTCCAGTATAGTTCGGCATCGGCGCCAAAATCGCCACCTTTAACAATTTTGGGCGAAGGCATAAAGGACGGCCCGTCAATAACTACGGTAGTTTTGGAAAGCGCTTCATTAAGCTCGTACCTGGAAAGATCTTTAAGCGCCACCACCAATACTATTTTTTTCTTGCCATAATCGGGGTGCTCCTCAATAAGCTTCTTTACATCCACATCCAGGTAGAAGGTGGATTGCCGTTCTCCCTGTGGCACCGCTATGTCTGTGGGCAAAGTATAAAAGCCTTCCGGTAGGGCTATCGAATTAGGAACACCGGACAGGGCTGCCTGTGTAGCCGCAGCATCGGCAGCAACCTTTACCGAAAAAGCTTCCCTATCCTGTAACCCGGAACGATATACTCCTAAAGTAATTTTTAGAGTATAATGGTTATCGGCAGAATCTTTTTTATAATTGTTTGTGGAGGCATTATTGCCAAGCGGAACAGGATAATTATTAGTCAATCCTCCGTCAAGAATTGCAGCCTGGGGCATGTACACTTTCGTAAGCCCCCATTGTATCTCGCTATCATCGGTACTGCATGAGCTTAAAGCCATTGCTACAGATGACAATAGCGATAGCACGTAAATATAAAATCTAAAATTCTTCATGTGTAGATAATTTATTTTTTAATACCCTCTTACCAGTTTGGATTTTGGGTTAAAACACCTTTTGATTTAACTACTTCCACATTAGGTATGGGATATAAGTACATTTTAGATACATCAAAAACACGTTGCTCTGCGGAGAACTCGTTATAGGTAAAAGTTGTTTGACCCGTTTTTACTACGTTGACGCCTTTGATAGTCTGGTTCAAATAATTCTCCGCATCTTTCCAGCGCAGCAGATCCCAAAAACGATGCCCCTCGAAAGCCAGCTCTATACGGCGTTCGTGCTTTATTGTTTCGCGCATTTCTGCCTTTCCCGAGGCGGTAACTGCCGGCATCTGCACACTACCGCGCGAACGTACAGCATTTACAGCTTCCCTTGCCGTCATAGAATACCCGTTATTAGCATCGGGGCCATACGCTTCATTCATGGCCTCGGCGTAGTTCAGCAATATTTCGGCATACCTGAACATGATCCAGTTGTGGATACGCGTTTCGTTTTGAGCAAGGTTTATATTATCGAGCAAAAACTTTTTCAGATAATACCCTGTGCGGGAAGTATTTGTATTAACGGGATCATCGGTTCCTCCTGCATACACCTGCATGGGACGCCCGTTCCATGTGCTGTTGTTCACAACAATCGAAGCTTCAAGGCGCGGGTCCCTATTGGCATAAGGATTAGCGGGATCAGGAACGCCTTTATATTCATACGCAGATACCAGGTTTTGCGAAGGCGTTACGCCGCTGTTTCCGCCCGGTGTGCCAACCGGATAGTTAGCCTTTTCGGGAGAATTGGTGGCCCCGGATCTATAGGATAAAATCACTTCATTATCAACCGTACCGTTTGTTTCTAAAAACAGGTTCCGGTAGCTTGCAGACAAGGTGTATCTGTTTAGCTGTATCACATCGTGAGCGGCTTTTGCGGCGCTTTCCCACCTGGCAACCTCGTTGGTGGTATTATGCAGGGGGCTAGCCGCATATAGCAGTATGCGTGATTTTAGTGCCATAGCTGAGCCTTTTCCAAAGCGTCCGTCTTTTTCGGAATCAAATGATTTCCAATTTACCTGTAAGCTATCCAGCACATAATCAATCTCAGAAACGGCATAGCTAACAATTTCATCATAGCCGGCGCGGGGAAGGTTTGAATTTTCGTTTAAAGAAACCACGCTTTTTATTAGCGGAACACCGCCATAACGCTTTAAAAGCTCAAAGTAAAAATACGCGCGCAAAACATGCGCTTCGGCACGCATCCAGGCAACGTCCTGTACAGAGCGCCTGTAATCCATTCCTCCATCGGCCAGCGTATCACGGTTGTGGTATAATTGCTGTTTGTAATTAACTGAATAGTCGAGGAAGAAATTAGCTGCCCTTATTCCCTGGTAGCACCTGGCATATACATCATCAGGGTTGTAGTATTGATTCCAGGTGCCTTCATTAAAATACTTTACGCCTGAAGAGCTTCTGGTATAGGCCGCTTCGTCAGACCTGGCTGCTTCAATATTGCCATCCATGATCGTTAAACCGTTTTGTAGATAGGAATAGGGGGCGTATCCCAATTCGTATAATTTAGAATAATCTGATGCAAGCTGCTGCGCTGTGATAAGCGTGTCGATCTTTGTATCTAAAGGATCACATCCAACCCCCAGCAAGGCTATCAGAACCACATATAATATATTTCTCATTTTCATATACTATTTATATTTTAAAAACCAACCGTTAATCCAATATTATAAGACCTGATTGCGGGATACCCGGATATTGTTTCCGGATCGATGTCATAATCAGACAACAACGGGCTGAACGTAAATAAATTGACACCGCTTATATATACCCGGGCAGCATGAAGCCCCCATTTTGAAAGCAGCACTTCAGGAATGGAATAGCCTAACTCAACATTCCGCACTTTAAGGAAATCACCATTTTTCATCCAAAAATCTGATGACCGGTAATTATTGCTGTTGCCAATGGCCGACAAGCGGGGATAGGTTGCCGTAGCCCGTGTATCAATGCCCTGTTCGGGATAGTATGCCCACCGGTTCTTTGCCCAGGGGTACACATTGCCGTTGTTTTCAAAAGCTACCACTTTATTGTAAGCGCTGCTAAGCAGGTTTACATCCCTGCCGGAAACACCCTGCAGCAGCAGCCTTACATCCAATCCCTTATACGCTAACTGCGTGGAGAGTGAATAAACAAAATCGGGAAAAGAGCTTTTTCCAATCGCTTTTTTATCACGTTCATCAATAATATTATCGCCATTCAGATCGCGGTATTTAATATCTCCCGGTTGTACCTGTCCCAGGCTCGAAACAGGGTTATTAACAAGCCTGCCATTCGCATCAAAATCGGAAGTATTATAAAACCCTATGGCTTCGTAGCCTACAGGAGCGCCAATGGGTTTTCCGGTTTGCGTAGCATAAGGGGAGGCTGGAGCCAGCTCGGCCATATAATCAATATTATCTTTAATATAAGTTCCTATTGTATTTATATGGTAGCTAAAATCCCCCGCTTTGTTTTCATAAGAAATGCTGTACTCAATGCCTTTGGTAGTAACTTTCCCGATATTTCCGTAAGGAGCATCAATCCCCGCTACGGCCATGATATAATTATCCTGAGAAACAATGCCTGAACGTTTGTCCATAAAAACATCGGCGGTAACCGACAAGCCTTTTAACAATCCTGCATCAACGCCTATATTGTATTTAGTACTTTTTTCTGCAGTGATATCAGGGTTGGCTGTATATGCCGAAATGATGGCCTGGCGCCATGTGGGCGTTGCATTTCCGGTTGGGTAGCTACCTGATCTTCGATAATATTGCTCATAAAGATAACGGCCTCCGCTAAAATAATCGTATCCCGCCTGACCTACAGAGGCTCGTACTTTCAGAAAATCTACCTTATCTGCAATACCAGACATAAACTCCTCATTTGAAAGTACCCAGCCTCCTGAAACAGCCGGATATAACACATAACGGTTACCGGGTTTATAATTGTCCGAACCGCTATATGCAAGATTCAGCTCCGCAATATATTTGGAAGCATATACGTAATTAACCCGTCCTAAAAAGTTGGCGAAACCATACTGGGTATTTATTCCGGCAGCTCCGTTTTGATTAGCATCTACTTTACGGATAGATTCTAAATAACTTATCCCTGATGTTATTTTGTGCAGGCCAATCTGTTTGTCATAGCCAGCCGAAAACTGCCATTGTTGCCAGTTCCACTGATTGGTGCCGTAGTCATCAGTAACTTCCCAGTTCGTGTTTTGATTAGGCGTTTGTATCTCTGAACCAATATACCGGGCATAATCCTTCGTGATGCTCTTTGTGCCGCGTGTCCAGTTGCTGAACGAAACGGCCTGCGACAGGTAAAGGCCTTTTAACAGAAAATCCAGCCTTTCTTTCAAAGAAAAATTTACCTGCATAGAGCGGTCATGTGTGCGGTATATCCCTAATTCACGAATAGAAGCTACAGGGTTATTAGGATATACGGTTGTACCTGTCCATGTTCCGTCAGGATTATTAACAGGATAAATATTGGCCGGGTAGCGTTCCAGGTTGCTCCACAAAGTTGCTCCTGAAAAAGCAGGGAGCTTCCTGTCTTCCACCCTTCCACCAAAATCAACTTTACCATCAATATAGTCAAAAACAGTAAAGTCGAAATTAGACCGAATATTGTATTGCATCATGTTCACGTTGGAATGGTTGTCATCATTTTGAACGTTGTAAAAGCCGTTATTATGCGCATGATTCAGCAATACAAAATAACGGGCGTCTTCATTCCCGCCTGTCACAGAGGCATCAACTGACGAGAAAGGAGCATTCTGCTTCAGTGTTTCGCCGTACCAATCGGTATTAATACCTGTGCCGTTTTTATAGGCATCCAGCTGCGCCGGATTATATACCGGGGTCCATACACGTCCTCTGTCATTGCTGTTTGCCTCGTTATAAAGGGTTGCATAATCGTAAGAGGTGAGCGGCCTGGTGATGTTTTGTAATTGCTGAATGCCGGAGCGCGCCTGTAGCTTTATCTGTGGTTTGCCTGCGTGCCCCCGTTTGGTTAATATCCAGATGGCGCCATTGGCTCCTTTCATACCTAAAGCAGCCAGCTCTGCGGCATCTTTGAGTATAGAAACACTTTCTATTTCGGCAGGCGCCAGGTATTGCACATAGCTCATATCGCTCTGAAAGCCGTCTACAAATACCGCATAAGACCCATAATTATAAGAGCCAATTCCCCTGATGAAGATAGAAGCCGCATCATTGCCGGGTTCGCCCTGGCCCTGTGCCACATGTATGCCCGGCAATAAACCGTACAAGGTGTTGGT
>JAPUDO010000070.1 GCA_027493055.1 Niabella sp. | reverse complement strand
TCTTTTTCCGTAAGCGGGTACTGAACCTGTGCCTGCATCTCCATTGTTGTAAATATTGCTATAAGTGGTAAAAGCTGCTTCATCGCATTTTTTTTAAGATCATCAAAAATATTCCTTTCATTTTTATTAATATTACCGGTCATCAAAAAAAACATAATTAAACTGTGTTTTCTGCACACAACGTAATTTTTAATATATTTGGGGCTTACAATTATAATAACCAAATATGCAACAGAGTATTTTAATTCTTGCAGCCGGAGGCCCGGCTCCCGGCATCAACACAGTAATAAGCTCAGTATCTAAAATTTTCCTGAAAAGCGGATATAAAGTGATTGGCCTTCATGACGGTTACAAGAACCTTTTTACCGGCAAAGCGGATACCCTCGACATTGATTTTGAAACAGCTGATATTGCATTAACCCGCGGCGGCTCTATTCTGCGCATGAGCCGTTACAAACCTAAAGACCCTGAGTTCACTACAGACTTTTTTGTAAATAACAACGTGAAGCTTTTGGTTACTATTGGCGGTGATGATACGGCTTCTACAGCCAACAGGATCTCAAAATTCCTTACAGAAAATCAATTTCCTGTTCAGAACATACACGTTCCCAAAACCATTGACAATGACCTTCCTTTCCCTGATCCTGCTCCACCTGTTGGCTATCAGAGCGCTACAGAAGAAGGTGTAAGGATTACCAAAACAGTATATGAAGATGCTAAAACATCTGCCAACTGGTTCGTGATCTCTGCTATGGGCCGTGAAGCAGGGCATCTTGCTTTCAGCATTGGCGCCTCCTGTCATTTGCCGATGATCATTATGCCCGAAATGTTTACAAAAGCCGAGCTGAATTTTGAAAATATTACCAGGCTTATCGTATCTGCCATACTGAAAAGAAAGCTGATGGGCATTAATTACGGAGCTGCAATCGTAAGCGAAGGTATTTTCCATTTTATGAGCGATGAGATCATTAAATCATCCGGTCTTCAGTTCACTTTTGATGCGCACGGCCACCCCGAATTAGGCAATGTAAGTAAAGCACATATCTACAATTTACTGCTTCAGAATAAATTAAAAGAATTAGGGCTTGACATAAAATGCCGCCCGGTAGAGTTAGGCTACGAGTTGCGCTGCTTACCGCCGGCCGCTTTTGACCTGCAGTACTGTACCCAGCTGGGCACCGGTGTTAAAAAGCTTTTTGACCAGGGATTAACCGGCTGCGTGGTAACAGTAAACACAAAAGGTGAAGTAAACCCGCTGTTCCTGAAAGATGTAACCGGTGAAAACGGCAAAGTAAAAACAAGACTGGTAAATATTGAGGATGCTAAAACAAAGATGGTGATAGAAGACAACCTCCAGTATTTAACTGAAGCAGATGTTGAAGCTGCCAAACAGCTGGTTAGCAATCCCGAAGAATTTGTATTCTCAACTATTTTAAACTGGAAATAAGAATCTATAGTTATTAAAAAGAGCTGCAGTTACTGCGGCTCTTATGCTTTTTAATAATGGCGAAACCAGCACCAGCTGATTTTAAAATTTAACTACACTAAATATTATGGCTAAAAAATTAGCATCTAAAAAAACAATCTCCTCCAAAGCAAATCAAACATTTGCAAGAACAAAGATTGTTGCTACCGTAGGCCCTGCCTGCAATACCTACAATAAATTACTGGAGCTTGTAAAAGCCGGCGTGAATGTTTTCAGGCTTAACTTTTCTCACGGAGAGCATGAAGAAAAAGCACAGGTTATTCAATACATAAGGCAGATTAATAAGAAAGAGAATACGCACGTAGCTATTCTTGGCGACCTGCAGGGCCCCAAGCTAAGAGTTGGGGAGATCGAAGGCGGCGGTATGCCTGTACGTACCGGTGAAAAGTTCATTTTTACCAATACCAAAGTAATTGGCAACAAAGACAGAGTGTACATACATTACCCTAACTTTTATAAAGATGTGAAAGTGGGTAATAAAATAATGATTGACGATGGCAAGCTGGAAGTGATTGTAAAAAAGATATTACCTAATAATGATGTGGAAGTTGAAGTATTATTAGGCGGATTTATTTCTTCCAAAAAAGGAGTAAACCTTCCCGATACCAAAATATCTTTACCGGCACTTACACCTAAAGACCTTGCTGACCTTAAATTTATTATTGAGCAGGAACTGGATTGGGTGGCATTGAGCTTTGTGCGCCAGACAGAAGATATTAAAAAACTGAGAAAGATTCTTGACAAGCATGAGAGCAAAACAAAAATTATTGCCAAAATAGAAATGCCGGAAGCTATTCCTAATATCCGTGACATCATTAATGCATCCGACGCTATTATGATTGCCCGCGGCGATTTGGGTGTGGAGCTGCCGGTAGAAAAGGTGCCGCTTATTCAAAAAAATATTATTAAAAAATGTATCCACCGTGCAAAGCCTGTAATTGTAGCTACGCAGATGATGGAGAGCATGATTGACCGTACCAAGCCTAACCGAAGCGAAATTACTGACGTGGCCAATGCCGTGCTGGAAGGTGCAGATGCAGTAATGTTAAGTGGTGAAACAGCCACAGGGCTGCATCCTACGCTGGTAGTAGAAACCATGCGCAAAATTATTTTAGAGATAGAGCGCACCGAATACAATTATGACCTGGACGAGGTATTAACGCCTCAGCCGCATTCTCCTACCCTGTCAAGCGATGCTATTTGCTACAATGCCTGCAAATTAGCAAGAGACGTTGCTGCTAAAGCGCTTATTGGTATGACGCAGAGCGGTTACACCGGCTTCATGCTGAGCAGCTTCAGGCCTAAAGTTCCTCTGTATATTTTCACCAAACACACAACACTTATCAACCAGATGAGCCTGGGCTGGGGCATCCGTGGCTTCTTATATGATGACCACGAAAGAGAGCTGGATACTATTCTTGAAGACCAGATCAATATCTTGAAAAAGGATGGCTTTTTAGATAAGGGAGATATTGCCGTAAGCACCGGCAGTACCCCTGTACATTTAAAAATACCTACCAATACTATTAAGATCACTAAAATAGATAAGTAGGCATTCTTAATTGATATACTTTAAACAGAAGAAAGCTATCGGGATAACCGGTAGCTTTTTTCATACAAAACCAACGTGTTCACCTTCCTGCTAAACTAAAAAAGCCGGTTCCGGAAATTCCGGAAGCGGCTTCAAAATAACACTATAAGCTGGCTGCACTACAGTTCCCTGATCTTAATATTCCTGAACCATACATTATTACCATGGTCCTGTAAGCCAATGCGGCCTGTCTTATACATACCAAAACCAGGCATATCCCTGAATTTGCTATTGGCAACCAGGCTCCTCCAGTTATCATCCCACATTACAGTGCTTACCACATGCACTTTATTTAAGTACACGTCCAGCTTACCATTTACACAACGTATGAGATAAGTGTTCCATTCCAGCGGAGGATTCTCTGCATGACTTTTTGCTGCAATAAGATCGTATAGATCACCGGCCTGGTGCTTGTTTATTTTCCCATCAGGATGTCCCTGGTTATCTACAATCTGTATTTCAGGACCTGTATTCCACATGGAGCGGTACTTGTCCTTATCCTCATTTATATAAAAGCAGATACCACTATTTCCCCCCTTATCTATTTTCCAGTCTATCAGCAACTCAAAATTCCTGTATTCCTTATCCGATACAATGTCGCCCCCTGTTTTAGGCAGGCCATCCTTATTCGCATCCAGGTAAAGCGCTCCATTGGCAGTTTTCCATGCGGTACCAATTGTTTTAGAACCATAAGCATGCCAGCCATCAGAAGAAGTACAGTCAAACAATAATGTCCAGCCGGCGGCTTTTTCTTCATTTGTTAAAACATTCAGAGCTACTTCAGGTGCAGGCCTGGGCAGCTCTGGCTCAGGCTTTGGCACGGGCGCCGGAGCAGGTTGTGACGCAGGCGGGGTATTCCTGTACACGCGTGGTGCACAGGAGTTTATTAAGAGAACGGATACCGCAATACATGTAACAGGAATTATTCTTTTCATTTGCTTTAATTACTTCTTCAATAATAGTATATACTTAACCATATCTTTCGCTTCTTCCTCAGAAACATTCGGATGCGGGGTCATAGGAACTTCGCCCCATACACCTGCTCCCCCTTCAATAATTTTTTTAGCCAGTTTGGCAATGGTTGCATCATCAGCTCCGGCATATTTATCCGCTACCTCGCGATATGCAGGCCCCGTCAGTCTGTCGTCAATCTTATGGCAGCTTGGGCACATAAACTTACCGGTAAGTTCAAGGCCTTTCTGGTAAACTGGGTTTGAGGATAATTCATTTGAAGACGCCTCCGCAGGAGCTGATGGAGAAGCAGATGGCTGTTCAGTCTCTGCCTTTTTTTCGCTTTCATTGCTTCCGCAGGCAGCAATAACAGATAAGATAGTTAACGAGAGTAAAATTTTCTTCATATATTAAAATATTAATGACTAAAGTATCAA
The DNA here is from genome assembly GCA_027493055.1 of Niabella sp. Taxonomy (GTDB): domain Bacteria; phylum Bacteroidota; class Bacteroidia; order Chitinophagales; family Chitinophagaceae; genus Niabella. Next base: position 7,947 of record JAPUDO010000070.1, on the reverse strand, counting down.
TTATTATTCAAGTCCTAACACTTTCTTGTTAAAACCGGTGTCAGCACCGGTTGCAGCAAAGTCATCAAAAGCTTTATCAGTAACTCTTATAATATGGTTCTTTATAAACGCAGCGCCTTCCCTTGCCCCGTCTTCAGGGTGTTTCAGGCAGCACTCCCATTCCATTACTGCCCATCCCTTATAATCATATTCCGCAAGTTTTGAAAAGATGGTTTTAAAATCTACCTGTCCATCTCCCGGGCTGCGATAACGTCCTGCCCGTTTCAGCCAGCTTTGGTACCCGCCAAATGTTCCCTGTTTACCGGTTGGATTAAACTCTGCATCTTTTACATGAAAAGCCTTAATACGATCATGATAAAAATCAATATACTGTATATAATCCAGGCACTGTAACACAAAATGTGAGGGATCATAAAGCAAACAGGCCCTTGCATGGTTATTTACTTTCTCCAAAAACATTTCATAGGTTTCCCCGTCAAACAAATCCTCACCCGGATGTATTTCATAACATACATCAACGCCGCATTCATCAAAATAATCCAGTATAGGCATCCAGCGTTTTGCCAGCTCTGTAAACCCCTCATCCACCAGGCCTGCAGGTCTTTGCGGCCAGGGGTGAAATGTATGCCACAATAAGGAGCCGCTAAAGGTAGCATGGGCATTTAAGCCTAAATGCTCCGAAGCTTTGGCCGCGTATTTTAATTGCTGAACAGCCCATGCAGTTCTTTCTATTGCATTTCCTCTTAATTCCGGTGGAGCAAAACCATCAAACATCTCATTATAAGCCGGGTGCACTGCCACCAGTTGTCCCTGTAAATGCGTGGATAACTCAGAGATCTGTAATCCTGCAGATTCCACCAGCCCTCTTATCTCATCTGCATAGGTTTTGCTTTCTGCCGCCAGGCGTATATCAAAAATCCCCGGATCACTTGTAGGTATTTGCACGGCCTCAAAGCCCAGGCTGCGGGCCCATTGGCATATAGCTTCCAGACTGTTGAACGGCGGCTTATCGCCTAAAAACTGCGCAAGAAAGATTCCGGGACCTTTTAACGTAGTCATGCAAAATCGTTTTTTATTATTAAGGGATAAAGCTATACAATTATTTTGATTAGACCATCTTTGAAGGTGAAGTTGTTTTCTAAACCTCTGCTAAGGGAGATTTCTTTCATTATGGAGAGACACAAATATATCCAAAGATCCAGCCAGTCCCACGGAACCTGGTTCTTTATATCATTTTTAAAACTTAAATCCTATATTCAGCTTGTACGACAAAAATGCCTTTTCGGAGCTAATGCCCTTATAGTCCGTACCACCAATATATACATCATTGGAAATAAACATCTGCTTACTCAGATCAACCTGGGTACCAAAATTGACGCCGAACGTAGAAGCATACACTTTAGGAGCAACAACAGGTGCAGTACTTACCGGAACCAACACATCATAAACAGTAGTATAATTAGTATAGTATGACGGGTTTGGTCTATACTTTACATAAGAATAAGCAAACACAGGTCCTATACCCAGCCTGAATGTTTGTCTGTTCAGAACATAATATTTGGAAGCAAGTAATAGCCCACGGGATGTTTTGTTCCAACTCCAATAAGCCGAAGCTGCAAGTCCCAGCCTGTTTTGTAATACAGTTCTCTCATAAGTGGCATTTGTACCCATAGCTGCTGAAATATCTGCATGACGATTCAAAATCTTTGCCAGCATCAAGCTGGTGCTGATCGCCTGTGCGCCTGCAGAAACCCTGTTAGGATATGGATCAACAAAACTGTTCCGGATCTTTCTTGCTGCAAGAGTTGCCCTGTATGCCTCTTTTTTTAATTCGAAGTTTTGTTTACGGTAAACCTTTTCATTCTGCCTCTTTTTTCTTGCGGCTTCTACTTTTTCATCCTTAACGCCGGCTTCATCTTTGGCAGAATCCACAACATGCAGAGGGAGCCTTCTGAAGTTCTTTTTACCCGGAAGCAGGAATTTAACCATTCCCCTTTTTATTTCTGCAATTTCTACAGCTACCTTTCTGCCGTTTACAAGATACAATGTATCCTGTGCATAAGCATAGCTACAGGGAGAAGTAATAATCAAAAAAACAACAAGGAAATATTTCATTCAGGCTGGTTTCATTGGTAATGACGAAAATCAGTTCCCAAACGCAACACGCCTTTATAACAACTGCCCCCTGAGCAGATCTTCAAACACATCCCGTTTACGGATGAGGCGGGGCACCCCGTTTTCTACCAGTACTTCGGCTGGTTTAAAACGAGAGTTATAATTGCTCGACATTTCAAAGCCATAAGCACCTGCATTATAAAATACCAGCAGGTCCCCTTCCCTGACTTCAGGCAACGGCCTCGACCAGGCAAACGTATCTGTTTCACAGATATTTCCTGTAACTGTATATTCTTTTACCTCACCATCAGGGTTCGAAATATTTTGAATGCGGTGGTACGAATCATAAAACATAGGCCGTATAAGATGGTTAAAGCCGCTGTTTACCCCGGCAAAGGTGGTGGCTGACGTTTCTTTTAATACATTCACCTTTGTTATAAAATAACCGCATTCACTCACTAAAAATTTTCCCGGTTCAAACCATACCTGCAAATGCCGGGTAAGCTCGTTCGACTCAAAAGTATGCAGCACTTTTGCTGCCAGCTCTTCTATATTAATAGAGGGATCATCTTCTTTATAGGCTACTTTAAACCCACCTCCAAGATCTATGGACTTTAAGCCGGGGAAATGAGGAATAATATCAAAAAGCACTTCAATGCCTTTTATAAAAATATCAGCGTCCTTAATATCACTGCCGGTATGAATATGCAGGTTAGTTATATTAATTTGATGATCTGCAACTATCTTTTTGAGTTGCTCCAGCTGGTCCACAGGAATACCGAACTTACTTTTATCGTGCCCTGTGGAAATTTTAAGGTTTCCTCCTGCCATAATATTAGGACGTAAGCGAACGCCAACCGGATAGCTGCTACCGAATTTTTTACCAAATTTTTCAAGGTTAGAGAGGCTGTCAATATTAACGATCACTCCTAAAGACTGCACTTCTTCTATTTCATCAAAGCCAATACCATTACTTGTGTATAGAACATTTTGAGGTTCAAATCCTGCATATAAAGCCAGCTTCACTTCATTAACAGAGCTGCAATCAGCATTACAGCCCAGGTTTTTCAGCAGCTTCAATATATTAATATTGGTCAGGGCCTTACAGGCATAAAAAAAACGGACCTTGTTGCTGTTAAAAGCTGTTGTAAGCCTGTTATACTGGTGGGCTATCTTATCCGCATTATATACATATACCGGCGTCCCGTATTCATTGGCTATATCTGTAAGCTGCGAGGGGCTTAATACATTTTCCATAATAATAGATATAAAAAAAGCAGTACTACTACTGCCTGCGCTTCATTTTACTGGTTTATTAAAAGTATTTAATAAGCGGGCTGATCTTCATCATCATTATCCTTCTTCCCCTCATCTTCCTCCTTATCTGCTTCCTCGTCCAAAGCTTCACTTCCGGGTATTTCTTCTGTTACCTGTTTCTTTTCATCATCAAAAGCCACTTCTTCATTTTCTTCCTGCTCATCGGGGTTTTCATCCGCGCCATCTGCTGCTTCAGGCAAATCAATATCACCTTCCTCTTCCTCAGCCACGGTCATTTCCTGCTCTGCCAGCCCGGTATTGTCTATAGTATCACTTTCAATCAGTTCCCCGGTTTCAGAAACAGCCAGGGGATGATCTTCTTCTTCACCCGGCCCTCCTTCACTCACAGCTTCTGCCCCGTTTACAATGGTAGGTTCCACCATCTGCTCTGCCAATACTTCTTTAATCTTAGGCAGCTCATCAGATGAGTTAATGCCAAAATAATCCATAAAAGACCTGGAAGTAGCATATACCAGCGGATGGCCCGGCATTTTTTCATTCCGGCCGCTTATGATGATCAGATCTTTTTCCAATAGCTTTTGAATAGCATAATCAGCGCTCACTCCACGGATGGCTTCTATTTCTCCTTTTGTTACCGGTTGCTTGTAGGCTACAATAGCCAGGGTTTCCAAAGCCGCTGCAGACAGGCGCTTCATAAATTTATCACCGTTCAGCTGGGCAATAGTTTTATGATATTCTTTCTTGGTAAGAAATTGCCAGCCACCGCCGCTCTGCATTACTTCAAAAGGATAAAATTCAGAAACATATTTTTCCTTTATGCCATCTATAGCCGCTTCCACCTGGTCCAGGGTGATTTTATCTTCCATAAAACCAAAAGCATTATTCAGCAGGTCGGTAACCTCTAAAGATGATAAAGGTTTCTCGCTTGCAAAGATCAATGCTTCTATATGTGGAATTAATTCGGCTATCTCCATGAACAGATCTGATATTTGGAATTTGAGATCTAAAATTCAACTATACAAATTTTAATCTCAAATCAGAAATTAAAATTATCCCTGTAATGCTGCCGCACCGCTTACAATTTCTGTAAGCTCGGTAGTAATAACAGCCTGCCTTGCACGGTTATAGCTTAGCTTAAGGCTTTTCAGCATTTCGTTTGCATTTTCGCTGGCTTTATCCATCGAAGTCATACGGGCGCCATGTTCAGATGCGTTAGAATCAAGCACCGCTTTATAAAGCTGTGTGTTCAGAATTTTAGGCATCAGTTCAGCGATCAGCTCCGCTTTATTAGGATCGAAAATAAAATCAGCTTTAGGACCGCCCTTCTTATTTTCCACTTTCGGAATAGGAAGGAACTGCTCTGCCGTAAAGACTTGTGTAGCTGCGTTTTTAAACTGACTGTACACTATTTCAATAGCATCAAACTCTTTCTTTTCGTAGGCTTCCATTGCTGCCCGGGAAATTTTCTGAACATTCTCAAAACTCAGGTGCAGGAAGATATCTTTATGTTCTTCGTTGGTTTTATAACCCAGTTTGGTCATTGCTTCAAAACCCTTTTTACCAAGATTCCAGATGGCAACATTTCCTTTCTCAAACTGTGACTGGTATTTCTCATTAATTACGCTCCGGGCAAGTTTAACAACATTAGAGTTAAAAGCACCGGCCAAACCACGGTCGCTGGTAATTACAATCACCAATACCTTTTCTACCGGTCTTTCTTCGGCTAAAGCCATTTTAATATCACCATCACTATTGCTTACAATATTACTTAACACCTCCTGCAGCTTTTGAGCATAGGGACGCATTTGCACAATTGCATCCTGTGCACGGCGAAACTTAGCAGCACTCACCATTTTCATGGCTTTGGTAATCTGCTGTGTACTCTGTACAGAGGCTATCCTGCTACGAACTTCTTTTAACTGGCCTGCCATTCTTTAGAATCTTTGGTTTTCAGGGCGCAAAAGTACGTGCAAAACGCCAATTTTCAATATATAAATAAAATATGTGGAAAAGGTTGTGAGGATCAGTTAACAGAAGGGCAGATGACAGTTGACAGCCGGCTTTTATTCACCATTGCCGGATTAAACATAGTTTATATGGAAAAGGTTGTCAGAGATTATTACACCGTTATTAAATAGCAGAATTGCCCCAATAATTAAATTTTGCTCAAATTTGTTTTTATTACGAAAGAGTAATTACTTTGTAATTACAAAGCAAATTTTTATGGAAATTCCAGTAATTAATATCGGCAATTCAAAAGGCATCAGACTGTCAAAAGCCATTTTGGAACAATACAACATTAGCGATACATTAGAACTGATTTTGGAAAAAGGAAGAATTATCCTGAAACCTAAATCTGTTCCGAGAAAAGGTTGGGAAAAATCATTTCAACAAATGCACACAAATGGAGATGATACCTTGTTGATTGACGACGTTTTTGAAGATGAAACTTTTGAAGAATGGAAATAAAACAATACGAATTGGTGTTGGTAAATCTTGATCCAACGATTGGAAGTGAGATGAAAAAAATTCGTCCCTGTACTGTTATTTCCCCAAACGAAATGAATAAACATCTTCAAACCATTGTTGTAGCACCGCTTACAAGCAGTTCAAAACCTTACCCGACAAGAGTGGAAATCAATCAAACCAAAACAAAAGGCTGGGTAGTTTTAGACCAAATCAGAACTGTAGACAGAAGAAGAATCATCAAGACATTGGGTAACCTGACTACATCTGAAATTGAAGCTGTGAAAGCCGTGATAATGGAAACCTATGTAGAATAAAAACGAACGCCAGGCCCCTAACCGTTAAGACAGTCTTATTCTTCTGAACATGCTGATCACCGAACCAATCACCAGGAATACCACACCTGCCCATACCAGGTTAATATAAGGAAACTTATATGCCTTAAGCGTAAGATATTCCAGTACATCATTCGATTCCTTTACACCAATTGTAACCGAATTTTCTCCCGCGTCATCCAGCCGCAGTACCAGGCCCTGCGACATAACCGTATCCTGGGTCTGGTAAATCGTATTGCCTTTATTCCTGATTAGTAAAAGATCTGAGTTGTAAGAAGGCCCGTTCAGTTCCTGTACTTTTACAGAAGCCGTATAACCGGTATCCGATTTTTCAAATCCTGCCACAGGCAGGTTGTTCTTTGCCGCTATTTTATCAATGGTAATATATCCTTTGCTATAGAAAATAGTATCATTAATCTGAATGGTCTTGGGTTTAAAGCGGACAGTATCATTTTTGCCGTCCGGTTTATAGAAAGAAGAAACATAGGTAAATACATCATGGCTCCAGTAATGCCTGCTTGAGGGATTGGCCATCAGCCCTTCATTTCCCTTATAATTTACAAAGGCATTGGGCAGCAGCGTAAATTCCTCATTATTCTTTTTAGATTTAAAATGCACTTTGAAATAGGTCTGCTGCTTTTTAGGATGCGCAGAATCGCCCACATAAGTGACCATATAGTTGTTCATTTGCATAGGCACACCCTTTACCAGGGTAAGGTTTTCACCGGTTTTCTCCTTACTGCCCTCACCAAACGGAACGGCAATACCACTGGTATTCCACGAGAGCACCTCTTTTTTGGAAGACGACAATATCATTCCCACCAGCATTAAACCAAAACCAAAATGCGCAACAGAGCCACCGCTGTTTTTAAATTTACCGTTCAGCCCTATCCATATATAGGCAGCATTAGCAATGGTTGCATACACAGTAGCTACCAGCGCCAGCCAGATATTGATCAAAAAGCCCATGCCATGCACATCATAATTGATCTTTATAACTATCAGAATAAATGTTGCCACCAACGCACTGATAATAGTAGGAACCAGTATTTTATTCCAGAAAAACTTAGTATCCGTAGCCTTATACTTCAGGTACTGGGTAACTGCCGTTAAAATACCTATCACAAACGCAATCAGTACCTGGATCTTGTTATAGTTAAATTCATCATTTTCTCCCGGCGCTTTATTGGAGTTAAAGAGCTTATTAAATACCGGCAGTGATGTCTGGAAAATGATAACCATTGCCGCAAGGAAAAATACCAGTGAGCCGATGAACATCCAGAATTCGCGGGAAGTAACGTGCTCTTCCTTTTTAATAGCAGGAACCTGTTTGTTCAGCAATACAATGAAAGTGATCACACCGCTCAATATTACATACAGCGGAAAACCCGGAATCGTTTCTGCCAGAAAATAGGTAGCAAGGGACAGGACAGCTGTAACACCCAAAATGATCAGCCTTTGCCGGTTGGTTTGCGCTGCAAAAAAAGGGGCCAGCCATACAAATACGATCATAAACAGGAACAGCTGCCCGTTCATACCTATATCAGCAAAAGCATGTACGGAAGAATCGCCCAAAACACCGCTCTTTGTAAGAAAAGTGGAATAAACAATGAAGATAAATGATAGGGCAAGGAATAAGAAAGATGAGCGAAGGGAATAGCCGCTGTGCTTAAATATCAGCATGGTATGCAAGCCTGATACCATGATCATCCACGGAACAAGAGAAGCATTCTCCACCGGGTCCCAGGCCCAG
>JAPUDO010000069.1 GCA_027493055.1 Niabella sp. | reverse complement strand
TGATGGCATTTTGCCAATCAGGTTCTGCAAAACTGGTGATACCCAGGATCATTGGCAATAATATGGTACTGCAGCAGGGCGGTCCGGTGGCTATTTGGGGATGGGCAGATGCAGGTGAAACGATTACAGTACAATTTAAACATCAATTAAAAGAAACGATGGCCGATAAAAATGGTAAATGGATATTATATCTTGACCCGATGAAAGCCTCTTTTGATACGGCTACATTAAAGATCAGCACAGCTAAGGAATCGGTTGAGCTTGCTGATATTTTAGTTGGAGAGGTATGGTTATGCTCAGGCCAGTCGAATATGGAGTTTGCTATGCGCAAACTGGCAAAACTAACAGCACCTGCAGGCGCAAGCTGGCCTTTGAATGAAGTTGCTGAAGCAACGAATAAGGCGTTGCGTATTTTTTTGGTAGAAAGAAAAAAGATGAACCCCGACTCCACCCATTCTGGTTGGTCTACAGCTGAAGGGGATGCCTTGCGGAGCTTTTCTGCTGTGGGTTATTTTTTTGCTAAAGAAATTTTCAACAGGCTTCAGGTGCCTGTAGGAATTATCTCTTCTGCAATACCCGGCAGTCGTATAGAACCCTGGATGCCTGCAGAAGCAATGGCCTCGCAGGAATTTTTCAAAGAAAATAAGGACAAGCCCGAAGGAAAAATAGATGGTGATCCCGGGAAATTTTATACAACAATGATTGAGCCCTTGATACCATTTACTATAAAGGGATTTTTATGGTACCAGGGTGAGAGTAATTGTTTTCTAAACGAACGGATACAGTACAGCTACAAAATGAAATCATTGATCGATTATTGGCGTAAACAATGGAACAATGATTCGTTACCGTTTTATTACGTGCAGATTGCTCCCTATCATTATTCAAAAGCTACCGACACACCTTACACTGTTTATAGCGAACCGGAGTTTTGGGAGGCGCAGGCTGCAGTATTAAAAGTGCCCAATACGGCAATGATTGCTACGATTGATTTGAATGACGATCTTAAAGATCTGCACCCGGTGAATAAGTGGGATGTAGGCCAAAGGCTTGCCGAATCGGCGCTCGCTAAAACATATAAGGTAAGCAGCAGGCAGGCAATGGGACCGGTATTTAAGTCGGCAGCTAAAAAAGGAAATACATTTATTATTGATTTTGATTATAAAGGGAAGGGCTTAAAAAGCAGGGATGGCAAGGCTTTGAGCTTTTTTGAAGTAGAAGATACAAACGGTGGTTATCATAATGCGAATGCAATAATAAAAGAGAGTAAAATTGTGGTGAGGTCAAACGGGATAAAAGATCCCCAATCTGTCCGGTTTGGGTGGCGGGAAGATGCAAAGCCCAACCTGGTTAATTCAGACGGATTACCTGCTTTGTCTTTTAGAACAAAACATGATGAGGAGTGAGAAGAACGATGAAGAGAGTGACCCGCCACGGCGGGCAGGCACAACGAAGATGCCTTACTTGTCTGCTGCAAGCAGGTATTCAAAACATGACAACATAAAAATAATGCGACATATTGTTTATTTATTCTTTTTGATAACTGCAGTGCAATTGCAGGCACAGCAAACGGAAGTGCAGTACCTGAGCGGTCGTGGAAATGATGATATGGTGAGTTGGGACTTTATGATAACAGGAGGCATGAATGCCGGTAAATGGTCGAAGATCGGTGTACCCTCCTGTTGGGAACTGCAGGGCTTTGGTAAGTACGACTATGGCTTTACCAAAGACAGCGTGCGAGGTAAGGAGAGTGGATTGTATAAGAAAACCTTTGCAGTGCCTGCTTCCTGGAAAGGAAAAAGGATTCATATTGTTTTTGAAGGAGTGATGACTGATGCTGCCGTTAAGGTCAATGGTAAACTGGCCGGTCCTGTTCACCAGGGTGCCTTTTATGCCTTTAAATATGATATTTCCGACCTGTTGAAATATGGTAAGGAAAACCTGCTTGAGGTAAAGGTGGATAAGCATTCAGCTAATAAAAGCGTAAATGCTGCTGAACGTGAGGCGGACTACTGGATTTTTGGGGGCATATTCAGACCGGTTTGGCTGGAAGCCCTACCTGTAACCCATTTAGAGAATGTGGCTATTGACGCTAAAGCCGATGGTGGGTTTAAAGCACAGGCAACGGTAGCCGGTAATCCCGACAAGGCAATATTGCAGCTATATGATGTGAATGATAAGCAAATCGGGCCTGAAATAACGGGTAATATCCGGGACGACGTAGCCTTTTTTGATACAAAATACAGCAATATAAAACAATGGAGTACCGAGTCTCCCGAATTATACAAAGCTGTTTTCTCTATTTATAAAAAGGGGCAGCCGGTGCATACTCTTTCAAAAAAGGCTGGCTTCAGAACGGTAGAAGTGAAACAACGCGATGGTATTTATATCAATGGAGTGAAAATGAAATTCAAGGGAGTGAACCGTCATTCCTTCAGGCCTGAAAGCGGCAGAACCACCAGCTATAAAAACAGTGTGGAAGACGTATTACTCATGAAAGAAATGAACATGAATGCAGTGCGTATGGCGCACTATCCGCCCGATGGTCATTTTCTTGATGTTTGCGATTCATTAGGCCTGTATGTGATAGACGAGTTGGCCGGCTGGCACGGGCATTATGATACGCCCACCGGAAGCCTGCGCGTAAAGGAAATGGTAGAGCACGATCGTAATCATCCTTCCATTGTTATCTGGGCCAATGGGAATGAAGGTGGCAGCAACCCTGAGCTGGATGCACTGTTTGACAAATATGATTTACAAAAAAGAGTGGTGATTCATCCCTGGCAATTACATAACGGTATAGAAACACAGCATTACAGGCAATATAACTATGGCGTGGGAAACTACGACAATGGCCGTGAAATAGTGATGCCTACCGAGTTCCTGCATGGCTGGTTTGATGGCGGTCATGGAGCAGGGCTGGAAGATTACTGGAATAAGATGTGGAACAATCCTTTAAGCGCCGGAGGCTTTCTTTGGGATTTTGCAGATCAGGGTGTGGTTCGGAAAGATTTAAATGATTCGCTTGATACCGACAAAAGCAGGGGCGCTGATGGTATAGTAGGACCACATCACGAAAAAGAAGGAAGCTTCTACACAATTAAAGAAATATGGAGCCCTGTTCATTTTGACCGCAGGGAGATAACACCCGTATTCGATGGTGTTTTCAATATTGAGAACCGGTATCATTTTACAAACCTGAATACCTGCACATTCACCTGGAGGCTGAAAAAGTTTAATATCACCTATGAAAGTGAAAAGACCGATGCTGCCCAGGCGCCGGATATCCTGCCACTGCAGAAAGGGCAGTTAAAAGTTTTATTACCCGGAAACTGGAACAGCTACGATGTTTTATACGTTACAGCAAAAGACAAATACAACAAAGAGCTGTTTACCTGGAGCTTTCCAATCAGTAGTCCTGCAACAACAACAGAAGCCCTGGTAAAGAACAGCATAAGAACTAATGATGTTGCCATTACAGAGTCGGGTAATGATTATAATGTAAAAGTTGCTGATGTGGCATTGAGGTTCAGTAAAATAACAGGTCTGCTTAAAGAAGTGTCCAATAGTAAAGGTATTGTCCCGTTATCCAATGGTCCTGTAATACAGGAAGGGACTACTAATTTTGCAGGTATTACCTATAAATATGATGATGATAAAAATCTTGTTATCAGTTCTGCTTATGATAAAAAGAAAAGCTTTAATACCTTACAATGGACCATTTACAGGAATGGATGGGTACAATTGAAAGTGAATTATTTTCCGGACTCGCTTCATACCAAATTCCTGGGTATCAATTTTGATTTGCCTGAAAATAAGATGCGTTCCATTACCTATATGGGCATGGGGCCATACCGTGTATGGAAAAACCGCCTGAAAGGCGGCCGGTTTGGTGTCTGGAAAAAAGAGTATAACGATACAGAAACAGGCGAACAGTGGAAATATCCCGAGTTTAAAGGGTATTATGCTAATTTTTATGGAGGCTTTATCAATACTGCCGGAGATCAGCGCTTTACAGTTGCTACCGAAACTGAAGACCTGTTCCTGCGTCTGTACAGCGCCAGGTGGAAAACGGACCAATGGCATAATTATGAGCCCTGGTTTCCCAGGGGCGATATTTCTTTTATGAACGCCATCCCGTCTATTGGCTCACGTACACAAACCCGTGAAACTACCGGACCTATGGGGTTAGATAATATTTACTATGATTATGAAAAAGACCCGGTGAGAGCGCTTCGTATTGTGCTGTGGTTTAATTTTGGAGGATAAAAACACCATTATGTTAACCAAACACAAACAAACCATCAAAGAGTTGAAGTCAATGATCCTTAAAAGCAGGTATCGTGCGGCTACTTTGGCAAATAAAGAATTATTATTGTTATATTTTTCAGTGGGAAGATTAATCGTTGAAAGATCTGAAACAGAATCCTGGGGATCTGGCGTCCTGGACAGAATTGCAACGGATTTACAGGCAGAGCTTCCAGGATTGAGAGGTTTTTCTACCACAAGCCTTAAAAAAATGCGCTTGTTTTATACAGAATGGAGTAATTCAATTCGTCCGTTGCTAACGGACGAATTAGCAGGCTCGCAAAAAAAGCGCAGGCGAGAGCGTCCAGGAAAAATTAATAACCCGGAAATTGGTCCGTTGCTAACGGACCAATTTAAAAATGCCTTCTTTTCGGTGGGCTTTACACATCACTACGAAATACTGGTTAAAGCCAAAGCTATAGATGAAAGAGTTTTTTATATCCACAAAACTTTTGAAGAATTTTTATCAGTTGAAAACCTGATCAATAGTATAAAAAGTAACACGTTCAAAAAACGGGGCACTCTTCTGAATAATTTTTCACAAACAATTACAGATAAAAGTTACAGGGAAAAAGCGCTGCTCTCCTTCAAAGACGAGTACCTGTTTGATTTTATGAATATTGAGGATGCGGATTTTGCTGATGAACGTGAGATCGAAAATGAGATTATTCGTAACATACGAAAATTCATTTTATCTATTGGCACAGAGTTTACATTTATTGGGAACCAGCATCGCCAGATAGTTGACGGAGAAGAGTTTTTTGTTGATCTTCTCTTTTTCAACCGTAAGTTGCAATGTCTGGTTGCATTTGATCTGAAGAAGGGAAAGTTTAAGCCGGAGTATCTTGGCAAAATGAATTTTTATTTATCAGCGCTCGATGATATGGTAAAACTACCGCATGAAAACCCTTCTATTGGTATTATTTTATGTAAAAGTAAAACTGCAAGGATAGTTGAGTTTTCTTTCCGGGATTTTAATAAGGCAATGGGAGTTGCCACATACAAAACAAGCAAAGAACTTCCCGCAAAATATAAGGGCATTCTTCCCGATCCTAAAGCATTAAAAGAATTATTATAATGAAATACTGTTTTAACTGTACGGCTTTATTTTTTGTATTCATTTTGTCGTTACTGTATCAGCCAGTAAGTGCGCAGAACGTAAAAGTGGTCAACCTGTTTTGTGAGCAACAATCTCATCCCATTGGCATTGCCACCTTGCAGCCCCGTTTCAGCTGGCAGCTGGAATCAGATCAGCGCAATGTAAAGCAAACGTCTTACGAGATCATTGTAGCCAGCTCTAAAGCCAATGCAGAGAAAAATATCGGGGATGTATGGTCTTCCGGTGTAGTAAATACAGAGGCTGCTGTTTTGGTACCTTTCCAGGGAAAAGGGTTGCTTCCCAACCGGTATTATTATACTAAAGTAAAAGTTACAACTAACAAGGGTGATGAGGTTTGGAGCAAGCCTGCGTTTTTCACAGTAGGATTTGTAAATCCGTCATACTGGAAAGCCAAATGGATCGGTTATGATAAAGCATTTCCCTGGGATAGTGTATCCCAATGGTCGCGCTTGTCTGCGCGTTATTACAGGAAAGAGTTTTCCGTTGCAAAAAAGGTGAAGAAGGCGTTTGTAAATATTGTGGGGCTTGGAATGTATGAACTGAAAATTAATGGTACAAAAATGGGCGACCAGGTATTAGCGCCTGCGCCTACAGATTACCGGAAATCTGTTCTCAGCAATACTTTTGATATTACCGAACATATAACTAATGGCATTAATGCAGTAGGTGTAATTTTAGGTAACGGGCGTTTATTTACCATGCGTCAGAATTATAAACCTCATAAAATAAACAATTTCGGTTTTCCCAAATTATTGTTCCAGTTAGACATTCTTTACGAAGACGGTTCAAAACAAACCATCATTTCAGACCAGAGCTGGAAATTTACGGCCGACGGCCCCATTCGCACCAACAACGAATACGACGGAGAAGAATACGATGCTACCAAAGAGCTGGGTAACTGGGCTTCGGCAGGTTATGACGACGGAAAATGGCTGAAGCCACAACTGGTAAAAGCGCCCGGTGGTAAAATACTGCCACAACCGGCACAACCAATGAAAGTAATGCAAAAAATTAAGCCTGTCGCATTAAAGGAATTAAAGAATGGGGTATATATAATAGACATGGGGCAAAACTTTTCTGGCTGGGTGCAAATAAAAGTAAAAGGTAAAAAAGGTGATGCCGTAAAAATGCGCTTTGCAGAAAGCCTGCAACCCGATGGAGAGCTGTATGTTGCCAATCTTCGCGATGCCAGGGTCACCGATATTTACACCCTAAAGGGCGAAGGTGAAGAAACCTGGCACCCCGTGTTTGTGTATCACGGTTTCAGGTATGTAGAGATATCGGGATGGCCCGGAACCCCTGATATCAATGATTTTGAGGGCCACCTGGTGTATGATAAAATGGAAACCACCGGGCATCTGGTGACGTCCAATGCAACTATCAACCAGATCGTAAAGAATGCCTGGTGGGGAATAGCTTCAAATTATAAAGGTATGCCGGTTGATTGTCCCCAACGTAACGAACGTCAGCCCTGGCTGGGCGACAGGGCGCAGGGCGCTTATGGCGAAAGCTTTCTTTTTGACAATGCCTCTCTATATGCTAAATGGCTTGATGATATAGAGGAGTCTCAAACAGCCGAAGGCGCTATTCCTGATGTGGCACCTGCATACTGGAACTATTACAGCGACAATATAACATGGCCGGGCACTTATATTTTAGTGGTAGATATGCTGCATCATCAGTTTGGAGACAGGCAAAGCATTATAAAGCATTATCCCTCTATGAAAAAATGGATGATGTATATGAAGAACCGTTACATGAAAGATAATATCCTGACTAAAGATAAATATGGCGATTGGTGTGTACCTCCTGAAGATCTGAAGATGATCAGGTCCCAGGACAGTACCCGAACCACTAATGGCCAGCTGCTGGCAACGGCGTATTATTACAGGCTGCTGGAAATTATGGAGCGTTTTGCAGTCATTTCGGGGCAAACAAGCGATATTGAAGATTATGTGCGTTTACGCAAATCAGTCAAAATAGCTTTCAATAATAAGTTCTACAAAGAAAGCCTGGGCCAGTATGATAATGGTACTATAACTGCCAACTTGTTGCCGCTGTATTTTGGAATAGTGCCGGAAGCTGATAAGCAACGGGTTTTTGAAAATATAATGAAAAAATTGAAGGCTGATAACATGCATATCAGCACCGGTGTCATAGGTACACAATGGCTGATGCGTGGCTTAACCCGCAACGGAAGACCTGGTGCAGCTTTTACGCTGGCTTCCAATACTACTTACCCAAGCTGGGGATATATGATTGAGAACGGTGCTACTACCATCTGGGAACTGTGGAATGGGAATACCGCCAATCCACAAATGAATTCTCAAAACCATATCATGTTGTTGGGCGACCTGCTGATTTGGATGTTTGAGAACCTGGGAGGCATTAAGGCAGCCGCTCCCGGCTTCCATGAAATAGAAATGAAGCCTTCTTTTACAGAAGGGCCAAACAATGTGGAGGCTGCCTACCAGTCTGTATATGGAAAAATAAAAAGTACCTGGGTGCGCAACGGCAACCATATTCAATGGAATATAGAAATACCTGCAAACTGCTCTGCCCTGGTTCATATACCGGCTGCAGGAGCTGAGTTGGTAAAGGAGGGTGGTAAAAACGCTGCAAAAGCGGAAGGAGTTTCGTTTGTAAAATTGGAGAACGGGGCGGCAGTGTACCGTGTAGCCAGCGGAAATTACCAGTTTACCAATTAACAGGCGTGTATTAATGCTGAGAAAAATGAACCGCATGAACATACTAAAAAAGGCGAGTGTATTCATTGCCGTAATTATTACAGTTATGGGTTTGAATGCACAATCAGGCAAGCCGGTAAGAATTGGTGTTGACGGATTAACGCATGATCATATTCATGGTCTTTTAAACAAGTACAAAGAGCGTACTGATATTCGGGTTGTTGGTATTGCCGAACCCAATAAGGAAAAAGCTAAGATGCTTTCTGACCGGTATGGTTTTGATATGAGCATCGTTTATAATGATCTGGCTACAATGATTGCGGAAACCAAACCGGAAGGTGTGGTTGCTTTTAATTCGATTTACGGGCATTTGAACACTGTAGAGATTTGTGCTCCCAGGGGAATTCATGTGATGTTGGAAAAACCATTAGCCGTCAGTGTGGAGCATGCTGAAAAGATGGAGAAATTAGCACGTGAAAATAATATCTATCTTTTAACCAATTATGAAACCACATGGTACCCGGCGCATTATAAAGCTTTTGAGATGGCTGTACAGAACCAGGAGATCGGTGATATTAATAAAGTTATGATCAATGATGGGCACAAAGGACCGGTGGAAATTGGCTGCTCCCCCGAGTTTTTGGCCTGGCTCACTGATCCTGTGCTGAATGGAGGTGGTGCAGTGATCGATTTTGGCTGTTACGGTGCTAACTTAATGACCTGGATTATGCAAAACCAGGAACCCGAAACTGTTACAGCTGTATTGCAAACAGTCAAGCCGGAGGTTTATCCTAAAGTAGATGACCAGGCCACCATTATTCTTACTTATCCTAAAACACAGGCTATTATTCAGGGATCGTGGAACTGGCCGGTGGACAGGAAAGATCTCTCCATCTACGGGAAAGAGGGATATATAGCGGTACATAATCAACGTGATTTAGAGTATCGCCTAACCCGCTCAGCGCCTAAAGAAAAAATAGAAGTAACAGCATTTCCTTCGGTAGCAAAAGAGCCTTTTGGCTATTTTGCCAATGTGATCAGAGGAAAGCTTAAAGTGAATGCAACAGACCTCTCTTCTTTGGAAAATAACCTGATTGTAGTGAAAATATTAGCTGCAGCCAAACAAAGCGCCGCAGAAGGTAGAACGATCCGTTTTAAAAAGTAGCTTTTACGCCCTCCTCACTGGCAAAGAACTCGGCTTTTTATTTTTTCTCCCTATACCTGATAACCCTGCGCCTGAGCTTGAAAGTAATATGCTTGGCACTTTTTTGTCTGAACAAAAGAATCCCCACGCAAATGCCCATTGCCAGGCAAAACAATAAAGACGAGGCTAATACAAAATTGTGCACGGTATCCAGCAGTATATTATTGGCATCCTGCCGGGCAGTGTCCAGGTCTGTAATTTTCAACAGGCCCAGCATGGTACGGTAAGCGTACAGGCCGGGTATCATGGTAATACAGGCTGGTACCGTAAATACTACAGGAGGCGTATGTACTTTGTGCGCTAAATAAATACCGGCAATGCCTATAAATAATGCAGCCAATAAAGTAGATATCACAATGCCGGATCCTATTTGAAAGTGCAGCACATAACGCAGTAAGTGCCCTGCTCCGCCTAATAAACCCGCTACCCATAATACAGACCGGGGGGTTCTGAACAGTACAGCAAAACCTATAGCCACTACTGCAGCCAATAAAAAATCCTTTAGAGATAAGAAGAATATTTCGTTCATAGTTTTAAAAATTACTGAGACCTATAAACATAATGCTTAAGGTAATGCCTACTGCAATCCATAATATAATATAGCTGCTGAACACGCCCCTGGCAAGGGCCATAGGGTAATAACCTTCAATGAGGTCAATAACGCTGTTGATCATTTGAACGCCGGGTATAAGATACAGCACGCAGGTAGCCGCCGTTATTTCAGGCTTGTCGCCAATTTTAAAAATAGCATCGGCACTGGCTATCATTGAGCTCACAAAGGAGGCACCCATTATCACAATCATGGAAAGATAGCCTCTTTTTTCCAGCTCCTGCCTCACATACATACCGGCAAAGCCAGCCAGCCCTGCAATGCCTGCACTTTTCAGATTTCCGCCGGCAGTAAAGCACAGGGCAAAACAGGCAAGCCCAACGGCAATCAATATTTGCCAGCGGGAATAAGTAGGTTCTGTTTTTATTTCTTCCAGGGCCTCTTCTATTTCCGGCACCTCTAAGTTGTCCTCTTTCACTTTCCAGGACAACAGGCTGATATCTTTAAGTATATTAAAGTTAGCATGATGCTTGCTGAGCTTTTTATGGCGTGTGGCATAGATGGTGGGATCCGACTTTAACTGGATTGTAATAATCAGGCCTGTATAGTCAAAGAAAATATCCACATCGTACCCTAACTGGCTGCCTATCCGCTGCACATTTCTGTTGATGCGTTCACTGGTGGCACCGGATGCCAGCAGGGTAGAGCCAATATCTAATAATAAATCGGTATGAGTTCCTGCGAGATGTTTGATTTCGGAACGGTCCATTGATATAGTTTTTGCAAAAATAACAGCTATGAGCTTTCTGTAAACGTTATTGAATGGTTACATCTCCAATCCCTGGTCAGAAACCTGCCATTCCTTTCAGTTATAAACAGATAAGACTGCGGAAGCTGACTAAAAAGTATTGTCCAAGGGTCCGTAGGACTCCTACGGAGAGCTTGTAGAAGGAGAACTGCTTGATTGTCTGTATTTCGCCTCCCGATGCCTATCAGGACAATATGACAATCAAGGAACCTTTTTGGTCAGTCCCAAAAGAAAAGTATAAAGCCTGTTGGTTTGTTACGAGCTCAGCATTAAAATCAGTAGCTGTGCTCCAACAATTCTCAGGATCATTGTTAACGGGTACACCGTTGCATAAGAAATAGAAGGGATATCGTTTCCTGCTAATTTGGTAGCAAAGGCTAACGCGGGGGGATCTGTAGACGCGCCCGAAAGCAACCCACATATCTCGAAATAAGTTTTTTTGAAAACCTTTTTAGCCAGGATGCCAATTAGTAAAAGTGGTATTACGGTAATGATAACGCCTAATGTTACCCATATAAGTCCCTGGCCGCCGGCAAAAGCAGCCGACAGGTTTTTGCCGCTGCCCAAACCAACACTGGCAAGGAACAGACAAATACCCAGTTCCCGTATCATGTGGTTGGCGCTGTTGGTAGTATAGTTATTCAGGTAAAAAACATTGCCAAACCGGCTTAGCAGTAATGAAATAATAAGGGGCCCGCCTGCCATCCCTATTTTTACAGGTACCGGCATTCCCGGAAAACTGATAGGAATGCTGCCAAAAATCACCCCTAAAACAATGCCTATAAAGATGGGGGCCAGATCGGGCGCTTCAAGCTTCTTTAAGGAATTGCCTACTGCATCAGCGGCATTCTGCACAGATTCTTCAGTTCCTACTACTTTTATAACATCACCCAGCTGAAGCAGCATGTTTCCGTGTGGAACCATCTCAATTCCTGCTCTCTTTAAACGGGTGAGTGTAAAATTGGCATGTGCCAGTTCAGAAAGATCACCCAGTCTTTTGTGCGTAACCGATTTTTTGGTTACTACAATCCTCCTGGAGATCAGTTTACTTTCTGACATATCTTTAAGGTTATGATCTGTAAAAGGCCCCACAATCAGCTTTAGCTGAAGTATTTCTTTTTTGGAAGCTACAATGAGCAGTATATCATTTTCTGAAAGGATCGTTTCAGGAGTAGGGGTTATAATTTCTCCATCATGCAGCATCCGGGAAACAATGATATTCTCTTTGAGCATATCAAACAGCTTTTTCAGCGGCTGTCCGTACAGCAGCTTGTTTTCCAGCCTGAAGTGATGAGAAACAGGCTTGTTGGAACGAAATATATCCAGCTTACGGTGAAATTCCTGCTCATGCGCAATATTAACCCTGAATATTTTTTTCAGCAGGAGGAGAGAGCCTATAATGCCAAATACACCCAGCGGGTAGGTACAGGCATAAGCGAGTGTGATATACGATCTGTCTGTAGCGCTTAAATTAAACTCAGCCGCCGCTGCCTGTGCTGCAGCCAGTCCCGGCGTATTAGTAACAGCGCCGCTCATAATACCTACCATAGTAGATATATTATATTTGCTGGCGTAAAAAATAATAACGGTAATAGCTATACCTGTTAAAACCGTTAATCCGGCTATTAGATTGCTGTTTAAGGCATTCTTTTTTAAGCTGGCAAAAAAGCTGGGACCTACCTGCAACCCAATGGCATAAACAAAAAGTATTAACCCAAATTCTTTAAGAAAGTGCTCCGTATGCTCATCAATAGTAATGCCTATATAGGAGAGAAACATCCCGGTAAACAGCACAAAAGTGGTGCCTAGCGAAATACCTCCAAATTTAATTCTACCAAGCCACAAACCCACTGAAACGGAAAGTCCGAAAACTAAGATAGTCTGGGCTATAGAATGGGTTGTAATCAGATTTACAAACCAATCAATCATACGCAT
>JAPUDO010000068.1:50668-208682 GCA_027493055.1 Niabella sp. | reverse complement strand
TCTCGCTTTTACATTGAATAAACTCACCGATTAAATAGCAACTTGAATTAATTAAGACATACCCATGACAGCCAATAATAGTTTAGTAACATCAATGCCCAGGTCGTGAGACCTTAAGTGTTCGAAACCTTATAAAAATCTCGAAGAGATGTTATTATTATAGAAAAATCATTTTGATTTTGGACGAGAACCCCGCAGGGGTGACACGAAATATTATGCCATCCCTTCGGGATTTTAATCGGTGTATATGCTTTTTTTATAATAATATTAGCCCTGCCCGTCCGGCAGGCGGGCTTTCAGGCTTGATTAAAACATATTTTCAGGTTTCGAACAGTAGTAGTCCGGAGACCTGCGCAAGAGGCAGGTTGAAAAATTTAAACAACTTTAATATCATATTTACCAAGCAGCCCCGCCAATCCATCTGTAGAAAATTTTGCCTTTTTTATCCTGTTATTTTCAGGGTTAATAGTATAATTATACGCAGTTGAGAAATCAGCTTTCTCCAGTATGGTCCTGTCGAAAACAGTCCCTTTTAAATCACAGTTATCAAAAAAGGCGCCGGTCAGGTCGCATTCGGCAAAATCAACTTCATGCAGCGTACAATCTTTAAACAAAATTCCCTTTAGTTTGAGTTTGTAAAAAGAAGAAAAGTTAAGGGTACAATTTTTAAAGGTTGCGGAGAACAGGAAATCGTTACAGGCATTAAAATGCAGCCCCAGCATTTTACAATCCTGGAAGCTGACGTCCCGGATAATGGTTTGATGCAGGTTGGTGTTGCTGCAATCGCAGTGCTGAAAATGACAGTCTATAAAGCTGCATTTACTTACATTGGCGTTAGAAAAGCTGCAGTTAATAAAAGTGCAGGCTTCATATTCAGCTATGGGTAAGGGCTGAGCGGCTCCATCCTTGTTTGCAAATTCCTGTTCAGAGAAATAGTTTTCCATTTATTATTATATCAATTGTTTTATTAAAGCTATGCATCCCGGCTTCTCAACCTTGCTTCTTCCAGGTCCAGTTCGCGTTCTTTAGAGCGTATCAACTCTTCGTCAAATTCTTTCCTGTGTAAGAACAGGGATAGTTGTGTACGTTTAAGCGCTATGATGTTAAGCAACATCTGTTTAAGACGCGGTGTTGCTTTTTTAGAGGCTTCTCCTTTTTGACTGTTATATCCTTCAATTTTTTGATTGGAAAGGCGTATTATGCGCTCATACCTGTTTAATACAGCCTGGAAATGTTCATCTTTACTGATATCATCAGCATAGTTTTTCACAATATACTCAAGGGATGTTTGCGCCAGTTGCAGCTTGATGTGCTGGTTATCTAACGTCTTTTTTTCTGCATAGCGGTCTTCTATTTTTAAAAGTTTGATCAGGGGTGCAATGGTTAGTCCGGGTATTACCAGGGTAATAAGTATAACAATAAATGTGATGAACAGGATCAGGAACCGATAAGGGAACATTGTTTTATCTGGCAGGAAAAACGGAATGGATAAAGCCGCTGCTAATGACACCACTCCTCTCATACCGCACCAGGATACCAGGAAGGCTTCTTTGTTGGTGAGTATATAAGAGGTGCCTTTTTTACTTTTGTTCATAAACAGCCGGAAGTAATTAATGCTATACACCCAAACCAGTCTTATAAGAATTACGGCTATTCCTATTATAACACCATAGAACAGTGCTTCTTTGATAGTATTATGGGTAAAGTTTTTGGCAAGATAAGGCAACTGCAAACCAATTAATATAAAAATAAAGCCGTTGAGTAAAAAAGTAAGTGTTTCCCAAACGCTGCTGATCGTAAGCCGCGATTCGTATGTAAATATATGATGCGAATGGTAGCTGATGAACAGGCCGCCTGTAACAACAGCAAGCACGCCGGAGCAATTGAAATGCTCTGCAACAAGGTATATCACAAATGGAGCAATAAGCGTAAGCGCTGTGTCTATGGCTTTGGTTGTGGGGAAGTATTTATGAATAATATAGATAATGCCACCAATGGCCAATCCTACCAGTATTCCGGCAATGGCCATAGTAAAAAAACTTTGAGTAGCATTCCATAAGCTGAAATGACCGGTCATAACGGCAAGCAGCGCAAACCTGAAAACAATAAGGCTGGACGCGTCATTTACCAGGCTCTCTCCTTCCAGCAGCGTTAATATATTATGGGGTACTTTGAGCTTTCTTAAAACAGAAGTTGCCGCTACTGCATCGGGTGGAGAAATAATACCGCCCAGCACAAAACCTAACGCAAGGGTAAATCCCGGAATGAGCGCCTGTGAAAGAAACGCAATAATGGTAGAGGTAAAGAATACAAGGCCAAAACCCAGGCGGGCAATAGGCGTTCTCATTTTGTAGAAATCGGCCCAGGCTATCTGCCATGATGCGGCAAATAATACCGGCGGAAGAAAAATATAGAAAACGATGTCAGGGTCTATCCTGAAAGTAGGAATGCCCGGAATAAAGCTGATGAGCAGGCCGCCGATAACTAAAAAAACAGGATAGGCTATTTTTAACTTATTGCCCAGCATAGTGAGCAGCGTTATAATAAATAGCAGGGAAATTACCAGCAGCAGGTTTTTTTCTAACATATCCTAATTTAAGAAAAATTTCCTGAAAGAGATCTATGGAAATCAGTCTTTTTTGTGCGAAAGTGCATACTGCTTTGGTGTGAGACCGTATTTCTTTTTAAACTCCATACTGAAGTGCTTCCTGTCCTGGAAGCCTACGGCGTAGCAAACCTCGTACACTGCCAGGTTATTTTGTTGCAACATCTCCGCCGCTTTCTGCAGTTTAACTGATTTGATAAAATCATTTACAGAAAGACTGGTAACCGCTTTCATTTTTTTATAAAGCACCGGAATGCTCATGGCCACCTTCTGTGCCAGCAATGCTACGTTGAATTCCGGCTCATCTAAGTGCTCCTCTATAATATGCAGCACTTCTTTCAAAAACGTATTATCCAGCGGGTTTACAATTTTGGGTCTGTCGCCCTCCTCTTCCGGTGCCGAAACCAGCAACCCCTGCTGAATGTATTGCTGCACTTTTTCGTGAACCCTTTCGCGTGTGGCCAGCAGGTTTCTTACATTAAGCTCTAATATTTTCCGGTTAAAAGGTTTGGTAAGGTACAGGTCGGCTCCTTTATCCAGTCCTTCAATATGATCCTGCTGCGTGGTTTTTGCCGTTAATAAAATTACCGGGATATGGCAGGTGCGCATATCTGATTTGATGCGATTGCAGAAACTCAGTCCATCTTCGTGCGGCATCATCACATCGCTTATGATAATATCCGGCAATTGTTCGCTGGCATGTAACCAGCCTGTGGCTACATCTTCCTTTAATACCACAGTATACTTATCCGTCAGTATTTCAAAAATAGTATTACGGATACCAGGATTATCATCTACCACTAATATAGAAAGCTGTTTACTTCCTATATAGCTTTCCAGGACCCGGGGTTCCTCTGCCGGCTCTTTTTGTGGTGATGGAACCAGCGCTTCACTTTCATCCACACTTACCTGTGGCTCCGGTGTACTGATGGGCTGGTTAAAATGCTCAAAGCCTTTCTGAAGAAAAACGGCAAATGTGGTTGTTCTTTCTTCTGTACTTTCTGCTGCCAAAGCGCTGTCTACCTCTATCCTTGCCCCGTGCAGGGCGGCTATTTTGCTTGACAGTGCGAGGCCAATACCATAACCTTTGTTCTGAGAGCCGGAATCATTCACCTGGAAAAAATTATTGAAGAGCTTATCCTTATACTCCGGCGCAATACCACGCCCGCTATCTGTAACGGTTACTTTAATATACGGGCCTTCTTCTGTAATATGTACCTGTATCCTGCCCCCGTCCGGTGTAAACTTAAAGGCATTACTGATAAGGTTAAAAAATACTTTTTCCAACTGCTCTTTGTCAAAATACACTATTTGTTCCTGCGTATCGTGGGTAAACGAGATATGCATTTCCCGTGCCAGGGAAATTTCAGTAAAATGCTCATAGATCTCCTTTACAAACGCCACAATGTCATAAGGAGCTATTTGCAGTTTCATGTGCTCCGTTTCCGCCTTCCTGAAATCCATCAGCTCTTCTGAAAGGCGAAGCAGGTTGTTGGCATTCTTTTTAATATTTTGAAACTGCTGCTGGAGGTAATTATCATTAGCCCTGTCAGTAATCATTTTATCAACAGGAGCCATGATCAATGTAAGGTGTGTCCTGATCTCGTGGGTGCCTTCTCTTTTGTATATACTTACGTCCTTTATACCTCCCTGTGTGCCTATCCACAGGTTGCCGGTCTGGTCTTCTGCAATAGTGAATATCTCCGACGTCAGAAACGCGGGATTCTCCGGGGTATAGAAATATTTTTTGAAGGTTCCCTTGTTATACAGGTTCAGGCCTCCGGCGTGGGTTCCTACCCAAATGTTACCGTCTCTGTCCTTCAAAATGGTTTTGATAAGATTGGAGCCTACACTTTGGGGGCCCTGCTTATAATACGTAAAGTTTTTAGTTGGCTTATTATAATAATTAACACCTCCGCCCTCCGTTCCGATCCATAAATTTCCTTTAAGATCCGATGTAATGGAGCTAACCACGTTATTGCTTAAGCCTGATGATAAGCCGTTATTTTGCCAGGTTTGAAATTCGGAAGGAAAAGGGTTGATGAGGTTGATGCCGCCAAAAAAAGTGCCTACCCATACCAGGTTGTTTTGATCAGTAAAAAGGCTGTGCACGGAGTTCTGGCTGAGACTATGTTTGTTTAGAGGGTCGTTCCGGTAGCTGACAGCTGTTTGCTGCCGCCAGTTTATTTGCGTTAGCCCCTCCTGTGTGCCCACCCAGATATTACCTGTGGTGTCCGGCTTTATTACCCGTACAAAATTATTGAGTAAAGATAATTTGGGAGAACCGGTATGAATACGGGTAAAAGTTCCTGTAGCTTTATCAAGCAGGTTGATGCCCTGGCTTTGGGTTCCCACCCATAAATTATTGTACTTGTCAGCAGTAATGGAGCTAACCGTATTGCTGCTGATGCTGGCTGGGTTTTGCGGGTCGTGCTTAAAATGGGTATAGGTTGTATCTGTTTGTGTAAACCTTATTTTTACAAGGCCTGCATTTGTACCCGCCCAGAGCGTATTGTCATTATCACAGAATATACTTCTTATTATCTGGCTATGGATACCAGGACGGAGGCCTGTATTATCATAGGTGCCTGTTTTTTCAAAAATGAGGTTTTCTCTGTTTTTCAGGCGATAAATACCCGAGCTGGTACCGGCCCAGATATTTGATCGCGCATCTTCAAACAGGCAGCGAACATATACCGGCTCCTGATTCCCTTCAAACCTGGCGCCCTTAAACTGGTTATTTTTAATGTCATAGGCCAGCAGGTCAACAGTGGTACCGATCCATATACAATTGCTTTGGTCTGTAAGAAGACAGTTAATATCATTTTCCGGCGCATTGATACTGTTTTTCGATTTTGGCGTAAAAGTTCTGAACTCTTTTCCATCAAACCGGTTC
Organism: Niabella sp.; assembly: GCA_027493055.1. GTDB lineage: Bacteria > Bacteroidota > Bacteroidia > Chitinophagales > Chitinophagaceae > Niabella. The sequence goes on along the minus strand of JAPUDO010000068.1, from coordinate 203,181 downwards.
AAAGCCTCTCCTGCCCCTATCCACATAAAACCTTTTTTATCCTGTGTAATAGCATAAACCCTGTTTCGGGAAAGACCTGCTTCCGTGTTCCAGCTATTAAATGAAAGCTTCTGACTGTTTACAGGATGAACAGCTATTATTAAGCAGCATACAAGTAGGGCTGCCGGTAAAATCTTGTTGGTTTTATAGCTCATGCAGGAGTTGAAAGCTACAACTTTCTTTGGGGCTTATGCGTGCAACCCGTTTAAACTTTTTAAATATTTTCCCGTTAATTATTTAAAATATATACGGGCTATAGTATTTTCATTATTTTGTTTTCAGCTCAAGGCTTAATACCTGCTGATTTCTGATAATTGTAACGGGCAGGCGTCCCGTCCAGTTAAATGCCTGGTAAACATCCATTAATTCTTTTATATTCCTTACAGACTTACCATTGGCGCTGCGAATAACATCTCTGTCCTGAACCCCGGATTGTATAAGTAAGCTGCCATTGCCTGCAGACAAAATAACAACCCCGGTTTCATCGGGCAACCCGTAGGCCGACCGGTCTCCTAATCCATCCACCGATTTTATAGTACCCCCTAAAAAAACAACAGATACAGATTTGTCTGCCAGCCCGGCATCGGAAATAAGCACGGGTATGGCTGGCTGCTTCGCTATTTTTTTCAGCGCTGATTTTTGTACGCCAAACTGATCCATAGGGAAATTTTTAAATCCTGTTTTCAATGCCGGTGAAGCCGGTGCTACCGTATAATCTCCTTTTGCAGGATTTACAAACATAGGGTCACCCGCAATGCTGTGCCGGTCTGTCCCTCTTAACCGGGCATCGTGCAACGCTGCTGTATCGGGGAACAGGTTATTATCTATTTTGCTGCCCCAGTCCGTTACCTGTATAGGCGCGTATTTTTTCATTACGATATTCCGCTCAAAAACATCGCCGCTGTTTTTAAACCATACATGCGGGTGAAAGGAATTATTGATCATAATATTGTTTTCAACAGTTCGATAAAATCCTTCCCGCAGCTTCAGGCCTCCGTTCAGCAGGAGATTATTGTAAATGTGGTAATTGGAAGAGCCGTCATCCAGGTCAATATCCCAGCCATGGTCACAGCGAAACCGGTTATTGCGTATAATGGTTTGCTTTTGGGCATCCAGTAAGATCAGCTCCGGGTGGACAGTTGTAAGGCTGTCCATATACTTTCTGCCTGGTGCCCAGAAACGATCGCGCCCCCACGAATTAAATGAGCCGTGATCTCCTGTTTCCCTCACTGTATTGAACACATCATTAAACTCAATAATATGGCCCCCAAAACAGCCATCGCCAATATTAATTCCCGCCCTTGATGTTTGATATATGGTGTTGTGGCTCACTGTAATTTCAGAGGCTACCTGGATTTGCACACCGGTTGCCTGTTTTTCAATATCGCCCAGATCGTGAAAAAGGTTATTTGTTACGATACAGTTTTGAGGGAAATTATTAGTAAGCGGCCCCGGTGTTTTATCCAGCTGGTCATACGGAACAAAATCGCCATAGCTGAACGATGGGGATCGTACTGCTTTTGTATCCCCGATAAAACAAACCGCGTTGGCGCCGGTATTATAAATATGGCAGCCGGTAATGGTATCATACCTGTTATAGTTGCTCAGCATTACAGCATTGCCGCCAATGCCTTCAAACACGCAGTCGGTTATCCTGCAATTTTCAGTACCCTCCAGCAAAACAGCGCCGCCCCGGTAAATGGTCCAATCGCTTCGCAGCAAAGGCTCTTTAGTATCCATAAAGCTCCTTTCATTATGGGCAAAACGGAGGCCTTTGATTTGTATATGCCTGAGCGGCTGGGATTCGGTGCCTTTCAGTTCTATTGTGTTTTTGAATTGCGCCACCTGTAGGGTTGCCTTTGTAATAGCAATGCTTTGTGGTGGATAGTAGTAAAGAATGTGTTTTGTTTTATCAAGCCACCATTCGCCAGGAGCATCCAGTTCTTCAAATATATTTTCTACAAAGCGGTATTTTTCGTGCATTTTGCTGGGGCGGTTATTCTGCCAGCCTCCTTCCATTTGCAAATTTCCTTCACTGTCAACGCCGGTTATCCGGTAATGAAACCCGCCCCATTCATGTGCATGAAGAGCGTGAATATAGCCGCCTGCCGGGTTCTTCCATCTTTTTACGCGCTCCGGTGTAATAGCATCTGCTGCCGTTCCGTGAAATACCCTGGCTGTGGAGTCATAATTGGGATAGCGTGCCAGTGGTTGCAGCTGACCGTTTACATACATTCTTTCAAAAGAAAGCCCTGCCGGAACATCTGCCATATATATACCGTTCTTCCAGCGTTTCCATTTCAGCTGCAAGGGTTTACCGGCGCTTATGGTTGCTTCCTCATTGCCGTAAGCCGTGATCTGTAAAGACGCAGGCAAAAACCGGGATGCCTCTATTGTGATAGTTTGATCAAGATAATGTATTCCCTTGCGCAGTGCAATAGTCACATCTTTTTCTTTTAATTCCGAGGCGGCTTCAATGGCACAGCGAAGCGTTTTAAAAGGCTTGCTGCGTGTACCGTTATTGCTGTCGCTGCCATCGGGAGATACAAAAAAGCTTACCTGCCCGGCTGCGGGAAAAGACAGCGCAATAAGGAAAGCATACAGCATTTTCTTAATAAATACTTGTACAGGCATAAAGAAATGAAGTTATTTAAACGGGTTTATATAAAGACCAATATTCAGCGCTGATGCAATTAGACCGTAAAACCTGAACCAAGTTCGTAGAAAAAGTTAAACAAAATTAAAAAATGATCAAAATTTTATCATTGATAATCAGAGTTTTATATTAAGCAGAATAAAAACCCCCTGTTTTTTTTAAAATACCACCCTGCCATTTGTTAAATCCTGGGGCAAATTTACCCGTGAAGAAAAAACGTGCTTGATTTTTCAAATTCAGGTTTGCTGAGCTTTTTAAACCAATTAAAACAAACGATTCTAATTATGTATGTAAACCTTCAACATTCATCAACCGGGAACAACGGGAGAAAATACTTGCAGGGTCTCCGGCTTTTCCTGCTGTTTTTTTTATTGATAGCTGCAAACAAAGCTATAGCATCCAATAGTTTGATGCTGCAGCAAAATGTAGTTATTAAAGGTACTGTCATCGATGCTGTTTCAAAACAACCGGTAGCCGGTGTAACTGTTGAGGAAGTGGGTACCAACAATGCCACCGCTACAAATGAAAAAGGAGAATACCAGCTGACACTTAAAAGTGGGAATGCTACCGTATCATTCCGTTCTATAGGATATAAAACGGTTGAGGTGCCGGTAAATAACCAGGACATTGTTAATGTATCCTTGACCACGGAAAATGCCGCTATGGATGAGGTGGTAGTAGTGGGGTATGGTACCCAGAAGAAATCTGATCTTACAGGAAGTGTAAATACAATCAGCTCCCGCGACATGGAGGGAATTAATGCACCCAATCTTGTTGATAAGATCCAGGGAAAGGTTCCGGGTTTAAGCATCAACACAGGAAATGCAAGGCCGGGTGAAGTAGCCTCTCTTACCGTAAGGGGTGAAAACTCCATCTCCGCCTCAAACCAGCCTCTTATCATCCTGGATGGAGTGCCGTTTAACGGGTCTTTTAACGATATCAACACCAGCAGCATTGAAAATATTTCCGTATTAAAAGATGCCTCGGCCACCGCTATTTATGGCTCAAGAGCGGCAAACGGGGTAATTCTTGTTACATCTAAAAAAGGACAGGCAGGCAAGACGAAAGTAAGCTATAACGGTTATATAGGTGTTCAAATGGTAGAGCGGAGGCTAAACCTGATGAACGGGCCAGAGTATATTCAATATTTGAGGGATTACCAGATATCAAAAGGGAAAACCGGGGATGATCTTAATCCTGAAAAATATCTTTTTGCAAATGTGCTGGAACAATGGAAAAAAGGAGAACATATTGACTGGCAGCAAGAGATTTTTAATAACACGGCACTTATAACAGAGCACCAGTTGAATCTTTCGGGGGGTACCGAAAAGTCGAATTATTTTGCAGGGGTTGGTTATTTGAAACAGGACGGTCTTGTAAAAAATACTTCCTATGAGCGATACAATGTGTCGTTTAACCTGAACCAGACATTGACCCGCTGGTTAAAATCGGGATTAGTTACGCAACTATCCCAGGGAAATAATAATGGCGTACAACCTTCTATAGATAATGCAGTAAAAATAAGCCCCTATGGAAAGAATTTTGATGAAAACGGAAAACGGGTGCTATACCCCATGTATGCGCAAACACTTTATCCGAATCCGTTTGCAGATGAAAACGGCGTAAATGACAATACACGAAGGACCGTATTTGCCAGCGGCTTTTTGGACGCAAAGCTCCCCATACAGGGACTTAGTTTCAAAACTTCTTTTGGTACTAATTACAGGCATGAATTTAACGGTACCTACTATGGCAGTAATACATTTACAGGTATGAGCACCAATGGCCAGGGAACTGTGTACAACGCCGATTATTTTGACTGGACCTGGGAAAATCTTTTGACTTACGACCGCAGCTTTGGCGATCACAGGCTGAATGCAGTGGGTTTGTACAGTGCACAAAAAACCAACCTGAAGACTTCTTCCGCCTACGGAGAGGATTTTATTTCTGATAATGGTTATAACAACCTGGCATCGGCTGCCAAGAACCAAAAAATAGAATCCAATCTCACCAATACCGCGTTGATCTCTTACATGGGAAGAATAAATTATGGATTTAAGAACAGGTATTTATTAACGCTTACCGGCCGCTCCGATGGTTACAGCGCTTTTTCGGTAAATAACAAATGGGCCTTTTTCCCTTCTGTAGCTGTGGCCTGGGTATTATCCCAGGAAGATTTTTTCAAAAGTAATACAATCAACCAGTTAAAGTTAAGGTTGTCTTATGGAGAGAATGGTAACCAGGGTGTTTCGGCTTACCAGACATTTGACAGGCTTACCAAGATACAGTACCTGTTTGGCGATGGCGCCACACCTGTAAACGGGCTGATAACGAGCTATACAGGTGTAGGAAGCAAAACACTGAAATGGGAAACCACGCGTTCTTTAAATGTGGGGCTGGATTTTGGGATTATCCGCAACCGCATCAGCGGCTCGCTTGACGTTTATAAAACCAATACCTACGATCTCCTCCTGAACCGCCAGGTACCGGTAATGAATGGATTTAACTCCGTTTGGGATAATGTAGGGAAAACACAGAACCTGGGTATAGAGCTTACACTAAACAGTGAAAATATCCGCAGGGAACATTTTTCGTGGAATACCGATCTGGCATTTGCCTATAACAAAAATAAAATAGTAGAGCTCAGGGGAGATGGAAAAGATGATCTGACCAATGCCTGGCTGATAGGGCAGCCTATCCGCGTATTTTATGACTACAATGTTATTGGTGTATGGCAGGCAAGTGATGATATAAAAAACTCCTGGCAGCCCAATGCCAAGCCCGGCGATGCCAAGCTGGAAGATGTAGACGGTAACGGCCAGATTACAGCTGCTGACCGCAAAGTGATCGGGTCTAAAATTCCGGCTTATACTTTAGGTTTAGGCAATAATTTCAGCTATAAAGACTGGTCTCTTTCATTCTTTTTAACCGGCGCTTTTGATGTTACTAAAGAAAATAACTTTGCAAATATTGAGCGTTTTCTGCCCAATAACGGGGGTAATTACCTGTCGGATATACACTATTGGACACCCGAAAATCCCAGCACAGAATATGTTTCTCCGGGTTATACACCTGTAAATAATCACTCCTATTATCTGGATGCCTCTTACCTGCGCATCCGCGATTTTTCGCTTGCTTATAATTTACCGATTGACCGCTGGAATATGAAAGGTGTTTCTTCTATTAAAGCTTTCATCAATGCAAGAAACCTTTACACGTTCTCCAAAGTAAAAGGGTATAATGTAGAAGCACAATCGGTAAGCGCTGCTACCGGCAACCCTACCACAACCAATGTCCTTTCTCCCTACCCGGTAGCTCGTATGTTTTCCCTGGGATTAAATGTTCAATTTTAAAATGACGATCATGAAGATTTTATATAAAATACAATTTGTACTGTTTGCTGCCGTTGTGTTAGCCTCATGCAGCAAAAGTTTTCTTGATGAAGACACCAGCGGCTTTGTTTCGCCGGGTAATACCTTTGTGAATACAAAAGGCTTTGATGCGGGACTTACAGGCTTATACGCTTTTGCACGGCTGGAATTTCAAACCTTTAATAACAGTATTTTTTCGCATGGCGCTACCCCGCAGGAAGCGTTGCAGGCAGGTACCGATATTGTGGCGGTAAAAACAACAGGTACCGATGGTACGCTGGCCCCTTTTACCAATTATACGCTTAACCCTGCTTTAAGCTATATAAGAAATTACTGGAGATTTGCTTATGGATTAATAGGCAACTCCAACCAGATTTTAACCGCTTTGGAAAATCCTGCTATTTCATGGACGAATCCCAGCGAGGACCCTAAAATTGTAAGAGGGACGGCATCTTTTTTCAGAGCGTATGCTTACCGGTACCTGGTAACGCTTTACGGAGATGTGCCCTGGGTGGATAAAATTTCTGCTTCACCCCGTACAGACTTTGTGAGAGATCCCAGAGCCAGCGTGATACAGATGATGATTAATGACTTTAAAGTGGCTTCTGAAAACCTCCCTGAAAACCCGGACCAGGTTGCTGATGGAAAGCTTACGAAATGGGCTGCGCTCCATTATCTGGCAGAAGCCTATTTAATGGTGCAGAAATCAGATTCCGCTATCTGGGCAGCCAACCAGGTTATTAATGCCCCTTACTTTAAGCTGAATGATCAGCGTTTTGGTGTGGAAAAAGACTTGCCGGGAGATTATTTTCATGATATGTTCATTGAAAATAATCAAAACCGGAAATCAGGTAACCGGGAAACTATCTGGGCTATACAGCTTGAATTTAACAACCTGGGCGGAGGCGATCGTTATACGGATTGGAGCAAGAGAGCCTGGGTCCCGTTTTATGCACAGCAAACCGGATTTTTACTTGCAGATTCGCTTGGCGGCCGCGGATTAGGCCAGGTACGCCCGTACAAATGGTGGTTAGACAGCTATGAGGTTAATGATGTGCGTAACTCGAAATACAATATTAAAAGAGACTGGTATCATAACAACCCCTCTTCTCCTTTATATGGTACCCGGCTGGCGCTTACAAACGCCATCAGGGAGTCGGGAAATGTTTTTGAAACAACTACGAAGTTTTTCTATGGGAAAACCGCTGTAGACCCTGCTTTTGAAGGAAACATGAAAGACCGGGTGAAAGCACGCCTGGCAGAAACTTACCTGTTGCTTGCAGAGGCCTATGTTCAGAAAAATAACGCCGGCATGGCTGCCACGGCATTAAATCCTGTAAGAGTAAGAGCGCAGGCAACGCCTTTTGCTGCAGTAACGGCAGATATACTGCTGGACGAACGGGCACGCGAACTGCTGGGTGAAGAAATGCGCCGGATGACATTGTCCCGCTTTGGATCAGCCAAATTTTTAGAAAGAGTGAGAAGTTTGAACGATCAGTCAAAAGGCGTTATTAAAGATCATCAGGTGTTGTGGCCCATACCGCAGGAGGTTATTGATGCCAATACCGGCGCACCGTTTGCTCAGAACCAGGGCTATTAAAATAAAATGATGAACGTTGTGTTTAAATATAAAAACCAGTTAGATTTGATACAGCATTTTTAACTTTAAAATATTGTAAGCTATAACATGAATAAGTTCCTGGTAATTTTGAGTATTGTGCTGTTGAGTGCGTTGCCATTGTTCTCGCAAAAGACTGATATGAGTCAATTGATCAAAGAAAACTTTGCTTTTGCCAACTCGCAGTATAAGTACATGATGACATTGACCCCGCCGGATAAAATGCCACAGTCTTATAATGAGCAAACCGGTAAGTTCATAGCTCATGAGCGTACCTGGTGGTGCACCGGTTTTTATCCCGGCTCGCTTTGGTATATATACGAACAAACCGGCGATCCTGCAATAAAAAAAGAAGCAGAAAGAGCGTTAACGATTATTGAGCCCAATAAAACCTACACCGGCAATCACGACCTGGGCTTTATGATGTATTGCAGCTTTGGCAATGCCTATCGCATTACCAAAGAGCAATCATACAGGGATATCATACACCAGTCAGCTGCATCCCTGGCTACACGCTACAGGCCAGATGCAAAAATTATTCAATCCTGGAACAGTAACCAGTATTTCAAAGGGCCGGTTATTATTGATAATATGATGAATCTGGAATTACTGTACTGGTCGGCCAATAATGGTGGAGAAAAGCGATTTAAGGACATCGCCATCACCCATTCCAACACCACATTAAAAAACCATTTCAGGCCCGATTACAGCTCTTATCATGTTATTGATTACGACCTGAAAACTGGAAAAGTGCTGCGCAAAGCCACCTGGCAGGGCGCGGCCGATTGTTCTTCCTGGGCACGCGGCCAGGGCTGGGGCTTATATGGTTATACCATGATGTACCGTTTTTCAAAAGACAGGCGCTATCTTGATCATGCGCGGAAAATAGCTTCTTTTATTTTAAAGCATCCCAATTTGCCGGAAGATAAAATTCCTTACTGGGACTTTGATGCCCCGCAAATTCCTAATGCTAAAAGAGACGCTTCTGCAGGGGCCTTGATTGCTTCAGCGTTATTAGAGCTGGCGCAATACACCAGCGGAGCGGAAAAGCAATCGTATATTGATAATGCCCGGGACATGATCCTGTCTTTATCAGGCGAAAAATATAAAGCTAAGGTTGGCGAAAACGGGGGGTTTTTATTAAAGCACAGCACCGGCGCCCTGCCTTTAAATTCAGAAATAGATGTGCCATTGGTTTATGCTGATTACTATTACCTCGAAGCGTTAAAGCGTTATAAAGACTGGTATTTATAATTTCCTGGCAGAGCAGACCTTATCGGTTTTAAAAATCTATAAGGTTTGCTCCAGATTTTTGACATCCTGCTAAATGATCTATCCGGTTTTCAATAATGTAATAAAGGCAGTACTGTTGCAATGCTGTATGCTTGTAGTTTCGATACTGTATGCCCAATCGCCAACAGATGAATGGCGCATGGAACTGTTAGGGAAAACCATTTATAACGGCTTATTAACAGGAAACGGTCTGTTGGGAACCACAACCTACTTAATGTCTGACAGTGTTGTTCGGGTTGATATTGGGCGCACTGATGTGTACGATCATCGTGCAGATATCGAAAATAAACTGTTTACAAAAGCGCGGTTGCCCATCGGGCATTTTTTGGTTCACTTTGATACCCCTGTGTCGGTATCGGGAAAAATGTTGTTAAGTGATGCTAATGCCACTGCTGCTATTCGTACCACGGCAGGAACCTGTTATATTACCACAACAACGCTATCTGAGCGTAATATTATTCTCATTGAAATGGATAAGGCCAATTTTACCGGTACATCTCACTTTAGTTTTGTTCCTGAAATTTCACAAAGCCCAAGGGCGGGGTTTTATCTCAGCCAGTTCCCTTCTTATAAACCTAATCCTGCTGCGGTGCCGGGCAAAGCCGGTGAGGTTATATTTGTTAACCAGCCCATGACTGCCGGTGGCGGCTACTGCACCGCTTACAAATTAATAAGCAGCGGTGAACGTAAAGAAGTATATGCTGTGACTATCAGCTATGCTATAGCAGGCAGTAATTATGTACGCGATGCTATTAATACAGTGAAGGCATTTTCGCCATCTGCCATGGCAGGTGAAATTGTAAAGCACAGAAGCTGGTGGAGCCAATACCGGGCCTTATCATCTTATAAAATTCCCGATCCGGAGTTGCAACAATTTTACGATATGCAGCTATATAAGATAGCCTGTGCTACCAGGGCCGATAAGCCTGCTATTGATTTACAGGGCCCCTGGACGGCCTCAACGCCCTGGCCAGCCTATTGGTTAAATCTTAATATTCAGCTTACTTATGATTTTTTCTATACAGCCAATCGTTTGTCGCTGGCGGAATCTTTTCTCCGGCTGGTGGATAAAAACAGATCTAATCTCTCTTTAAATGTTCCGGAGCCTTTGCGGGAAAATTGCATCGCCGTTGGCCGCTCTGCAGCACCCGATCTGGCATCACCCATTCCCATTGGTGCAAACGGTAATATTTCAACAACCGCAGCTGTTGAAATAAGCAACCTCACCTGGATGCTGTATTATTACTATAAGCATTACCGTTACAGTATGGACGAGCGGTTAAAAAACCCTTTAATTGACCTGTTAACGCGCAGCACTAATTTTGCTATCAACTATTTAAAAAAGACTACTGAAGGACGATACGCATTTAGTATCCGTTCGCATTCGCCCGAATACCCCGGTTCTTTTGATTTTAATACCAACTATGATCTCTCCTGCTTGCAATGGGGATTAAAAACGTTGCTCGAAATGACCGCCACGGATCCGGACTTCGAACAACAGCGAAAACGCTGGAAAGATATTCAAACAAATCTTATTGATTACCCTAAGGACGAAAATGGTTTTATGATTTCGTCTAACCAGCCTTACAGCGTATCGCACAGGCACTATTCGCACTTGCTAATGATTTACCCTTTCTGCCTCATCAACTATGATCAGCCCGAAAACAGAACATTCATTCAGCAATCGCTGGCCTATTGGCATAGTAAAAAAGGGGCAATGCAGGGGTATTCCCTGTCGGGGGCGGCTTCCATTTTTGCGCTGATGAAAAATGGCGATTCCGCTGTAGTATACCTGAAACAGCTTTTAAAGCGTTACATCAGGCCTAACAGCCTTTATGCCGAATCGGGACCGGTGATAGAAACACCGCTATCGGCAGCCGGCAGCCTGCAGGAGCTTTCTTTACAGCATTGGAATGGTGTTACAAGAGTTTTTCCCGCAATACCTTCGTATTGGAAAGATGTATCTTTCACCAACTTCAGGACCGATGGCGCTTTTTTAGTTTCCGGGTATCGCGAAAACAGCATTAATAAACGGGTTACAGTGTATAGTGAAAAGGGCGGTGTTTTAGCAATTGATTCCAATATTGAATTGGCAGCAGTCCTGACAAAGAAAAAATGTTTTGTTATGGAGCAGCAGGGCAGTATTTATAAAGTAAAAATGGAAAAAGGCGGTTTTATTGAGTTTCATAAAAAATAAAGCTTAATGAGAAATAAAATAACAAGGCTTACAGCGATCTTTTTTTTGTATGGTGCATTGTTAAACGTAAATGCCCAAAGCTGGGGCGGCCCCAAAGAAAAACCTAAAGAACGGATTGAACTAAAGTACGGCCCTTTGCATGAAGGTAAGCGTACCGATGTTGCCATGCAGCGTTTTCGCGAATATGGTTTAGGCCAGTTTATTCACTGGGGCGTATATGCTATTGCAGGCGGCGAGTGGAACGGTGTAAAAGCACCTACCGCATCGGAATGGATAAGGGTGTGGTCGGGCGCATCGGCACCGCCCAACTGGCGGCAGACCTATGATAACCTGTATAAACAATTTAATCCAAAAGATTTTGATGCTCAACGCTGGGCGAAGCAGGCAAAGCAAATGGGTGCGCGCTATATGATTATTACTACCAAGCACCACGATGGATTTTGCTTATGGCCCAGTAAGTTTTCCGAATATACGATCGCACAGTCCCCTTATAAAAAAGACGTTATAAAACAGCTGGTGGATGCATACACGGCAGAAGGAATTGATGTGTATTTATATTTTTCTATTATTGACTGGTATAATAAAGATTATCAAAGCGCCGCGCCGAACACCGATGCACAGAAAGCTTCATATGAAAAGTTTTTGACGTACACCCGGAACCAGCTGTTTGAATTGCTGGGCAACTATCCAAAAATGAAAGGATTTTGGTTCGACGGTACCTGGGATAAAGCCTGGATCGACTCTTATGAGTGGACGTATCAGCTCGAAAAAGATTTACGTGCCGCACATCCGGGCCTCATCATTGGCAGCCGGTTTAGAAACGATGAACATGGAAAACGGCATTTTGATTCGAACGGAGACTTATTAGGCGATTATGAGCAGGGTTGGGAGCGTAAGCTGCCCGCACAGTATGAATGGCTGAACGGAAACGACTGGGATTGCGTGATGACCATTCCGCCAAACGGCTGGGGATATATTAAGGACTGGTCAAAGTTCTATACAAAAACTTCGTACGATTTAATTGATATGCTGATGCATTCGGTATCAATGGGCGGTAATTTTGTTTTAAACTTCGGCCCTGATGGCAACGGAAGAATGCACACAGGTGAAGACAAACTGGCAAGAGAAATAGGAGCGTGGACAAAATTAAATGCCGAGGCAATATATGGCGCCACACATGCACCGCTTGAGCCTACGGGCTATGGGTACTATACAAAAAAAGAAAAGTCCTTATACCTGACGGTGTTTAACCGCCCTGTCAGCAATCTTGTAAGAATTAAAATTCCCAGGAACGCAACGGACGTACCAACGGCCGCTTCACTATTGGCCAATAAAGCAGTTTTGAAAATGAAGTTTACAGATATAGGTATCGATCTTGACAAGAACGTATATTTTGATATTACCTTACCTGAAACTTTTACCAGCAAAGATCCTTTTGTAATAAAAATAGAAACAAAGCCTGGAAAGATCAATGCCAAAGAGCTGGAGAAAGCCCACATGTAAAGCCAGTCGTAAACTGGGTTTAAGAACACGATGCTGACAGAAATGGATTGCACAGCCAGTAAAAAGAGATTGGCAACAAAGGTATTTGAAGTTCCTGCTTGTTTTAATTTTTTGTTATCTTTCGGCTGGCTACTAAAATGATATGAGTTATTCAGGTCAACAATATGATATCCATGAACTGCTAAAGCTGGTTGCGGCCGGTGATGAAAAGTCTTTCCGTATATTGTTTGAAAAATATAGAAGCCGGTTTTATGCGGTTGCTTTAAAAATGACTGCTTCAGATGTTATTGCAGAAGAAATGGTTCAGGATATTTTTATCAAAATATGGCAAAAAAGAGAAGAGCTGGCAAATATTGATAACGCAGAAGCCTACTTCTTTACAACGCTTTACCGCCAGGTGTACAAACATTATAAAAAACTGGCATTAGACCGTAAACTGCTGAAACTAATCTCTGAATCTGCCAGCTTTCACAATATAACCGAAGAGACGTTATTGCTTCGTGAAAGCGAAAGGCTCATTAACGAGGCGGTAGCTAAATTACCGCTGCAGCAGCAAAAAGTATTCAGGTTATCCCGGCAGGACGGGTTTTCCCGGGAACAAATTGCCGAACAACTGCATATTTCCCCTCATACGGTGCGCAATCATCTCGCAGATGCCACCAAATTTATCCGCACTTATTTAAATAAAGCAGCATTAATGTATATGCTGTTGCTTTTCAGCAATATTGATAAATAAGAAAAAATTTTCAGAACGGGTAGTACAAAATCATTTTCCAGGGCTCTTTATAGAACCTTTGTTAAAGAATAGTCAATAAACTGCTTTTTCAATTTTGAATTCTATGCCATTATCCAGAGAACGGATTATTTATTTGCTGGAAGCTTATACGTCTCAAAAAGCCACTTTGCAGGAAGAGAAGGAGCTTTTGGAATGGGTGCAGGATGCGCAGGATGATATGGTGCTGAAGGAGTATGTGCAAAATCTCTGGAACCGGCACTGCTCGGAACAAACGTTCAACCAGGTAGATTGGGACAGGATATTTGACACGATTGTTTCTCAAAGCAGGAATGTGCCGGCATCGGCCCCTCCCCGGGCTAAACGGCTGTTTATGCGCTGGTACCAGGCAGCCGCAGCCGTAGCTGTTTTAGCCATATTGTCTGCAGGCGCTTATTTTACCTTTTTCAAAAAGAGCATTGACCCTTCACTTGCTGATGCAGCATTGTTCCAGGATATAAAAGCGCCTCAAACGAACCGTGCGACTCTTACCCTTTCAAACGGGCAGAGTATTTACCTGGATAGTATGGCAAAAGGCGCATTAGCTGATCAGGCCGGTGTAAATGTGCTCAAGCTTACTGATGGCAGGATTATCTATAAAGGCTCAGCTTCCGAGGAGCTGTATAATATATTGACCAACCCCCGTGGCAGTAAGGTAATAGATATGATATTGGCCGATGGCACGCATATATGGCTGAACTCGGGATCTTCCATTCGTTACCCGGCGGCTTTTGTGGGCAATGAAAGAAAGGTTTCAGTTGTAGGAGGAGAGGTATATTTTGAAGTGGCGCACGATGCAAAGAGACCCTTTAAGGTAATGCTTCCTTCTTTTAAAGGAGCGCGGGGTGGCGAAATACAAGTATTGGGAACACGCTTTAATGTAAATGCTTATGATGATGAAAATGAGATAAAAACCACGCTTTTGGAAGGAAGCGTGCTGCTGAATCTTTCGTCGTCTTCTGGTATAAAACAGGGCGCGCGGTTAAAGCCCGGCCAGCAAGCGCGGTTGGCTGAAAAATTAATGATTGCAGATGATGAAAATGTAGAAGAAGTAATGGCCTGGAAAAACGACCGGTTTGATTTTGGGGAAAAAGCTGATATCGCGACCGTTATGCGGCAATTGTCGAGATGGTACGATATAGAAGTGCGCTATGCCGGAAAAATCAGCTCGCATTTTGGAGGCGCCATATCCAGGCAGGTAGATGTTTCAGCAGTGCTGAAGCTTTTAGAAGCAACAGGTGGCGTTAAGTTCAGGATAGAAGGCAGAATCGTAACGGTTATGCCTTGATAATGAAACTTTAATTGACTCGAAATAAACGACCGGAGCGCTACAACGCCCCGGTCTCTATGAGGTTAACTTTTTATCCGTCCAGGCTTGGAGGCATTGGCGGTAAACAACAATCAATGACGATTGCTATTTTTATTCATTAACGCTCAAACTAGAACAAAGGTATGGTATTGACATCGTACGGCCAGACGCAAACGCGTCGTTTTTTTCGGAGCTCTTTCGCCACAGAAGCACAACAACCCTGGCTGCCGGAAAAAGAAACAAAACAAAAAATTTTAATTGTACAACTGTTGCGTGTTATGAAGTTAACAACAATCTTGTTGCTGTTTGCATGCCTGGCCGCCAGCGCCAGCGGGTTTTCGCAAATAACCCTTTCAGAAAGAAATGTGCCCCTGTCAAATGTGCTAAGGAACATTCAGCGGCAAAGCGGTTACGATATTTTATATAATTATGAACAGATGCAAGCGGCCGGAACGGTAACAGTAAATGTGAAAAACCTTCCGCTAAAGGATGTTTTAGAAGTTTGTCTGGAGGGAAAAGAGCTCGACTATAAAATTGTGGGTAAAACCATTGTTATTTCTAAAAGCGATAAAAAGAAATTAGTTCCGCCTGTTATAAAACCAGTTCGGGTAAAGCCAGTTGAACCACCCCGCATAAATATTGTGGGTACAGTAAAGGATTCTTCAACGGGAACACCCCTTGCCGGCGCCACCGTAGCGGCGAAAGGCACCAGTACCGCTACCCAAACCGATGCTAACGGAAACTATTCCCTTTCCCTTGACGATGAAGGAGGCATACTTGTAATATCTTATACCGGATATAATACTATAGAAATTCCTGTAAGCAAGTCGGGTGTAATAGACGCTGTTTTAGCTTTGACAGATACAAGGGCAGAGGAAGTTGTGATTACGGCATTTGGTGAAAAAAAGATGCGTGAGGCTGTTACGGGGTCGGTAACCACTGTTGACCCTGAAAATCTTCGGATCCCTTCCAGTAACTTAACAACGGCTTTAGCTGGACAAATAGCAGGGATTATAGCGTATCAGCCTGGCGGCCAGCCGGGGTACGACAATGCGCAATTCTTTATACGCGGTGTAACCACATTTGGCTATTCCAGCAGCCCGTTAATAATAATTGACAATCTGGAGTCGAGTACCAACGACCTGGCACGCCTTCAGGTAAACGATATTGAGTCCTTCTCTATACTTAAAGACGCAGGCGCTACCGCACTGTATGGTTCCCGTGGCGCCAATGGCGTTATATTGGTAATGACCAAAAGAGGTAAAATAGGTACACCTGTAATAAGCGGTCAGTTTGATAATTCGATATCACAACCAACAAGAAAACTTGAGCTTGCAGATCCTGTTACTTTCATGAAAATGTACAACGAGGCTTCGATAACCCGCGATCCGTATGGGGGAGAGCGGTACACAGCCGATAAGATATATTTTACTCAGCAAACTATTGACAGGGCTCCGGGATACAACCCTTATGTTTACCCCGTAAACGACTGGATGGACCTTTTGTTTAAGAATCGTACCAATAACCAACGGGCTAACTTAAATATCAGGGGCGGTAGCAATCTTGCGAAATACTATGTGTCGGGATCCTATAATGTAGATAACGGGATACTCAAGGTAGATCCTGTGAACAACTTTAATAACAATGTAAAACTGCAGAGTTACCAGCTACGCTCCAACGTAGATATCAACCTTACCAAATCCACGGTTATGTCGGTGCTGCTGGGCGGTATCTTCGACCAGTATAATGGTCCCATTACAAGTGATCCAAGCGGGGCTTCTGATCTGTGGAATGTAGTAATGCATACAGACCCCGTTGCATTTCCGGCTTATTATTTACCCGACTCTGCAAACCTGTACACAAAGCATATCCTGTTTGGTAATACAAGCGGGGGGCTTTCTGTAAACCCTTATGCCAACCTGGTAAAAGGGTATTACCAGTTTTTCCGTTCTACCATTAACGCGCAATTCAATATAGCGCAGAACCTGAATATGTTGTTGCCCGGTTTGAAATTTTCTGGTATGATATCCACTACAAGGTTTTCAGACTATAACATTAACAGAAGCTATAATCCGTTTTATTATACAGTTCAAAACTACGATGCAGTTAAAAATCAATACGAGCTGTTATGGTTAAACAATGTTACGGATGCCAGCAGGCCTACAGAATACCTTAGCTATAGCAAATCGGCCAATACAGTTACATCGCAGGTGTACATGCAGGGGGTGCTGAGCTACGACAAAACTTTTGCAACTGATCATAACCTGAGCGTTAAGCTGATTGGCGCCCGCCAGGAAAGAGTATTAAGCAATGGGGGTGATGGTTCCCTGCAGGGCACTTTGCCATTCAGAAACCTGAACTATTCGGGAAGTGCTACCTATACTTACAATAAAAAATACATTACCGATTTCAGCTTTGGATATAACGGGTCTGAGCGCTTTTCGGAAGAAAAACGATTTGGATTCTTTCCCACGGTAGGCGCTGCATGGGTTATTTCCAGGGAAAAATTCTGGCAGGGATCTATATTATCTGATGCGATCAATTCTTTCAAATTACGAGGTTCGTATGGTTTTTCCGGTAACGATAATATTTCGGGTAACAGGTTCTTTTATCTTTCTAATGTAGATTTAACCGGGGGTAACGGAGCTTCTTTCGGTGTTAATAACGGCTATTCCAGATCAGGAGTTGCCATATCTAACTATCCCAATCCACTTGTTACCTGGGAGCGGTCTAACCAGTTGAGCCTTGGCGCAGAGCTGACAATATTAAACGATTTAAAGACTGTTGTAGAAGTTTACCGGCAGCAGCGTGAAAGTATTTATCAAACAAGGCTCCCTATCGCAACAATGGGACTGGAAACAAATATTGGCGCCAATATTGGCAAAGCTGAATCCAGGGGCCTTGATCTTTCTTTAGATTACAGTAAGAGCTTAGCGCCCGACATCATGGTTTCAGGAAGAGGCAACCTTACTGTTACACAGTCTAAATACCTGTTTTTTGAAGAGCCCGATTATCCGGGCGAGCCCTGGCGCCGCAGGTCGGGAGCTATTATAAACCAGCAATTTGGTTATGTAGCCGAGAGGTTGTTCGTAGATGAACAGGAGGTGGCTAACTCACCTTCCCAGTTTGCCGGAGCTATGGGTGGCGATATTAAGTATCGCGACATCAACGGAGATGGACAAATAACCACGGCCGACATGGTGCCGATTGGCAACCCCACAACCCCTCAGATTACGTATGGCTTTGGTTTAAGCAGCAGGATAAAGCAATTCGACATCGCCTTCTTTTTCCAGGGGAATGCCAAAACAAGCTTTTTTATAAATCCCAATGCTGTTAGTCCGTTTTTAGGAGGAGGAACGCCCGCCAGCACAACACTGCTGCTGCAGGCTTTTGCCGATGATCACTGGTCAGAGTCGGATAGAAATCTTTATGCCTTGTATCCGCGTTTTGGTACATCATCCAATCAAATTACCAATAACCTGCAAACCAGCACCTGGTGGATGCGCAATGGTTCATTCCTAAGGTTAAAAAGCGTAGAACTGGGTTATTCTTTAGCTAATAATTTGCTGAACAAGGTTAGGATGAAAAGTTGCAGGTTGTATCTCAGCGGTTCTAATTTACTTACGCTTAGCGGGTTTAAATTATGGGATGTGGAGCAGGGAGGCAACGGCTTTGCCTATCCCATTCAAAGAGTGTTAAATATTGGCGCACAAATAAGTATAAACTAATTTATAGTAGAGTATGAAAAATATATTTGTCTACTGCTTCTTCATTTTTACAGCAGTATCTTGTAAAAAATACCTTGATATTGTACCTGATAATGTGGCAACGATTGAATACGCATTCAGAAACAGGAATGAAACAGAAAACTACTTATTTTCCTGTTATCAGCGTATGCAGGCTTTGGTAGCACCGGAAAATAATCCGGGCTGGACAAGCTCAGGAGAATTAATTATGCGAAATAACCTCTCAGGCGCCAATTTTGGGTCAGAGTATAATGTAAATGGCTTTTGGGTGTTATACGGTAACCTGTCGCCTTATGGCACTGCAGCCAACACCAATATTCAAAACGATTTTGCGAACATTTACATAGCCATCAGGAGGTGTAATACTTTCCTGGAAAACGTAAACGTTGCGCCCGATTTACAGCTGGGTGAAAAGAGCCGGTGGATTGCAGAGGTAAAAACCCTCAAAGCCTTTTATTATTACTGGTTGGTAAGAAAATATGGACCCGTTCCTTTGGTTAAAGAAAATCTGCCTATATATACTTTGACTGCAGACGCACGTTTGCCAAGGGCGCCAAGCGACTCGGTATTTACTTATATCAATACTCTTATTGATGAAGCCATTCCGGAACTGCCTGCCATGGCATATGATGTTTTAACCGAGTATGGCCGGTTTACGCAGGTGATGGCGGCAACCCTTAAGGCAAAGGCGGCTGTATTGCAGGCCAGTCCTTTATTTAACGGAGATGAAATTTTCAAAGAGTTGGCTAATAAAGACGGGCAGAAACTTTTTCCCCAGTCTTTCGATGCATCCAAATGGAGCGCTGCAGCCCGGGCATGCCGCCAGGCGCTTGACTTCTGCGAAGAGCAGGGCGCTGTATTATATAAGTATGAAAAGCCTTCAAACAATACCAATTATATCCCCGATTCGATCAAACAATTACTGTCTATCCACGGTCCGGTTAATTTCGACAGGTCGGTCAATTCTATTATTTCCGAAGTGATCTGGCCTGGAAATGTAATAAGCCGGAGTCAGCGGTATTTTGCTTCATTGGCTTCGTCAAGTGCTACACGTAGCGTGGATGGCGATGCTGTAGTATCTGTTCCATTAAACATTGCCGAACTGTTTTATACCAGCAACGGCGTTCCTATTGATGAGGACATGACTTTTGATTACGCAGGCAGGTATACAACTGCGACCGCCGGGGCCGATCATAAGTATTATATCAGCTCAAGCGGGCCTACCGCAAAATTACATTTTAACAGGGAGCCAAGATTTTATGCCGATTTGGCTTTTGACCGGGGCATTTGGTATGGAATGGGAATAGAAAACGCAGCCAATGCCAATGGCCTCAACTATGCAAAAGGATATCCGGGCCTCGTATCAAGCTATACCGGGTACTGGCCTAAGAAACTGGTTAATTACAGAACTACTTTTGCCGGCAGCTCTTTTACCCAGGTAGCTTATTATCCCCCCATTGTACGATTGGCAGATTTACAGCTGTTATATGCCGAAGCATTGAATGAAGCCGAAGGGCCTGGCCCCGAAGTGTACAGGTACATTGATTCGGTACGGTTAAGAGCCGGGTTGAAGGGAGTTGTACAGTCGTGGACTGCACACTCGGCTAATGCATCAAAACCTTTATCAAAAGAAGGTCTGAGAAGTATTATACATCAGGAACGAAGAATTGAGCTGTGCTTTGAGGGCGAAGTAGGATGGGACCTGAAACGATGGAAGGAATACGTTGCTGCTAATTCGCTTCCTTATCAGGGCTGGAATTACCGGGGCACTACCACTGCTTTAGACTTTTACAAGTTAACGAACTTATTCTCACCTAGTATAACTGAAAAGCATTATTTCTGGCCGTTTCATGAATCGGTTATCTTAAATAACCCGCTTATTGTGCAAAATTTATATTGGTAAGAGATTTCCTGAATACAATTAGATAAAAAATTATAAAACAATGCAAAAGATATTCAATATAACAGGTGTGCTGTTAACAATAGCTTTTTTCGTTGCGGCCTGCACCAAGCCGGTTAGCTATAATGATATTGTATCTTCAGATAGAACGCCTCCTGGGCCGATATCCAATGTACAGGTACAAAATGAGGCAGGGAAAGCTACCATTACTTACACACTTCCCGCTTCGGAAAATATTTTGTATGTAGAGGCTACCTATGAAATAAGACCCGGCGTGAAAAGGCAATCAGTTTCCAGCTATTATTCTAATCAGGTGGTCGTAGATGGTTTTGCAGCAGATGCCGATTATAAAGTAGAGCTGGTTACAGTAAGCAGGGCCAATGTACGCTCTGAAGCGGTAAGCACAACAGTGCACCCCACTAAACCGCCCTATCTGCGGGTTAAAGAAAATATGATGATAAGGAGCACTTTTGGCGGCGTAAACGTAGTATTAAATAATACCGACAGGTCCAATGTGGGGGTTGCTATTTTAAAGTATGACTCCTCTTACCGGGTGATGAAAACTATTACGCAGCATTTTGGAAGAGACTCAATACTTTCTACTACCGTGCGCGGGTACGACTCGTTAAATTATTATTGGGCATTTGTTACTATGGATCAGTTTGGCAACCATTCGGATACGCTTTATCAATGGGTAAAGCCAATATTTGAAATACAGCTGCCTAAATATCCTATCATGCTGTCGTATGCGTTGACTACTGATGCAAATCCAGCCTGGCCCGTTGTCAACCTCATTAATAATACGTATGCCAATAACAACGATGCTGTTAACTGCTGGCGTGGCACCGGGGCACCGGCGTTCCCCGTTTCCTGCACTATTGATCTGGGTGGCTTGAGAACGCTAAGCCGTTACTTACTATACACAAGAAACGGGGCTTCGAATCAATTTGCCTGGACCAACCAAAACCCGATGGAGTGGACATTGTGGGGTTGTCGCGATATAATTCCCGAGGATGTTCCTCTCCCTCTGGGTGCTGAAAAAGGGGAGATTACCGGCAATTGGGTGTGTCTCGGCAGGTTTACGCATCCTCCCAAACCATCTGGCCAGGCCACCGGTGTAACTGCAGCAGATATAGCATTGCTTAATGCTGGCTTTCCTTTCGATTTTGATCTGGATATTCCCGATGTCAGGTATATCAGGTTCTCCTGCGAGCAAAATTTTGACGGAACATTAGGTGAGTGCCTTTTCAATGAACTTACATTCTTTGGACAGATTGCAAATTAATAGCTGGAAGCAATAAATCTTTACAATATACTAAACGAAATAAAAATGAGCGGTAAATATATATTACAGTTTGCTTTATTGATAATAGCGGCTATATATTCCTGTAATAAGCCCACAGAATACAGGAAATACCTGGGCGAGGAGGAAATTAAATATCCGGGCGCACCTCAAAATGTGGTTATTCAACCCCAGTACCACCAGGTTACATTCAGGTTCAATCCCAGTCCAGACCCCAGGGTTGCAGAATATGTGGTTTATTGGAATAACAAGGCAGATTCTATGCGATTCCCAGCAACATCCAGCGACCCTGTATCTTTAGTAAAATTAACCGTTCCCAATCTTCCGGATTACAGGATTAATAATTTTATTATCCAGTCTGTTTATAGTAATGGAACCTATTCCAAAGCCATTTATGTAAATAATGTACGAAGTATAGGCAATTCATACCTTTCGGGGCTCAAAAACAGGCTTATAACAGGGGTTGCGGCGGCTACTAAAATAACTAACAAAATGCCAATGGATTCTGTTTATTTAGCGTTTAAAGGAATTGTGGATACGGTAAATGTTAAAACAGAAATTTATTGGACAGACCAGGCAGGCAATACCAGAACATCGGAAATTGACAATAAAAATGCAAAAATTTTATTGCCAGGTATCAGAATAAATACCTGGGTATATTATCTTTCATTTTATAAACCCAACAGGTTCACCGATGAAATGTATGCTCCTGTGCACGGTAAAGATTCAGTACGGGTTGTGCAGGCTGCAAACGGAACGGTTTCACTTTCCCTTTAATAGATTATATTCATTCAAATTTTTTATAAGGAATATTTTACATGATGCAAAGAAACCTGGCAGCGCTCATCATTATTCTTTTTTCGTTTATAAATGTACCAAACAACACCTGGCCTAAGCAAAGAAACGCCCGAAGCCAAAGCAAAACGTATGCAGTGGTGGACGGAAGCAAGATTTGGCATGTTTTTACACTGGGGGCTTTATTCTGAGGCTGGCGGCGACTGGAAGGGAAAGCCGTACAAAGGCAATGAGCACTTCATGCTATATGAAAAAGTTCCCTGGAAAGAATACTGTTCGGTATTAGCCAACCACTTCAACGCTCAAAATTTTGATGCGGACGCCTGGGTGCGCATGGCCAGGGACGCGGGTATGAAATACGTGGTCATTACGGCTAAGCACCATGATGGATTTGCTATGTACAACTCTCCGTCAAGCGATTATAGTATTGTAAAACAAACTCCTTTTGCCAAAGACCCACTAAAAGATATTGCGGCAGCATGCAAAAAATATGATCTTAAGTTTTGTGTATACTATTCGCTCGGCCGGGATTGGCAGGACCCTGATGTACCTACCAACTGGCCGGTAAAAGGCGGCAGAAGCAATACCTGGGATTATCCTGATGAAGACGCAAAAGTACTAAGCCGTTATATAGAACGAAAGGTAAAACCACAATTACGTGAATTATTAACCCAGTACGGCGAAATAGGGATAGTTTGGTTTGATACGTATGAGCTGGTTAACCGTAAGCAAAGTGAAGAATTAAAAAAGCTGGTACTATCTATCCAGCCAAACTGTATCGTAAACAACCGGATAGGAGGGAGCTTTGGCGATTACGCCGTTATGGAACAGGAAATTGGCAACACTATCCGAACCAGTCCCTGGGAGTCGTGCATTACAATGAGCGGTATGTGGGGATATAATAAATATGATTCTGTATGGAAAAGTCCCGAATTGTTAGTTCGCCAATTGGTAGAGATTGTGAGTAAAGGCGGAAACTATTTGCTGAATGTTGGTCCCAGGGGCGATGGCAGTTTTCCGGATAGCGCTATTGCGAGGTTGTCTTCAATAGGAAAATGGATGCAGCTCAACGGCGAAGCTATTTACGGCACGCATCCGTGGAGAATATCGGGCGAAATGCCCCATTCCATTGCTGTTGCAGAAAATGCAGCAGCCGACAATTCCATGAAAGATGTATTGAACGATGCCACTTCAAAAAAAATATTCCCCGAAATCCGGTTTACAGCCAAGAAGAATGCCGTGTATATATTTGCCAACAACATTAACGAAAAACAATTTTCCGTAAAGGCCCTGGGAAGTCAGTCCGGCGAAAAAATAGAATCCGTTTCATTATTAGGCACCGGCGAAAAAATGAGATGGAAACAGAATGTAGAAGAATTGATTTTACCTTTACCCGGGCTGAAAAAGGGAGTTGTCAATATACAAGTGTTTAAAGTGATTTTGAAGTAATAAACAAAAACAGACAATATATTTATTAAAAGCAA
This sequence comes from Niabella sp., assembly GCA_027493055.1. Classification (GTDB taxonomy): domain Bacteria; phylum Bacteroidota; class Bacteroidia; order Chitinophagales; family Chitinophagaceae; genus Niabella. The sequence continues at coordinate 179,195 of JAPUDO010000068.1, read as the reverse complement.
TACGTCTATGAAACATTTTGTCAGATCAATTTTACCGGGAGTTCTATTGCTATTTGTTGCTTCATTTAAAGGAATGGCGCAAATACCAACGCCTGCCTGGGCCGGTGAAACGCCCGATGCCAAAGAAAAACGTATGGAATGGTGGACAAACGACAGGTTTGGTATGTTCATCCATTGGGGATTATATGCCTTGCCAGCCAGGCATGAATGGATTCAATTATACGAAAAGATAACCCCGGAAAACTATAAAAAGTATTTCAACAATTTCAATCCCGATCTGTACGATCCCGTTCAATGGGCAAAAGAAGCCAAAGCCGCCGGGATGAAATATGTGGTGCTGACCACCAAGCACCATGAAGGTTTTTGCTTATGGGACAGCAAATACACCGATTACAAAGTGACCAACACACCTTACGGAAAAGATCTTTTAAAAGACTTTGTAGATGCCTTCCGGGCAGAGGGATTAAAGATCGGCTTTTATTATTCGTTGATAGACTGGCACCACCCCGATTTTGTATACGACGGAAGCCACCCGCCTACTCCCACCGCTAAAGAAGAACGGGAAAAGGCTAACGCCGGCAGAAAAATGGAGCGGTATCAGCAATACATGAAGGACCAGGTTACAGAGCTGCTTACCAGGTATGGAAAAATAGACCAGTTGTTTTTTGACTTTTCCTACCCGGGAAAGGGGTATAAAGAGTGGGATGCTGAAAATTTATTAAAGCTGGTTCGTAAGCTGCAGCCCGGTATTATTGTAAACGACAGGCTGGGCCTGAATGAAACCTCCTGGGGCTGGGATTACAAGACTCCTGAACAGTTCATGCCCGCAGAATGGGTAAAAGTAAACGGCGTAAAAGTTCCCTGGGAAACCTGCCAGACCTTCTCAGGCTCATGGGGCTACTATCGCGATGAATATTCCTGGAAAAGCCCTGAGCAATTGGTAGTAATGCTTGTGGAAACGGTGAGCAAAGGCGGAAATTTATTGTTAAATGTAGGGCCTACGGCACGTGGAAACTTTGATGACCGGGCATCTGACCGCCTAACAGCAATGGGTAAATGGATGAAGTATAATAGCCGGTCTATTTATGGCTGTACAGAAGCTCCCGGGCAATTTAAGAAGCCAGCCAATTGTTTGATTACATATAATCCTGAGAAGAAACGTCTGTATATACATGTGCTGCAATGGCCATTCAAAACCCTGCTGCTGGAGGGGTATAAAGGAAAATTTAAATATGCCCAATTGTTGCAGGACGGGTCAGAGGTCAGGTATTCCACCAATACAAAATCCGGCGGGCATACCGTGGAAACATCCGCCGAAAATGATGTAATGCTGCAATTGCCGGTACAAAAGCCTGATACGCCCGTTCCGGTTATTGAGCTGATACTTGAATAGATTTTAAATAAAAGAGCAAATGAGATCCGTTGTTTTTTATATATTGTTGTTACTTTTTACCCAAATAGCAACAGAAGCACAGAATGCCTGTCCTATTATACCTCAGCCACAGCAGTCAACAGCGGTAAACGAAACCTTCCTGCTGAATAAGCATACGCCGGTATTAGTAGAGGAAGAGTCCTTACAGCCCGTTGCCCGTTACCTGCAGCAGCAATTGCTGGTACAGCACCGGATCCCGTTAAGCATTCAAACCAAAGCTGCTGCACCGTTTATAAAGCTTTCCTTAGTAAAAAAAGGGAATAGTGAGGAGGCTTATCAGCTTGCCATGAATGCAAAGCAGATCCATATTACCGGCGCAGACAGCAGGGCTGTTTTTTATGGAGTGATATCGCTGCTGCAATTAACCTCCGGCAGTAAATCATCTGACGATCACCTCCTGCTCCATTGCTGGAATATAAATGACGCTCCATTGCTTGGCTGGCGCGGATTAATGCTGGATGAGTCGAGGCATTTTTTTGGAATGGAAAAAGTAAAATCTATCCTGAACTGGATGGCATTTTATAAGCTCAACCGTTTTCACTGGCACTTAACAGATGAGCCGGCCTGGCGTATAGAAATAAAAAAATATCCCCGTCTTACTTTGGTTGGCGGCATAGGATCTTATACCAATCCTGATGTGCCTGCTCAATTTTATACCCAGCAACAAATTGCAGAAGTAGTAAGATATGCGGCGGAAAGAAATATTACAGTCATTCCCGAAATTGATATGCCGGGCCATGCTACCGCGGCAAATATGGCGTATCCAGCGTTTAGCGGCGGGGGAAGCGAAAAACACCCCGAGTTCACTTTTCATCCGGGTAAGGAAGGTACCTACGGTTACCTAACTGATATCCTTCGTGAAGTGAATGCACTGTTCCCCTCCAATATGCTGCACCTGGGCGGAGATGAAGTAAGCTTCGGCAATGATAAATGGATGGCCGATACCGATGTAAAAAGCCTGATGGCCCGTAAAAAACTGGCCACGGTACAGGAGGTAGAACAATATTTTATGCAGCGCATGGCAGATTCTGTGTACAGTATGAATGCTAAATTGCTGGCCTGGGACGAAGTGGCAAATATGAATTTTCCAACGGATAAAACCATCGTGTTTTGGTGGCGGCACGATAAGCCGGATCAGTTGGCAACTGCTTTAAACAAAGGATACACTACAGTGCTTTGTCCGCGTCTTCCCTTTTATTTTGATTTTGTGCAGGACAGTACGCACACCGTTGGCCGCAAGTGGGGAAAGGCCTACAGTCCGCTGAAGGATGTGTATGATTTCAATATCATGAGCCTGCCAGGTGTTACTTCCGGCAATAAAAAGCAGGTACTTGGCGTTCAGGCCAACGTATGGACGGAGACCATGACCAACAGTTACCGGCTCGATTTCATGCTGTATCCCAGGATCGCGGCTTTGGCAGAAACGGCCTGGTCGTCCGAAGATAAAAAGAACTATACCCTTTTTACTCATAACCTGAAACAGCATTTTACTTTATATAAAAACGAGGGCATCAATTATTTTGATCCGTTTAAACAATAAATGAAGATTTATGCAAAGAAGAAATTTTTTAAAGTGGTCATCATTATTAGGCATGTCGGCCTCCATGCCTTTTACAAAAACAAGTGCCGCGGAAACAGGCATGGATCCAATGTCTTTAAACCCAAAAACCGACAGGGCCTATTGGGTAAGCCTTTTAGACAAAATAGCTTCACCGCTTTTATCAAATATGAGCAAAGGGGAGCTGCGCAAAAATATGCCGGTTGTTTACAGCGCCACATGGGATAACCGTAATAAGCAGGTGGCTTACATGGAAGCTTTCGGACGGCTGATGGGCGGTATTGCCCCGTTTTTGGCCTTGCCTGTTGATAATACGCCTGAAGGAAAAGTTCGCGCGCGGTTACTAACACAAGCCCACCAAAGCCTGGCCCATTCGGTTGATCCGCAAAGCCCGGATTATCTTTTCTGGGGTGATGGCAAAACACCCCAGGTGCTGGTAGATGCAGCACATATTGCCCAAGGGTTTTTATATGCACCAGATGCCTTGTGGAAGCCCTTAAGTGAAAAAACAAAACAGCAATATCTTTATGAGTTCACCAATATACGCAGGATAAAACCTTTTAAAAGCAACTGGCTGTTGTTTGCCGCCATTATAGAAAGTTTTTTATTAAGTATTGGTGAAGCTATTGAAGCGCCAAGGATAGACAATGCTGTTGATCAGATACAGAAATGGTATGTAGGTGATGGCTGGTACAGTGATGGGGATCGTTTCCACTTTGACCATTATAACGGGTATGTTATTCACCCTATGCTGGTAGATGTTTTAAGAGTGAACGTAGCCAAAGGCAGAAGGGAGAAAAAGGAATATGACAGCGCTTACAGGCGAATGCAGCGTTATGGATCTTTTTTGGAAAGATATATTTCGCCCGAAGGCACGTACCTGGTTGTGGGGCGTTCCTCTACTTACCGCGTAGGTGCGTTCCAGCCATTGGTTAAGCTGGCCCTGGAAAATGCGCTTCCTGAAGAGATCAAACCGGCCCAGGTGCGGTGCGCGCTAACCAAAGTAATGAAACGGATGTTTATACCGTCCACCTTTACAAAAGACGGCTGGCTTACTATGGGCCTGGTGGGCGATAAGCAGGAAGACCTTGCTGATTACTACTCTAATACCGGCAGTATGTATGTTACAGCGCTGGTGTTTTTATCGTTAGGGTTGCCCGCGTCACATGAGTTCTGGTCAGCGTCTTTTACTGAATGGACGCAGTTAAAAGCCTGGAGCGGCAAGCCTTTTCCAAAAGATTATGCGGTGAATTATTAAGTTGTATAAGGCGCTATTGCTTTATGCGGAGCGTATTATTTTTTAGTACAGAAAACCGGTTTAGCATTATGGAGAGGTGTTGATGTATAGCAACTGTTACAGAGGATATTTTGAGTGCTGCATCATCAATGCGAATAAGCAATATTCCGCAATGCGGAAGTCCGAGTCGGAAAACCAGTTCGCCAAAGTCTTTGTCTTCGGTTATTAGCAACGCCTTGTTTTTAACGGCAATGAGTAATACCTGCTCATCTTTTATAGAGGGTTGTTGTTCGGCAATGGAATATACAACTATACCTGCAAGCCGTAGTTGGGTTACAATCCTGAAGTCTACGCTTTCATCTGCAACAACCGGATAATTCATTATTAAGCTATGGCTAATACTTTTTCGTGCTTGGCATTGTCTGCGGCATATAATAAACAAGCCTGAATATCTGCAAGAGTCAGGCGAGGGTATGCCTGCAATAATTCCTCAAAAGAATAACTTGCGGCAAGTTTTTCTAAGATCAGTTCTACTGGTATTCTTGTATCTTTTATCACTGTTTTCCCAAACAGAATATCAGGATCGGATGATATGTGCTTTTTCCAGTTCATGACTTCTTTTGTTCAAAGTTATTAAAAAGCAACAACGTTTTGAATTTTATGTATTTACTCCTTTTCTTTTTTCTGCGGCTGAATGATCATTCTGAAAGACTGGTCTTTGCTGAAGTACGCAATCACCCAGTTACCAAATGTTCTCAGCTTGTTTTTTACGGTAAGCAGCGACATTACATGTATGAACAGCCATACCGCCCAGGCTGTAAAACCATTAAAGTGGAACTTTGGTTTAGGAATATCGGCCACAGCCTTATTACGGCCAATAATTGCCATCGAGCCTTTATCAAAATATTCGAACGCTTTCCATTCAGCAGCTGGTTTTGACAGATTCTGAGCCAGCCGTTTGCCCTGCTGTATAGCCACCTGTGCCACCTGGGGATGGCCTTTAGGGAAAGCCGGATCGCTCATCTGCAGGCAGGTATCGCCAAGGGCATAAATATTTTCAGACCCCTGTACTTTATTGTAAGCATCTACCAGCATCCGCTTACCGGGTCCGTACCACTCTGCAGGAAACCCTTCAAACACGATAGCAGAAACGCCCGCGGCCCAGATGAGATTTTTGGTTTTAATAGCAGTATCTTCATTCACGGTGACCGTATCTCCGTCAAAGTCTTTTACACGGGTGTTCAGCATTACTTTTACGCCCAGCTTTTCAAGCGATGCTTTGGAGTATCGCTGCGACTCCACAGACATGGGGCCTAACACCGCATCGCCTCCATCTACCAGGATAATATCGCTGAAACCTTTACCAAGCTCGGGATAGTCTTTACGGATAATGCTCTGGCGCATTTCAGCGAACATACCCGAAACTTCAACGCCTGTTGGCCCGCCTCCTGCCACAACCATGGTCAGCAGTTTTCTTTTCAGTTCCGGATCAGTAGTGCGGGTAGCTTCTTCCAGCCTGTTCAGCATCAGGTTCCGCATCGCTAACGCATCGCTCAGCGTTTTCATGGGTATGGCATGCTGCTTAACATTTTCCATTCCAAAATAATTGGTGGCGGCACCTGTAGCCATCACCAGTATATCATAATGCAGTTCCCCGTTGGTGAGGATCACTTTATTTTCTGCGGGCACTACCTGTTGCAGCGCTGCCATTCTAAAACGAACATTAGGCCTGTTTCTTAAAAATTTCCTGAAGGGATAGCTAATGCTCGACGGCTCTAAAAAGCCAGTCGCCACCTGGTATAGCAACGGCGGAAAAAAATTATAATTGTTAAGGTCTACCAGTATAATTTCAAAAGCCTTGTTTTTAGATAGCTGTTTGATAAAATTGATGCCGGCAAAACCGCCGCCCACAACAACCACTCTTTTTTTATCTGTATTCATAATTATTTAGTTTAAATGTATGGTCAGCTATCGTAACAATTGAAACTGTCAGCTGTAATAGCGTTATGGACCATTACAATGGTACCCGGATTTAGTAAAGTTACTTTGCCTGGCTGGTAACTTTGTAAAAAAGGGTTAATATTTTTCATTGGAGAAAGCACAGCAACTTCTCTGGAAGAAAAAACTCCGGGAATCAGTTAAGGCTACTAAAAAACCTCCTATAAAAGGAGGCTTTTCAAACAGGATTTTTATAAACAGGTTAAAACCTTGCTGTAAATATTTTAGGATTAATGTTGACGCTCAGCCAGCACCAATCCTGGTAACCCCTGGCATTAGGGGTGGTCTTTATGGTCCTCAGGGTGGCGGTATGGAAATAAGTAGAGTAGCCTCCGTTTATTGTTACCATGGGCAGCACTTTGTAATTAAAGGTCAGGTCTATTTCGCTGCCCAGCCCTGATGATAGTTTATCACTGCCGTTATATATGCTTCCGGCAGCATTAAACAGATGGCCGGCTATACCAAAATCAGTTTTTGCACCTGGCTTCAGACTTAAGCTCATATAAGTATCTAACAGGCCAACAGTATTGGGGCCGGCCACATAATAATAGTCCATGAAACCATAGAATTTATGATGCGTTCCATATAAGGGGTCAAAATACCGGGACTCACCGGTGTTGGCTTTACCGTAGTCATCCCCGCTTAAATAGTCTGCACCTAAGGTGATGCCAACCGGTTGAGAGACCTGGTACCCTGCAGATCCCGATAGCATATAAGCGCTTTTATCTTTACCGTCTGCATTTTTGCCACCCTGGTAAAAAGCCGATAACTGGCTTTTCCATCGCCCGTAATTACCAAACCAGTTTGCCCCTGCGGTTTGCATATTATGTACTTTGGCCGCAGCCACACTTCCATTGGCAATGGCATCTTTCTTAAAGCCTAAATTATTAAGCAATACCGAAATATAGGAAGTGCCGGAAATATTGAATTTACCATACAGCAATTGCATGTGCTGATAAGGCTGTGCATCTGCTGGTGTATAAAACTGTCCTGCGGGGTTGTTTACGTTCCATCCCGTTGCTTTATAGTTCTGGTTATAAGCAAAATAGCTTTGTATTTCTACCGCCTTATTATTTTTCCAGCTGATATTAAGCGCATCGTGGCTTCTGCCCGCTGGGTGCCAGTCCAGTCCGCCAAAGATCCTCTCATCATCCAGGGCTATAACCTGCCTGCCTATTTTAGTACGCATTGTATTGCTTAGCTTAATATCTCCGTAAGCTTCAAATACAGAAAAATTGCCGGAGCTGGCATTCATAGGTACCACCTGGGCATCCTGTCCCCAAACATTGATATTCTGCGCCGAAATACGGAGCCGCAGTTTATCTTCATTAGCATAATCCATCGCAAGCCTTGTACGGTTGTGGGTTAATATGGCAGGCGCTTCCCCCGTTTGCAGGGGCCTGTATGCTCCGTTCCGGTATTCAAACCGGGGCCTTATTTGTGCAGAGATTGAAAATTCATTAACAGGATTTGCTTTAGTCTCGTTACCGCCTTTGTTTATTACTGCCTCCTGTGCATTGGTATAGGTACTTATAATAAGGGACATACACGCAGATAGTAATATCGCAGGATACTTCATAGCTTTTTATGTTTATGATTATTTAAGGTTGTTTAATGATATGCGGGGATCAAAACTATTCCAGCCCATAGCTCAAATACATAATCAGGATCATTCAACTACCTGATATAAATCATGACAAAAGAATGACAAAGTCATGTGCCGGTTTTTACCTTCGTTTGAATTAAGACAAATTCATCTTTTATTTCACGATGCTATTAAAACAGCGAAATAGAAAATTTTCCAGGTTTTTAATACCGGTATTGCTCGGGATTATGATAGGATTTATGAGCTATATTTTTTTTATGTCGAGGGCTTATTCCTACCTGTCAGACAATCCCAAAGCCTGTGTGAATTGTCATATAATGGCGCCTGAATACTCTACATGGCAGCACTCCTCTCACGGCAGGAACACGGTATGTAACGACTGCCATGTACCGCATGACAATGTTTTTAGAAAATATTATTTTAAAGCCAGTGATGGCTTACGCCATGCTACTATGTTTGCCTTTCGCCTGGAGCCCCAGGTGATCAGGATCAGGAAGCCGGGAGAAACCGTAGTTCAGGAAAACTGTATCAGGTGCCACAGTGATCTGAACAGTGTAGTAGGTACCGGTGAGGTAACAGCCACTATGGCCCACAAAGATGAAGGCAAGCTGTGCTGGGAATGCCACAGGGATGTGCCACATGGTGATGTAAGAGGGTTGAGTTCCGCTCCTAATGCCCGTGTGCCATTAGCGCCACAGCCTGTGCCTGATTGGCTTCAAAAAATGTCAAACACATCAAAGAATAATAAAAGTCAATAGCTCACCGGCTTTGATACAATCAAATACATTCTTAAAGACATAAATAATTACGGATGAAAAAGAAGAATTGGTTAATCGTTGTCATTTTGGCCATTGTAACATTTGGCCTGGGCCTGCTTACAAATTCTATTATGGAGAGGCGCGCAGAATCGGCGCATCTGTCAAGGGCCGACAATAATATACAGCCTTTTGAAGCCAGGAATGAGATCTGGGGCGAAGCCTATCCACGGGAATATCAATCATGGGCAAAGACCGCAGATACCACCTTTCGCTCCAAATACATGAGCAGCAATAACGATGATCTGTTAGAAGAAAGGCCTGAAATGGTTATCCTGTGGGCCGGCTATGCTTTTTCAAAAGATTATACAGCGCCAAGAGGGCACATGCACGCTGTAGAGGATGTGCGGCATACCCTGAGAACCGGCGCGCCAAGTGATACCAGTAAAAGCCCGCAACCCGGTACCTGCTGGACCTGTAAGAGCCCTGATGTGCCGCGCCTGATGAACGAAATGGGTGTGGCCAATTTCTATAAAACGAACTGGGCCGATCTGGGATCGGGTGTGGTCAATCCTATTGGCTGCGCCGACTGCCATGATCCGAAAACCATGAATCTTACCATTACGCGTCCTGCACTGGTAGAAGCTTTTCATCGCTCCGGGAAAGATATTTCCAAAGCTACACACCAGGAGATGCGCTCACTGGTTTGTGCCCAATGCCACGTAGAATACTATTTCAAGGGTGATGAAAAGTATCTTACTTTTCCCTGGGATGATGGTAAAAAGGTAGAAGAGATAGAAGCCTATTACGATAATGCAAAGTTCACTGATTTCACGCATAAATTAAGCCGCACTCCTATTCTTAAGGCCCAGCATCCTGATTATGAAATATTCCAGTTAGGCATACATGCCCAGCGGGGTGTTTCCTGTGCCGATTGCCACATGCCCTATAAGTCAGAAGGAGGCATTAAATATACCGATCACCATGTAACCAGTCCCCTGGCCAATATCAACAATACCTGCCAGGTATGTCACCGGGAATCTGAAGCCGTGCTTGCCGGTAATGTTTATGAACGGCAGGACTATGTATATGGATTAAGGAACAAGCTGGAAAAGCAATTAGCCATGGTGCATTTTTATGCAAAGTTCTTATGGGATAATGGTGTGAAAGAACCTGATATGAAGCCAGTGCTGGACTTAATAAGAAAATCGCAATGGCGCTGGGACTTTATTACAGCATCGCACGGAGCGGCTTTTCATGCTCCAATTGAGGCACAGCGCGTTTTGGCCGATGGTTTATACTATGCTATGCAGGCAGAAACTAAAATGAACAGCCTTAATGATAAAATGAAAATAACCGCCAGGTTCACCATGCCGGACATCAGCTCTAAAGCAAAAGCACAGGCCGTTATTGGTTTAGATATGCAAAAAGAAAATACAGCCAAAGAACGCTTTATGCAAAACGTGGTACCTCAATGGTTACAAAAGGCTAAAGAAAAAGGAGCATTATATTCAGCTAAAAGTTAGTGCTGTAACAGGTAAAAGGTATCATGAACTTTAATATTGCGTTCCATAAAAAAGATCAGTACAGGTATTCGGTTATTATCATTGCAGTCCTGCTGGTTGTAGGACTTTTACTCCAATATTTTACAGGGCCTATTGCCAAACAATGGTTTGCTTTTCCCAATAATATATGGATAGGTATTGCTTTTATTTTCCTATTCACTACCCTGTTTCTTTTATTCAAACAAAAAGAGTTCATCAACCTGCTAAGCAGTGTTCCGCTGGCGTTAGTATCTACCATTATTTTAGGCGTATTAACTATAGGGCTTGGCAGTATTCATATAGAGGCCTCGGACCCGAAAGCTAACCCGGTTTTATTACGTTTGGGTTTTGACGGAATAACAACTACCTGGTATTTTGCTTTCATATTTTTTTTGGTGCTGATCAATCTGTGGCTGGCGATCCTGAAAAAAGCATTGGTATTTCAAACCAAGAATATTACTTTCTTACTTAATCATTTTGGCTTATGGCTTACCTTATTTGCCGGAGTGCTTGGCCAGGGCGATCTTACAAGGCTGACCATGAACCTGAAGCAGGACCAACCCGAATGGAGAGCCACTGATGAGAACGGACGTGTAACAGAGCTGTCCCTGGCGCTGGAATTAAAAAAGTTTGACATTGATATCTATCCTAATAAGCTTTATATCATCAATAAAGAAGGAAAAGCCTTACCGCAAAACAAGCCACAGGCTTTTATGCTGGAAAAAGAGCATTCCAGCCAGTATCTTTTGAACTGGAAGATAACCCTGCATGAGTATTTACCCAATGCTATACCTGTAAGCGATACTACGTATGCTGCCAGCCCTATGTGGGGGGCCACCAATGCAGCGCGCATCACCGTTGAGGATGTATATACAAAAGCTAAAAGAACACAATGGATCGCTGCCGGTAATTTCCAGTTCCCGCCATTAACCATTACGCTTGACAGCAATCATATAGTGGTAATGGGCCCGGCGGAGGCCCGGAAGTTCCAATCCAAAGTATTAGTATATGAAAAAGGAAAAGACGAAATAAGGGAAGAAACTATACAGGTAAATCATCCCATTACTATAAAAGGATGGAAAGTGTACCAGGTAAGCTATGATGAGCGCCTGGGAAGATGGTCGGAGCTAAGCGTTGTAGAACTGATATTAGATCCGTGGCTGCCGCTGGTGTACACCGGTATTTTTATTTTGATTGCCGGTACGGCAGCATTTTTATTCAAAAACAGGAAATAACCATGTGGCAATATTTTTCCTATATCGTATTTACTGCAGTCCTGTTATGGCTAACGGCCTCCGTGTTAGTTTACAAAAAAGGGAACCATGCAGTAAGGCTGAGCCTGGCATTGCATAGTATAGCTACTGCTGTTATTGGTTCTTTTATTATTGCTTTATGGGTTACTTTAGAAAGACCCCCTATGCGTACTCTTGCCGAAACAAGGCTCTGGTATTCCTTTTTTATGGGATTGATTGGATTGGTGGTATATATCCTGTACAAACAGAAATGGATGCTGAACTACGCAGCCGCAATGGGAATAGTATTTATGCTGGTAACGTTTTTTAAACCAGATACTACCAATAAAACATTAATGCCTGCATTGCAAAGTATCTGGTTTGTACCACATGTTATTGTTTATATTTTCGCTTATGCTATGCTGGGCATGGCTACGCTGGTAGCTGTATATGGAATTGTACAGGCACGCCGTCCCTATCAAAACAGTATCGCCGGCATACGTTATAAGCCTTACACTGCTGCGGAATCAATAGAGGTAGTAGACCGGCTGATTAATATAGGATATGCTTTTCTTACATTCGGTCTGTTGTTCGGAGCTTTATGGGCCAAAGAGGCCTGGGGGCATTACTGGACATGGGACCCTAAAGAAACCTGGGCCTTCATCAGCTGGCTGGGTTATCTTACTTATATCCATTATCGCCATAAATATAAGGACAGAAAGGCCATTACCAATTGTGTTATTGTAATCATCGCCTTTATGTTGCTGATCGTTTGCTGGTTTGGCGTAAATTACCTGCCAACTGCGCAAATGAGCGTGCATACGTATTCAGGATAAACCTATAAAGTTTCAAAAACAGCAGGCTTACGATTCAGGTACTTTATGGAAAGTAATAGCCACCCGGTTCAGCATATTCATGTGAGCTATAGCAAAACTCAGATCCACCAGATCTTTTTCGTTAAACTGAGTACGTGCATCATCGAATATATGGTCTGGCACCTCCTGGCCTTTCAGTAAGGTCATTGCTTCTGCCAGCGCTAAGGTGACTTTTTCTTTTTCTGAAAAAAAGGGCATCGATTTCCAGTTCACTACCGCATTCAGCTTACGCGGGTCTTCGCCAGCCTGAACAGCATCTTTCCAGTGCTTATCAATGCAATAAGGGCACCCGTTTATTTGTGATACTCTTAAAAAAACAATATGGAGTAAAGACGGCGGAATATCCGTTGTCTTTAGATAACCATACATTGTTAGCAATATTTTATATCCTTCGGGTGCTATTGAGCCATAATTAATACGCATAATTATTTTTTAATGTCAGGATCTGTGCTACACCTCTTACTAATAATCCACCACCTGCTCCTGTATGGCTTCCGGTATTTCACGCCATTCGTATAATTGATTCCGAAGCTGTGGCTCAAAGCCAGCTTCTTTAATGGCATCCTGTATGGATCTATAAGTAAACCGGTGCGGCGCTCCGGCGGCGCTCACCACGTTTTCTTCTATCATAATGCTTCCGAAATCGTTAGCGCCGGCATGTAGGCAAAGCTGGGCTGTGGGTTTACCTACTGTAAGCCAGCTGGCCTGTATGTTTTTGATATTAGGCAACATAATACGGCAAAGCGCCACCATGCGTATATATTCTTCGGTGGTAGTAAGGTTTTGCACACCGCGGATGCGTGTAAGCAACGTGTCCACATCCTGGAAGGTCCAGGCTATGAATGCCAGGAACCCGTTAGCGTCTTCGGGTTTCCGGCTTTGTACTTCGCGGATCTTTGCCAGGTGCTCAAAGCGCTCTTCAATCGTTTCCACGTGGCCGAACATCATAGTAGCAGATGTGGTAATATCCAGCTTGTGCGCTTCGTGCATAATGTCTAACCATTCCTGCGCCCCGCATTTTCCTTTGCTGATAAGACGGCGTACACGGTCTATTAAGATTTCGGCACCGGCGCCGGGCAAAGAATCCATACCGGCTTCTTTTAATGCTTTCAGCACTTCATGATGCGTAGCTTTTTCCAGCTTGGTGATATGCGCTACTTCGGGCGGCCCTAAAGCATGTAAACGTATATCAGGAAATTCTGCTTTTATAGCGCTGAAAGTGTCCACATAAAACTGTAAGCCCAACTGCGGATGATGGCCTCCCTGCAGTAAAAGCTGGTCGCCGCCGTATTTAATAGTTTCCGTAATTTTTTTACGGTAAGTATCCATATCTGTAATATATGCTTCGGGGTGGCCCGGTATGCGGAAAAAATTACAGAATTTACAGTTGGCGATACACACATTGGTGGTGTTTACGTTGCGGTCAATCTGCCAGGTAACCCTGCCGTGGGGCACCTGTTGCTTACGCAGCTCATCTGCAATATACATCAGCTCGCTGAGCGGGGCATTATGATAGAGATAAACCCCTTCTTCCACACTTAAAAATTCAAAAGCCGCAGCTTTTTTATAGAGATCAGTTAAATCCATTACGGGAACAAAATTAGGTGCAAAGGTACGAAAAGAAAGGTTTTTTGCAGAAGAGATCAGCTGCCGGCCGCAGATTAAATGATTGCAATGCAAATTACCTTCACTTCACACTCAATATGCGGTTATTCTGGCAATAATCCAGCGGGCCTGTTGCTTATAATTTTCTATGCGTTACGCTTTTGATTTAACGCTTCTGATATTTCTTTTACTTTCTTTTCATTAAGCGGGTAAAACGACATGCCAATAAATGCAAGAATACAGCAGAAGGCTGGTAATAAACTAATCATCAGCCGTTCACCAAAAATGGTTTCCATGCTTTGCTGCGCCAGGTGAGGCTCATAATTAAAAATAAAGAGGATCCATCCTGTTAATGCCGAGCCCAATGCCCATCCCAGTTTTTGAGACATGGAAGAGGATGAGAAGATCAGCCCCGATGTTCTGCGGCCGGTGGTTAGCTCCTGGTAGTCTACAATATCAGCAAACATGCTCCAGAGCAAAGGCAACACATATCCGGCACATACCGATATAATGGCTTGCATAAATAAGATCCACCCAATATGATTGGGGACAAAAAAGAATATAGCACTAAATACAGCAGCCAGCGCTGTTGCAATCATATAGGTACGTTTCTTCCCGTATTTTTCTGACAGAACAGGCGCTAATATAACGCCGGCCAGGTTGGCGGCCTGTCCCACAAGAAAATAGATAGTAGTAACATCCCAACCGGTAACTGCCATTTTATAGTTCAGTTGCACATGATCCCTGAAATAATAAATGGCAACCCCGTCCCTTACCGCATTGAACAATAGGGAAGCAAGACCTGTAGCTACCAGTATCCACCAGGGCGCATTACGGAGCAGGTTCCTCAGGTCTTCTTTTACAGACCCTTTTGTATCATTATTAATGGATGTTATCCGCTCTTTTGTCCAGCTAAAACACAGGAAAAAAAGGATAGCGCATAGCAGTCCTATGGAGGCAACGGCAAGCGTCCAGCCTATAGGTGCGGTGCTGATACCTGCATCAGTGTTAGCGGTAACAGAACCATCATGAAACATATTGCTGAACCCGTCTACCAGTGGCTGCAGCAACATAAAAGTTACAAAGCTTCCTATAAAGGCAAATGACATACGATAGGAGGACAGGATATTCCGTTCCCGCGGATGGGGTGACATTACACCTAATAACGAAGCATAAGGCACGTTAATAAGTGAATATACGATCATCATTAAGGAATAGGTAATATAGGCGTACACCAGCTTTCCGGTGCTACCCAAATCAGGAACAAAAAAAGTAATAGCGCCCATTACCGCAAACGGAATGGCAAACCATAACAGGTAGGGCCTGTACCGTCCCCACTTGGTTTTGGTGCGGTCTGCCATTATACCTACAAAAAGATCAAAGAAAGAGTCCCATACCCGGGCAATCAGGAACATGGTCCCTGCTGCTGCCGCGGTGATGCCCAGCACATCGGTATAAAAAAACAGGGCATACATTCCGAAAATTTTCCAGAACATAGAAGAGGCGGCATCGCCTAAACCATAAGCAATCTTTTCTTTTTGTTTAATGGTATTCATATATGCATGCTTTTAATGCTTTCGCAGTCTTTATTATTTATATTAATACGTCACCTGCCGGTTAGTAATCATATTGTAGTATTATACTTACAGGATAGTGATCAGAGATTCCTTCTGCATCCTGCCCGTTATGCACGATGGCCTTTACACAATAAGGGAAAAGATTATCCGTTACCAATATATAGTCCAGCCGTTCAGATAAAGGCTTTCGCCGGTCATCGTTCCAGGGCCAGCCATAGAGAAATGCCGCCGGGAACGTCATGCGCGAAGCAGCAGGCTGTACCAGGCGCCCGATGGCATCTTCAAAGCCTGCTGATAGAAATGTGGCAATAACAGAATAGTCGAACCGCCCTTTTTTAAGATTTCCGTAAGATGGATTGTTTTTATCCCATAACCGCATTTGCTGTTTCAGGGGGAGATGTGTTGCCAATTCATCGGCATCCAAAGGCGAGTGTGCATTCAGATCGCCCATTATCACGCAGCTGTCCAACCGGTTCTCTGTAATATAGCTGATGATCCTTTCTGCTTCCTTTTTACGGAATTTCCACTCAAAAGGACTTAAATGAGTGATGATTATATGAAGCCCTGCAATACGTACATGCAGCATACCGTGCCAGAAATCCTTTGTTTGCCTGTGAATAATTTCAACCGGGAATTTTGATGTAATACCAACGGGATAGCCTTCTTCTTTAAGAAGTGCAGTATATTGATGGCCATAAGAACCCGCCAGGGCTTCCAGGTCAGCGGCTTTAAAGCCTACTAATTCCTGCAGCGCCAGGATGTCTGGTTTTTGCTTTTTCACCCAATTAATAAAACTTTCCTGTTGCATCTTATTGCCATGTTCAAAGCCGTTGAAGACATTATAAGAAGCCAGGTGCAGCGCCCCGGATGTTTGTGCTGCTACAATTTTGCCACTAAAAAAAGTGCAAAACAGCAAAAGATAAAATCGCAAATGCTTAAGCATCTTTTTTCAGGAACTTATGATTCTTATTAATCAGGTCAGTAATGCGCTTCACCGATTCTGCGGAGCGCAACCCGTCTGCAGGGGTATGCAGGCAATAATCCAGTAACCGGTCAACAGAAGTTACAGCCACATGCATACGGGTATCACTTGATGCATAGTAAATATAAACAGCATCGTCATCATCACGGATCCAGCCGTTTGAGAACAGTACATTTGATACATCACCTACCCGCTCTTCACCAAGAGGCGCCATGAAATATCCGGCCGGACTGGCTATAATCTTTTGCGGCTCTTTTAAGTCTGTAAGATAGAGATATAGTACATAGCGCAGCCCTGCAGCACATTCTCTTACACCATGTGCCAGGTGCAGCCACCCCTTTTCTGTTTTAATGGGTTGCGGGCCTTCACCGTTTTTAGCTTCTTTAATGGTGTGATAAAGCCTTTCATCAATTAACGTTTCTTTTTCCACTACTGCATTTGTAATGTCATCAATTAAAGCCCAGCTAATGCCGCCACCTTTTCCTGCATTAATGAAACCATCCTGGGGGCGGGTGTACAGGGCGTATTTTCCGTTCACCCATTCGGGATGCAGTACCACATTTCTTTGATGGCTGGCGGCTACAAGGTTGGGTAGCCGTTCCCAGTTGATGAGGTTTTTTGTTCTTATAATGCCTGTATCAGCTCTTGAGCTGGACAGGTCGCCGGGCAGGGCATCCGGGCTTTTACTTTCTGAGCAAAAGAAACCGTAAATCCAGCCGTCTTCATGGGCCGTTAAACGCATGTCATATACATTGGTTTCTTTTTCGTCAATTTCAGGAAGCTGCACCGGGTAGTCCCAGAAGGTAAACTGGTCAATTCCGTTATGACTTTCGGCAATAGCAAAGAATGATTTCCTGTCATAGCCTTCTACCCGTGCTATTAAGAGGTATTTACCCTTCCATTTAATAGCGCCTGCATTAAAAACCGCATTGATTCCAAAACGCTCCATTAAAAAAGGGTTGGTTTCAGGGTCAAGATCATATCTCCAGGATAAAGGAACATGACTGGCTGTAAGTATAGGGTTTTGAAACCGCTGAACAAGACCGTTATACTGACCGGATGGTGAATTGGGTGCAGCAATGAGTTGGTTGTACGACTGTGTGAGTTCCTCTAATTTTTCCTGAAAAGTACCATTCATAATTACCTATATTAAAATATTAAATCGTATCGGGATACAGTGACATACGGGTAGCACGGTGAAATGCCGATATGCTGCTTACTGTAATTTCTAAATTAAAAATTATTTCTTTTGTAATCGGATCCAGTTCTATAATTCTGCCGCCAAGTCCTTTTGAGGTTTTTACACCCATTCCAGGACAAAATAATATATGTTTTGTAATTGGCAAATATTGTACGCCGGACAGCGCCTGGGAAAATCCGTTTGCACCTAAGGTCTGGCCAAAGCTCCATACCTGTTGTACCGTTTTTTTCGTTTCATCTACCTTATATTCTACCACGCGGCTATAGTTATTGTCTTTTAATGCCAATGAAACCCAATTACGATTGTAGCCGTTATCAAATACCAGAATATTATTATCAGGCAAAACAACAGGAGTATGAGGCCCCCACGGCCAGTCGAATCCAGGAGCTGCGGCATCGCCATTAATTACGGCCGGATCTGTTACAGGATTGCCATTTTCATCAATAGGGTTTAATAAATAGGATTGGAACTTTTGTGACCAGTATTTATGTGGTGATATTAACCAGCGTAAATTTCCTGCGTGTGTAAAGCTGAGAATGCCCTGATAACGCATTGTGGCCAGCAAATTATTTTCCAGCTCCGCTATTGAATTGTTATGTACCCAGTTTGTGGGGTTTTGTGAAAACTCCGGAGGCGTAAAGCCATCCGGTTTTAAATATCTTGAAGTATCAACAAGGTTTGCAAAATCCCATTCTTTTACTACCGAGTTGTTGAAGGGGTCTAATTCTATGATATGATCGTTGACTCTGGGTTTCCCATCTGTTAAACGGGCCGAAGGTTTTGTAACAGTAACCAGGAAGTTGCCATTTTGAGCTTCGGTAACTTCGTGATGAAATGTATAGCCTAATTTTTGCAAATCCCATTGCTTAAGCAGATTGCCAAACATATCTATTTCTACTATCCTGGGTTTTGCCTGATCACCTGAAATAAACGTTCCTTTTTTTGTCCGGTGTAATCCAATAGAGGCCGAGAAAGGATTTAAATCGGCTGATGATTTGAATAGCAGAACCCATCGAACGGCGCCCTCATTGTCAACCATATATGGAATAGAAATATCTAATTCACTTTCACCAGGATAGCTGACTAAATTGACACCCGGTTCCATTTTTTGAGGGTCAGACTTTACTAATAACAGATCAGGAAAGTTAGCGGGCAAAGAAGTTGTTTGAATTTTAATATTTGCCGATCCTCGCTCTTTGCCATTCTTATCCGTAAAAGTTAATTGTACATCGTTATTATAATTGGGGTATAAGCCCAAAATGGGCACCGCTTGTTTAGCGGTTTGTGCATGGCACAAATGGGTTATATTTCCTGCAGCTCCGTTTTTTCCTAAAACAGTAACTTTTACACGGCCATAGGTAGGTAGTGATACATTGGCTATAGCAGCAAGCGGATTAACGCCCGAAGGGTTGAGTTGAATATTTTCAACAATAAAGTTTAATGAAGTACCTTTTGTAGGTACCACAAGCTGTGTGTTGTCTGTAAAAGCAATGATCGTTTTCCACTGTTCAGGAATTGAATTAATTTGTTTGATTTCATTTTCAGGAACCTGAAGATTGCCTGTTTCAAATGCAAAAGTATAAACAGCTTTATCTTTTATAAAACTGTTTAAAAGGTCGCCATTGTCAATAAATTGCTGCAATGACGTTTTTGATTTTATTTCTGAAGGCAGAATATCTTTACGTGAGCAGGAATGAATTAAAACTACCAGGCACCATAAAATGCCCGGTAGTTTTATCCATTTTGAAATAGCCGCTTCTGATCGGAATATTATCTCC
This sequence comes from Niabella sp., assembly GCA_027493055.1. GTDB lineage: Bacteria > Bacteroidota > Bacteroidia > Chitinophagales > Chitinophagaceae > Niabella. Next base: position 159,815 of record JAPUDO010000068.1, on the reverse strand, counting down.
ATAGCGGATTTTGCTGGATTTTAGTATTTGCGTTAATCTCTGATTGAGGGATGGGCAAATAATAATGCTTTTGCTGGAAGTTTTCCGCACCTTGCTTTTTATTGTCCACAAAAATTTGTTTCATTTGAGCGTAAGGATAAGTACGTTTTAGATCAAAGAAACGATGGCCCTCAAAGAAAAATTCCAGTTCGTTTTGTTTTACCACTTCGTTCATCATATCTTCAGCTCCACTCCAGGTTTTGTTGGGATTTAAACCTGCGCGAACCCTGATGCGCTTCAAATCGGCTGCGGCTGCACTTAGATTTCCGTTTTTGATAGCAGCTTCGGCATGTAACAGCAATACTTCAGAAAAACGGAACATCCGTAAATTGTTGTTTTGATTAGATTGGTCGTACATGCTATTGGCATCCGCAACGTTTTTGTAGAAGTTAGTATATTTTTTAATCAGGAACCTTCCTTTTTTGCCGCTAATGGTAGGGTAGTCAGGCTCGCCACGCTGGCGTTTACCCGCGGCGTTCTCCCACATTTCATCAAAAGACTGGTTGCCAAACCATGCACCGTCTGCAATGCCGCTTTCAAAGTCGGAATGTTTCCAGAAAAAGCTGGTGTACATTCTTTTGTCGAAACGGGTATCAGAACCTGCCGGACGTTCTTCGGCAATAAAATCCCTGACAATAGAAGCTGAAGGCATCCATTTAAACCAGCCGCCTGTACCAGCCGATCCGGCAAAGTTGGGTATTACAAAACCCTGTGTAGTACTTCCGTCATTACCCCAGGTACCGCCATTGGAGTATTTGCCGTTATACATAATTTCAAAAACAGATTCCTTATTCAGCTCTGTTGTTTCTTTAAAGTTGTCTTCAAAATTATCTACCAGGTCGTAAGTATAAGGAGCCGTTAAAAGAGCCGCCAATTCTTTTTCTGCATTTTGGTAATCTTTTGTATAAACCAGGGCTTTACCTAAGAATGCAATGGCAGCACCTTTTGTAGCTCTGCCGGCTTCTGCATTGGTGCGGGCTATAGGCAAGTGATTTTTAGCAGTAGTAAAATCAGCAATAACCTGTTTCCAAACCTCGGCTTCGGGCGAAGATTCTTTCATGGCACCATCCGCTTCATCACCCGCAGGGATTAACCTGAGGGGAACATCGCCAAAATTAGAGGCTAACAGGAAATAGTACATCCCTCTTAAAAAGCTGGCTTCACCAATCAGCTCATTCTTTTTAGTTTCATCCATTTTTACATTAGCAATGTTTTTTAAAAATACATTGGCACGGTTTACCCCGGTGTATAATCTTCCGAAATCACTTTCGGCTGTGCCGGGTGTATTGGTAAATGATGCCGGCTCCCAGTTCAATACTTCTTCTCCTAAAATAAACCAAACATCATCGGCCCTGTTCATAGTGTGCCATCCTGTATAGGCACCGTAATAGCCATACATTTGACCACGGATGGATGAATAAATAGTAGGGATAGCAGAAACAGCATTGGCTTCTGTTGTCCAGAATGTTTGTTCTACCGGAGAGTTAGGATTTATTTTATTTAAAAAATCTTTTTCATTACACCCGCTGATAAGAAGTGCGGCGGCTGCAACTACTGATAATTTTTTTATAGACGTTTTCATTTAAATATCATTTTTTGGATCAATAAATGCAAAGAGTGTGATTCTTTAATTATTTTAGAAATTAACCTGTAACCCAACAATTATAGTTCTTGCAATCGGGAAACGGCCGTGGTCTGTACCCCTGGTTAATGTACCGGAGCCTCCGCCATTTTGTTCATCATTCTGGCCAAGATCCGGAGTATAACCTTTGTATTTAGTAGCGGTTAACAGGTTGTCACCTGCTACATAAATCCTGCTGGTTTTTAATTTTGCAAGACTTGTAATATGCTGAGGTAAAGTATAACCCAATTCAAGCGTTTTCAAACGGAAGAAAGAACCGTCTTCTATCCAGCGATCAGTTACACGGCGGAAGTTTTTATTGGGGTCCTGTTGCGTAAAGCGCGGTAAATCTGTGTTGGTATTAGACGGGGTCCAGGAGTTTAACAGACTTGTAGAGAAGTTGATAATTTCATTGGTGGATTCCATTCTGGCCCTGGTATAGTTATAAATTTTATTGCCATACATTCCATCAAAGAAGATACCCAGATCAATTCCTTTATAGTCAAATCCGGCCCTGATTCCATACGCCATTTTAGGAAAGGGGCTACCTACATATTGCCTGTCATCATCTGCAATTTTCCCATCATCATTAAAATCAACAAATTTGATATCACCCGCTTTAGCATCAGGTTGTATTACCTGGCCTTTAGAGTTTTTATAAGCCTGTGCTTCGGCATCAGACTGGAAAATTCCATCGGTTCTGATTACCCAAAAGCCGCCGATAGGATAACCTACTTTAGCCCAGGTTATCGTTCCCTCGCCTTGTGGATTATAACCGCCAAACTCCTGTACATTACCTACTGTTACTGCTTTTACGTTATTTTTAACGGAAGAAGCATTAACGCCAATGTTATAGTTTAATTCCCCGATAGAATTTCTGTAGTTTACTAAAAGTTCAAAACCTTTGTTCTCAATGGTTCCGGCATTCATTGTGGGAGATCCGCCCAAACCTGCTGACTGTGGCATGTTAATACTTAAAAGAATATTGCGTGTTTCTCTTACATAGTAATCTGCACTAACGGTAAGTTTGTTTTTTAAGAAAGCCAGATCAATACCTATGTTGCTGGTAACGGTTTCTTCCCAGGTAAGGTTTTTAGGAGATACCCAGCTGGCGCCGGTAGTAGCACCCTGCCACCAGATTTCATTGCTGCCAATGCCTTGTAAGTAGTTAATACCTGTAGAAGCTGTACTTTGAGTAGGGTAATTACCAATTTCCTGGTTACCTAATTTACCCCAGCTGGCACGTAATTTTAATTCGTTGATCTTATCTTTTGCACTGCCAAAAAACTTTTCATTCATAATATTCCAGCCCACAGCTATGGATGGAAATACGCCATAACGGTTGCCATCCGCAAAACGGGAAGAACCATCGCGACGTACAGAGGCCGTTAATAAATAACGGGAGTCATAACTATACATTAAACGGGAAAAAACCGAAACTAGGGATGACTCCTGTAACCCACCGGATGTTTTTTGCTCAGTAGGAGAGCCTGCTCCTATTGAATTGGTTCCAAAGGGCAAATCATTGCGGCTGGCGCCAAATCCCCTGTTGCTGTTTTCCTGTGCCGAATAACCGGCTAAGAACGAAATGGTATGCTCATTAAATGTATTATCATAATGAAGGGTATTTTCAGCTAACCACTGGTTGTTGAAAAATGCGTTTTCTGATAAAAAAGATTTTGTAATACCCGAACCAAAATTATAAGGATCATTAAAGTAGTAGTTTCTGCCATTTGTTCTGTTGATACCCAGGTTGAACTTATATTTCAGCCCTTTTACAAACAGGTCAACTTCAGCAAATCCATTCACCAGGATATCTGTCTGATAAACATGGGAATTGTGTAATTTTAAATAACCAACCGGGTTATCCAGGTTTTTCATCCATGGCTGCCAGGGAGCATAGCCACCTAATTGGTTGGGGTCTAATACAGGAATCATTGGGTTTTGGCGTAAAGCGTCAGTAATAGTGAAGTCACTGTATTTTCTATCCCCCGATTTTACCAGGAATGTATTGCCCAAACGGAAATGATTGTTGAAGAAATTAAACGTATTTTTTGCCCGGACATTAAATGCCTTGTACCCGGTGGACATTAAAATACCTGACTGGTCAATATAACCTGCAGACACGTTGTATGTGGAGTGGTCACCACCGCCCGATACATCCACATTAACTTTACTAACCGGCGCTTTTACGTAAATTTCATCCTGCCAGTTAGTTCCATTTCCTGTGTAATTAGTTGCCTGCTCCGGTAAATAACCCGATTCTTTCATAATGGTTTTCCACTGTTGTGCGTTCATTACACCCAGTTTCTTCGTAATGCTTTGAACTCCTGTATAAGCATTAATATTAACGGTAGCCGGCATTCCTTTTTTGCCGCCTTTGGTGGTAATGATTACCACGCCATTAGCAGCACGGGAACCATAGATAGCTGCCGCAGAGGCGTCTTTTAAGACTTCTACTGATGCTATATCTGCAGGGTCCACCATGTTGATGTCTCCATAAACACCATCTATAATATACAAAGGGGTGTTGGAGCCTAATGAACTTAAACCGCGGATGTTGATGTTCATACCGCTTCCCGGCTGGCCACCTACATTGGTTACGGTTACACCGGCTACACGGCCCTGGAGCGCTCCGGCAACCGTTTTGGCCAGGTTTGCCTGCAGGTCTTTTCCTGTAACAGAAGCAACAGCGCCTGTCAGGTCTTTTTTCCTGATTGTTCCATAACCAATTACAACAACTTCATCCATCCCCTCATTCTTGTCAGTAAGGGTAATGGTAAGATCGCTGTTGTTAGTAACGGTAATCTCGGCGTCCTGCTTTCCTGTATAAGAAAATACAAGCACCTGGCCCCTGGCAACGTTTAGCGTGAAAGTTCCGTTGTCAGATGTTGCTGTTCCGTTAGAAGTTCCTTTAATGCTGACCGTGGCACCGGAGAGCGGGTTATTATCCCTGTCCCTGACGGTTCCTTTAACAGAAATTATTTCTTGTGCCCATGTAAAATGGCAAATAGCTCCGAAAAGCAGTACGAGTAATAGTTGTTTCATACCATATGGCTTATTTAGTGAATTAATAAGCTAAAAGTATGTTAAGGATAAACGGATCCTTTTTCAAAATATACTCATTGTAATTGAACTCTTGGATCAAAGTTCAATTTGTCAGAAGCTAAAAAGGTGTTTTTTATAATGCTTATTATCAATGATCTATGATAAAATTTTTTTATAATGCTTTTTCTTGAAGAGGCTGAAATGTAAAAGAATGGCTATTTTTTCACTTCGGTACTTACGAAATTTTTTAACAATTTGCTTATACTTTTTGAAAAATTTGCTCAAAAATTAAAAAGCAGCGAATTATCGGTTTATATAATCACCCGCAGTTTATTATGATCATCCCTGAATGCTGCAGGGTTTGTTCCCTGGGCTTTTTTAAAAACCCTGTAAAAATAAGAAACGCTGTTGAAGCCGCATTGATCAGCAACTTCTGCAATAGGAAGCCCCGCTTTTAATTTTAATATAGCCGTTTTTATCCTCCGGTCCAGCACATAATCAGTAAAGTTCATTTGGGTGTTGGTGGCTAAGAACCTTGCAAAAGTAGATCTGCTCATATTCAGCTCTTTGGCCGTGTCTGATATGCGAATGTCAGCAGAAATATTTGTACTGATATATTCATGCAGCCTGTTCAGTAACTCGGTGGTGCGGTTCATTTCAATGGCTGTACCGGAGGAAAGCACCCTGTAATCATTGCTTTTTGACAACTCATACAGAAGAATGAACAGTCGCATAACAGAGTAAAACCCTTCTGTTTCCATAGTTATAATTTGTAACAGAGGCTGTATTTTTTCTATAGTTCCCTGTCCGAACGACACGCCTTTTGATGCGCGTTCCAGGAGATGCCGGATGCTTTCAAACTGGTTTTTATTTTTGTATTGCTCTATTAGCTGGGGATGAAACTGGATGGTGATTTCATGTATATTGTTGCTTTTGCAATCTCCGTCTTTCCAGGCGTGCTTTAGCTCGGGGTTGGCAATTAATACCAGGTCTTTATCGGTAATGGTTTCTTCCAGGTCTCCTACAATTCTTTTTGCGCCCCTTGCACCATGCACAAAATTGAGCTCATATTCGGGATGTATATGAACGGGAAATGTAAAGGTTGATTTTCTGCGGTCAAAAACAACAAAGCAGTCTTTCTCAGATAACGGAGACCTCTCCCTATAAACTTCAGGGCTCATCATACTAAAGCATTTACACTAAATATATGTAAAAACGGTAACTTTAAAGCAATCCTTTGCCACTCATGAAATATATATTTACAGGCCTGCTTTTGGTTTGCATATTCACCCGGTGTTTTGCGCAGGAAGAATTTGTTGACCCGCCAAGCCGCCAGCTTACAAAGATCCGCTTTACACAGTTTACGGGTGGCGTGGTTGTTTTTAAAGCTTTGCTGGATGATTTTAAAGATTCGCTTTGCTTTGTACTGGATACCGGAAGCGGTGGCATTTCGCTAGACTCTGCTACAGTAATGGAGCTGGGATTACCGCAGCCGCCGCCCGAACGCATGATCAGGGGTATTGGCGGAACCGTAAAAGTAGGATTTTTGAAAAACCGGAAGTTAACGATCAATGATCTTGTGATAGACAGCCTTAATTTCCATGTAATTGATTACGAAATTTTATCGGCGCTTTATGGACAAAAGATAGATGGTATTATGGGATATGCTGTGCTTAGCCGGTATATAGTAAAGCTTGATTATGAAAAGCAGGAAATGTCTTTCTGGAGCAACGGAACCATTAAATATCCCAGGGGTGGGCATATTATGCGTCCTGAAATTAACAGGCTGCCCTATTTGGGCACTGAAATAAAAGATGCACGGGAACGTAAATTTAATTACCTGTTTGATATAGGAGCGGGGCTTACGGTATTGTTCTCGGAAGATTATATACAGGACAGCGCATTTTTAAAATCTAAAAGAAAAAAATACCTGAAGCAGGGAGAGGGAATGGGCGGAAAAGTGCAGTTTCACTTAAGTGTAATGAGAGAGCTTAAAATTGGCCCCTATAAATTTAAAAATGTACCCATTAATATTTTTGATGATGAGTATAATATTACGGCTTATCCCGGTTACGGCGGATTAGTGGGTAACGATATCTTCAGGCGGTTTAACTGTATCTTAAATTACAGGGCCCGCCAGGTTCACATTATCCCTAATAAATTTTTTACAGACCCCTTTGATTATGCTTACTCAGGAGTAGAACTATACAGTGTTGACAATATGGCTGTTATTGGAGATATTCCTAAAGGATCACCGGCTGATGTAGCCGGCCTTAAGGCCGGCGATGAAGTGCTGGCTGTAAATAAAAAATTCGGGATGACGCTTAATGATTTAAAACTGGCCCTGCAATCAACCTATGGGCCAATTGATGTAATTGTAAAAAGGAATGATACGCTTTTGGTAAAAAAAATGCGCGTGATTAACATTCTCAATGGAAAAGCTATACCTAACCAAACGCTGTCCAAAGATTTCAGGGACGGCATTAAAATATACATACGGAATGGAGGGGATAATTTTTTGCAAAACAGGGATTATTGAGCATAATTGCATTCCAATAACATTGTATCCAATGATAAAACCCCTTACTTTCGCGGCATGGTTCATTTTGAAAAATTTGTTTTGGATAACGGGCTGAGGGTGATTATACACCAGGATGCATCTACCCCCTTAGCGGTAATGAATATATTGTACGATGTAGGTGCCAGGGACGAAAACCCGGCACAAACCGGTTTCGCGCATCTTTTTGAGCATTTAATGTTTGGCGGTTCGGTAAATGTGCCGGAATATGACGAGCCTTTGCAAATGGCAGGAGGCGAGAATAATGCTTACACCACTAACGATCTTACCAATTATTATATACAGCTGCCCGCCGAAAACCTGGAAACAGCTTTCTGGCTGGAAAGTGACCGGATGCTGTCTCTTGCTTTCAGCGAAAAAAGCCTTGAAGTGCAGCGTAAAGTAGTGTGCGAGGAATTCAAAGAGCATTATATTGATAAGCCTTACGGAGATGCCTGGTTTAAAATGCGTGAGCTGGCCTATAAAAATCATCCGTATAAATGGATGACCATTGGCAGGGAACTGGCGCATATAGAAGAAGCACAGCTGGAAGATGTCAAAAAGTTCTTTTTCAGGTATTACAGGCCCAATAATGCAATAATGGTAGTGGCCGGAAATGTGGAAACCGCAACAGTGCGGCAGCTGGCAGAAAAATGGTTTGGCAGCATTGAGCCCGGGGAAAAATATATACGTAACCTTCCCACAGAAGGAGTACAGCCTGAAGCAAGAGTGGAAGAGGTAAGCGCAGAGGTTCCGCTAGATGCTTTTTATAAAACCTGGCATATAGAAGGCCGTATGAGTGTGCAGTACCATGCAATGGACCTGCTTACGGATATTTTAGGGGGCGGAGAATCGTCCCGCCTGTATCAGAAGCTGGTAAAGGAGCTGCAGTTATTTGTAAATATCCAGTGTTATCATTTTGGCAGCCTCGATCCCGGACTTTTAGCTATTGAAGGCAAGCTGGTAAAAGGTGCGGATATGAAGGTTGCGGAAGCAGCTGTGGAAGCAGTTTTGGACGATATCAGGCAACATCTTATTTCAGTTGAAGAACTGGAAAAAGTAAAGAATAAAACAGAAAGCATTATGGCCTTTGAAGATATGAGCCTGCTGAACCGGGCCAACAGCCTGGCTTTTTATGAGTTGTTAGGTGATGCCAATATGATGAATACCGAACTTCAGAAATATGCAGAGGTTACGGCAGAGGACATTAATAAAACAGCAAAAAATATTTTAACAAGAGAGAACAGCAGTACGCTTTATTATTTTGCAAAAACAAACCTATAGGTTTGTTTTTGCCGTAAACTGGTAGGTATTGCCAATCGGTATTTCAGTAAACCCAATAAATACAGCCTGTTTATTATATTTATCCACTTTATTATTGGCAACTATATAGCTGCGGTGAACGCGGGTAAAAAGACTTTCGGGTAGTTGTATTTCAATATCGCTTATAGTGGAGCGGGTAAGCAGCTTTTGGTGATTCTTTAAAAAGAAATTAAGATAGTTTCCGGCTGCTTCTATATATAAAATATCATCAAACCAAACCTTCACCTGCTCATAACCGTCTTTTAAAAAGATGTAATCTGTATGCCTGCTATTGCCTGCCTTTAATGCCAGCAGTTCATTAGCCTTGGTACAGGCTTTTAAAAAACGGGATAGCGGAAATGGTTTTAATAAATAATCAACAGCCGCTACTTCAAAACCTTCAACCGCATGTTCGCTGTACGCCGTGGTAAAAATAACCATGGGCGGGTTGGTTAAGGTTTTAAAGAACTCTATACCATTGATGTCCGGCATCTTTATATCTAAAAAAAGCAGGTCGGTTTTATTATGCTGCAAATAACTTATTGCTTCAAAAGCGTTCGTAAAAACAGCTTTCAATTCTACAAAGGGCACTTTGGAAGCGTGATTTTTGATCACTTCCAGCGCAATGGGCTCATCGTCTATAGCTATGGCGGTCAAAAGAAGTAAAGTTTAATGATAATTAAATAGCTTCAAGATTTTGCAGATCGTCAAGGTCTTTATATCTTCCTGCCTCTATCAAATTGTTTTTGTGGATGACCCTTATTATTAAACTGTCTTCCTCAAAGAAAACAGATTTTTCAAAGCACTTTTCAAAGTCCAGGTTTTCGATTTTAGTAATAATGTCAATGGCAACAGGCGGAACTCCAAATGTGAATACATCCCAAGCCGGATGAAACAGAAAGTTCTTTTCAGTCATATCAAAAACAGGCATTCCAAATTGCTGAAAGGCTGTTTTAATCTTTTGATAGTTATCGGAACTTTGCTCTACCCAGATATCCATATCGCCGGTAGTGCGTGAATAGCCATGCAGGATGACAGAAAACCCTCCTACCAGCATATATTTTACCTGCTGTTCATTCATTGCGGCTATAAAATCTCTAAAATCAGGATTAAATAAATTTGCCATTTTTTAAAGATCTTGTACTAAATACCAGCCTGTTCATTACAGGAGGTCTTTCAGGATCGAAATTATAAGCTATGGCATTTAAATAGCCTGCAACTTCAAGCCGCTCCTGCCACGAAAGTTTTTTATAGTATGGTGCATGATCTGCGGCCTCTGCAAAAGACTGGGCTTTAAATGCTGTACGGTTTAAACGTAGAACTGACATAATATAAAAATAACTTTTTTTAAACTGTTGGAGAAATAATTAATGTCTGAAGACGTTTGATTTTATACGGTTTATCAAAGTGGACCTATAGCCAAATAAATAACTGTAAAAATTATAAACAGGATATATTCATGTCTATAGCTTTATAGTTAAGTGAACAAAAAACTCCTTCGCGCTTTCTCTTATAATTAATTCATGCTTTTTAGGATAAAGCAGCGCCAGCCTTTGCTTTACATTTTGCAGGCCGATGCCACTTTTCATTTTTTCAGGATCATATTCATTTTTAAGATGCACGCTGTTATGCACATCAAAAAACAATACCGTTTCTTTGGTATGCAGTGAAACATTTATGAATGAAGGCTGTTGCAGGCTGATGCCGTGCTTAAAGGCATTTTCCACAAAGGGGATCAGCAGCATAGGTGAAATATCCAGCCGGTTCAGTTGCTCTTCAATATTGGTTTGAATGATTATTTCAGGGGATGCGGCCGTTCGCAGTTTTTGCAGAGAAATATAATTATTCAGGTAATCCACTTCCCGCGTCAGTGATATTTTTTCCTGAATGTTTTCATGCAGCATAAAACGCATCATATCGCCCAGCTTCTGAATACCTTCACCTGTTCGCTCTGCATTTTCCTGGAGGGCCGTGCCGTATAAAGTGTTCAGGGCATTAAATAAAAAATGCGGGTTGATCTGTGAACGCAGGAAACTGATATTCGCTTCTGACGAACCAAGAGCTGTTTGCAACACTTCTTTATCAATCCGGTTTTTGGAAATATACCAGGATACCGGAACAATTATGCATATAGCAAAAATGATCAGCACCAGGAAAAAAGGGCCCATATTGCCCGTGCCCGAAATACCTGCGCAAAAGGCGCTTCCCAAAAGGGTTAATAAAAAAACAATGGGAGCAACGCGCCACAGGTATGCTGCGTTTTTAAAACGTTTGCTCCCTGCTAACGGAATAAGGTATTTAATGTGGATCAGTACTATAATAAAAGCATAGGGCACGCCAACCGCCCATATAGCCATTACTTCTCTTGCATTGTTGGCCGACAGTATGATCATAATGGCCACCCAGCAGGCAAATGCTAAAAAACCAAAGAGCAGCCCCGTTCTTGTTGTTTCTTTCAGCTTATTACTGCTTTGCCTGGCTCTTATTGCTTCGGCAGATTTCAGTATCAGCTCTTTTAAAATATAATAGGCAATATAGATCAGGAATATGATGGCAACTGTTGTAAACCCATCCGTAAACAGGTAAATATATCTTGTATTAAAATCGTATTTTCCGAATACCCACGCATCTGTATAAGTATAGGTAACAGATACCAGGGTGGCAATAATAAGGTACAGGCCAAACACAGAGCCGGCTTTGGTCCAGTTATCTTTTTTCTCTCCTACAAACCGGGTAATCAGTACATAACCACAATAGTAAATGATGATCTGTGACAGGCCGGGCAAAAACAGGTGTTTCCAGAAATTATATTTTATATAATACTCTTCAAACCTGTAAGATCTATGGACGTCAGGATTTTTACTCATAATAAGCAGGCTTAATAAAAGAGAGGCAGCTACTATAGTTACGATCCAGAATTCAATTTTATTATATATTTCTCTTGCTTTCATATTGTGTAATTTGACTGCAAGATTAAAGCACAAACCCCGTTTGGTTTTATAAAATGGGATGAAATTGTTGAGATATGGGATGAAATCAGGGGTGGGATATCAGAAGTTCGTGACAAAGAATAGAAGCTTGCCTGACCGGTTGGGCAAGGCTGAAGCGGCTTGGAAAATTAATAAGGAGAAGCATCAACTGAGTTAGTCAGGAAGTCAGGAAGTTTGAGAAAGAAGAAACGTGTACGCGGCCTTTAGCTTCCGGCTTCAGACTTTTTCTGTCTGTTTTCATATCGTACATCGAACACCTTATACCGTACATTTCCATTATGCTGGCTGCTGATTTGAATTAGTCAGAAAGTCCGAAAGTCCGGGGTCCGGAAGTTTGAGAAAGAAGAAACGTGTACGCGGCCTTTAGCTTCCGGCTTCAGACTTTTTCTGTCTGTTTTCATATCGTACATCGAACACCTTATACCGTACATTTCCATTTGGTTGATAGTAACCTCCTCGGAACTCTGACTCCGGACTTCCTGCCCTCCGACTTTTCCTGCTATATTTGCGGTTTAAATTTTGGAAATGCTGAACAGAACCATAGCGCCGCCCATAGTAGATGCTGTAAACTTCAACCTGCAATTACAACCGTATCAGAAATATGTGCTGAAGAACGGAGTGGAAGTATATGCCATTGATGCAGGAACCGAAGAAGTGCTGCAAATAGAATGGGTATTTGATGCAGGAAACTGGTTTGAAGAAAAAAACCTGCAGGCTGCTGTAACCAATTTCCTGCTGAAGAACGGCACCGCAACCAAAACAGCATTTGAAATTAATGAGCATTTTGAATACTATGGCGCTCACCTGGGTCGTAATTGCGGCGCCGAGTTTGCTACGGTCACGCTGCATACGCTTACAAAACATACCGGAAAGCTGCTGCCTGTAATACGGGAGCTCTTTTCTGAAGCGTCTCTTTTGCAGAGCGAAATGGATATAGCCATACAGAACATGAAGCAAAAGCTGGATGTGAACCTGAAAAAAAGCAGTTTTGTGGCGGGGCGCCTCATTGACACGTATCTTTTTGGAGAACAGCACCCTTATGGCCGCTTTAGCCGGCACCAGGATTTTGATGCATTGACAAGGGAAGACCTGCTGAATTTTTACGACCAGTATTACAGAACCGGCGCTTTTAAAATATTTGTGGCGGGCAAAATACCGGATGACCTGGAAGTTTTACTGGAAGAACATTTCGGGGATTTTGCCCATATAAAAAAGCCGGGGCGTCAATACATAGCGCAACCTGCACAGGAGCATAAGTTCCATATCCTGAACGATGAAAAAAGCTCGCAGAGCTCCATAAAGCTGGCACGGCCGTTTGGTAACAGGCATCACCCCGATTTTTTAAAAGCCCAGGTACTGAATATTGTGTTGGGAGGCTTTTTTGGCAGCCGGTTAATGGCCAATATACGTGAGGATAAGGGCTATACGTATGGTATTCACAGCTACCTGATGGGTAACAAGAAAGAGAACGGATGGATGATCTCCACCGAAGCCGGGAGAGGGGTTAGCGAAGCCACCATAAGCGAAGTGTATAAAGAAATGGACATTTTGCGTAATGAGCCCATAGAGGATGATGAGCTGATGCTGGTAAAAAACTTTATGATGGGCTCCATCCTGGGCGATTTGGACGGACCTTTCCAAATGATAGCAAGATGGAAAAATATTATTTTAAATGATCTGGATAGCGACTTCTTTAACCGCTATATTTCAAACATTAAGGGTATTACGGCCTCCGAATTACAGGAGACTGCTGATAAATATTTAATCCCGGGAGATTTTTATGAGCTGGTGGTAATATAAGTGCATTACATTTCCCATGGATCCAGGAGTTGAATCTTTACAATGCCTTTAAAATCTTCAACATTACGGGTAACCAAAATTAAACCGTGGTGTATAGCGGTTGCAGCGATAATCGCATCTGGTAGCTTAATGCGCTTTTTCTTTCTTATGTCAATTGTTTTTAGTGAAACTGGGATAGATAATGGTAAAATGCGTGCAAACGAAACAAAGTCATTTAGTAGCTGTTCTTCTTTTTTATCTGGAACCAAAAACCCCATCACTTCTATTTGAGTGATAACTGATATAAGAGGTTGCTCTATGTCAAAAAGAAAATCACGCGCAGTTTTCGGCAATTTACCATTGCAAAAATCTATAACACAATTGGAATCTATCAAATATCCCTCTTCCATTCCGCGCGACTTTGAGATATATGCTTATGAAGTTTAGTTGCTGTATCGTCAGATATGCTGCCCCAAAAATCCTTCATTTTCTTAACAGGTTTGTTATCTGATGCCTGGTTCACTTCATCTAATGGAATATACGTGATCTCAATTTCTTTCCCTATATATTCTTTGGGTATGTCTAATTGAATGTGTCTTTTTTGGGGTCGTATCACTGTTCGTATCATAATACTCATATTGTAATTATCTATTAAAAATACAAAAATTTTCCGGCATTTTATGCATATACAGTCTGTCTAATTAATCAAAAAGCCCAAACCTACGGCATTAATAATCCTGCCTGCAAAATTGGTTATGCGGGGAATGGTTTTGCCTGCATTAATACGGCGGACATACATTAGCTTATAATTATCGTTGTAATTCAGGTAGCGCGAGTCCGTATCAATACCTGTAAAGAAAAGCCGGTTGGAAACATAAGAAAGTCCGATGCCCCAGTTTTCAGTGTTATAACCAATTGCACCTTTTGCCTTTAGATTAGGATTGAATTTCCAGAAGCTGTTTTGACCGTTGGTCTTTTCCCATTCTTTAATATAGCTTACATCAGCATTAACCGAAGCCATGCCGGTAATAAAAAAGTGTTTACTCAATACCAGTGTATATCCATATCCCAGCCCCGGCCCGAAAGTTATAAAATTAATTTTCGAAACACCGGAGTGAGGGTAGGTGTTTGCCAGGGCAGATGGAATAAAAGCGCTGTCGCCTTTAGCCGAGCCATAAAAAAATTCGCCGCCATAAAGTAAAGAACCTGCAGACTTCTTTTGCCAGGCATCTAATAAAAAGGCGGCCTGGGCGCTGAATTTCCTGCTGTTCCCGATCAGGTTTACAGTAGTTCCGTATAATGCAGTTTCAATATCGGGCCTGATGTAATATTTATTGCCGGAAGGCGCAATGCCGGTAACGGGATCTGTATTCAAATAAAGCCCCTTATATTTTTGAAAGTAAATATCGGCTAGTACTTTCCGGCCGGTGACGCTCATCTGTAAATTGGTTTGCCTGGTTTTGCCTTTATTTTCAGAATAGGAGGGGTCAAGCCCGTTAACGCTAAATGTAGCGGAAAGACCTATAAAATCATGCGCAACCGAAATCCCCAGGCGTCCGGGGCTATTGGGCCTGAATCTTAAAGCCTGATCCGCATCCGTTGCCCCTGTTTTAAAAACAGTGCTTTTTTTAATGGCAACAGCGCCCAGCGTCAGCTTATTGCGGTATGACATATAATAACTTGTGTCATAACGTTCCGTGCGGTATTGGGCGAATATTTCAATCGTCAAAAAAAACAGGGCAATAAACAGCAAGGCTTTCCTCATAAAAAGATATCACAAAATACAATAATTTAAACAAGCCCTGTGCCATTTTTTGTTACTGGTGGAATAGAGGGTCCCATGCTCTGCGAAACAAAATGTTTCGCAGGACTATTATATAGCCTTTGGCTATTTTTAAAATGTAGTTAAAGGCTACAACATAGAGCTTCGGTACTATAAGACCCCAAGAGTGATAGTTTTTCTTCATTACATCGTAATCGTACACCTTACATCATACATCGTACATAAAAATAACCTACGTTTGTGTTATGCATTTCGACAGGAAAAATTTATCTGATGCGCAGCTGCTGCAAATGTATCACAGCATTTTGTATCCACGGCTGATAGAGGAAAAGATGCTGATACTATTGCGCCAGGGAAAAATAAGCAAATGGTTTAGTGGCATAGGACAGGAAGCTATTGCTGTAGGTGCCACGCTTGCATTACAGCCTGATGAGTGGATCCTGCCGTTGCACAGGAATCTTGGCGTTTTCACTGCCCGCGATATGCCGCTGCACAGGTTATTTAATCAATGGCAGGGCCATCAGAATAGTTATAGCAAAGGACGCGAACGCAGTTTTCATTTCGGAAGCAGGGAGCATCATATCTGCGGCATGATCTCTCATCTTGGTCCGCAGCTGGCTATTGCCGATGGAGTAGCCCTGGCCCATAAGCTTGCCGGAAAGGATAAAGTAGCTTTAGCTTTTACCGGTGAAGGCGGTACCAGCGAAGGTGATTTTCATGAGGCCCTCAATATTGCTGCAGTCTGGGACCTGCCGGTAATTTTTCTGGTAGAGAACAATGGCTACGCTTTAAGCACACCAACGCATGAGCAGTACCGCTGCATTAACATGGCCGATAAAGCCAAAGGCTATGGCATGGAAGGGATGACCATAGATGGCAACAATATCCTGGCGGTTTATGACACCATAAAGGGTGTGCGCGATTATTGTATCAAAAATCAAAAGCCCTATCTTGTTGAATGTATTACATTCCGTATGCGGGGGCATGAAGAGGCCAGCGGTACTAAGTACGTACCGCAGGATCTGTTACAGCTCTGGGAGCAAAAAGATCCTGTGCTTAATTATGAGCAATATTTATTAAGCAGGCAGGTGGTAAGCAATGAAGATATTACTGCCCTGCGCGAAGCCTTAAAAGAAACTATTGAAAAAGAACTGGCCCTTGCCGATGCTGGTGCCCATCCCCTGGTAATAGATACATTAGCAGAAATCAATGAAGTATATGCGCCACACCAGCAAGATGAAGCGTTGCTGAATGCAGATGAAAATAATGTTTCTGAAAAGCGGTTTATTGAAGCTATACAGGAAGGTCTTTTTCAATGCCTTGAAGAGCAGGACAATTTGATAGTGATGGGGCAGGATATTGCAGAATATGGCGGCGCCTTTAAAGTAACCGAAGGGTTTGTGGAAAAATTCGGAAAAGAAAGGATCAGGAATACGCCTATATGCGAAAGTGCTGTGGTAGGTGCAGCTTTAGGGCTGAGTTTGGAAGGGTATAAAGCTGTGGTAGAAATGCAGTTTGCAGATTTTGCAACGATGGCATTTAACCAGATCGTAAATAATCTTGCCAAAATGTATTACCGCTGGGAACAAAATGTTAATGTGGTCATACGTATGCCAACCGGTGGTGGTGTAGGTGCGGGACCTTTTCATAGCCAAAGTAACGAAGCCTGGTTTGTACATACGCCTGGTTTGAAAGTAGTGTACCCTTCTACCCCGCGTGATGCAAAGGGATTATTGATCGCTGCCATTAACGATCCTAACCCGGTACTGTATTTTGAGCATAAAGCCTTATACCGGAGCCTTACAGGGAATGTGCCTGATGATAGCTATGAAGTGGAGATTGGAAAAGCGAGGGTAGTCAGGTACGGAGAGGATATTTCCATCATCACCTACGGCATGGGCGTTATATGGGCAGAAGAATATGCTGCCGGGCACCCGGAGACCTCCATTGAGATTATTGACCTCAGGACATTACAGCCGCTGGATCTTGATGCTATTAAAAGCACGGCAGAAAAAACCGGGCGGGTGCTGGTTTTGCATGAAGATACTTTAACAGGAGGGATTGGTGGAGAGATCGCTTCATGGATTGGTGAGTATTGCTTTAATATGCTCGATGCGCCCGTCATGCGCTGTGCATCGCTTGACACGCCGGTGCCTTTCAATAAAAGGCTGGAAGCTGATTTTATGGCCGCCTCCCGCCTGGAAGAGAAAGTGCAGCAGCTCTTAAATTTTTAAAATACTATTGCTATACACTCCCATGAGCCATGAACTATTAATACAAAGCATTTTAAAGCGTGTTGTACTTTCTGATAAAGAACAGCAACTGGTGAGCGGCTGTCTGAAGACTAAAAAGTTAAAGAAAAAGAACCTTTTATACCAGGAGGGAGAAGTGCAGCATCATCTTGTGTTTGTAAACTCCGGGTGCCTGCGCAGCTATTCTATTGATAAGAACGGGGCAGAGCATATTTTGCAGTTTGCGCCTTCCGGCTGGTGGATTGCAGATATGAAGAGCCTACTGAACGCAGTGCCATCCAGTTTAAATATTGATGCTATAGAAGATAGTGAAATTGTGCTGCTAAAGCAGTTGGATATAGATAACCTGTACCATACTGTTCCCGCGCTGGAGCGCTATTTCAGGATATTATCAGAGCGTTCACTGGCTACGTTCCAGCAAAGACTGATCGACTCACTAAGCCTTACCGCTGCGGAACGATATGGTAATTTTTGCGAACGCTATCCGTCCCTGATCCAGGGGCTCCCCCAGAAATATGTAGCTTCTTACATTGGCATTACTCCTGAGTTTTTAAGCAAAATGCTAAGCCAGCCCATGAAGAAAAGATAGTGTACCCGGTCTGACCAGCAGTGGTATAACTATTACAAAACTTTCTCCCAAACGCAATTAATCTACATTAGCTTTTTTACTTAATCCTGTTTATTGCTGCCAGGGCAGGTGCTGTTGTAGCTTTGCTACTAAAGAAGAAAATAGTTATGAAACGCCCGTGCAAAATTTGATAAGCAGGAATATATCGGGTGTTCCATCTGAACATTAAAAAATATAAAATAAATACAGATGAAAAAGTCAATTGAAAGAATAATAGCAAAACCGGTACAGCCCGGTATGGTAGGTGATGGGTTCCGGGTGTATAATTATATACCCCGCGGAGGCATTACACAACAGCGCATCAGCCCGTTCTTGATGCTGGACTTTGCAGCAGCATTTAACTTTTCTCCTACTGATAAGCCCAGAGGCGTGGATGTACATCCGCATAAAGGATTTGAAACGGTTACTATTTCTTATAAAGGAAGCGTAGCGCATAATGACAGCGCCGGCAACAGCGGAATCATCCATCCCGGCGATGTGCAGTGGATGACTGCAGGCTCAGGCGTTTTGCACAAGGAATATCACGAGGAAAAATTTGCAGCCAAAGGAGGTTTTTTTGAAATGGTGCAGCTTTGGGTAAACCTGCCTAAAAAGGATAAACCTGTTGCTCCGCATTACCAGGCGTTAACCCAGGAAAATATAACCAAAGTGTTATTACCCAATAGTGGTGGCGAAGTAAATGTGATTGCCGGTGATTTTAACGGCAACAAAGGCGCTGCGGCTACTTATACGCCGGTAAACCTTTTCGATATAAAATTAAAAGAAGGCGCAACGGTTACAGCAAGTGTTCCGGCTGCTCATAATACTGCGCTGCTGGTTATTGAAGGACATATGAAAGTAAATGACAGTGAAGTAGCCGAACATAGTTTTGTGTTGTTTAAAAACGAGGGTGAAGAGGTGGGGCTCACAGCTTCAGCAGATAGTGTGGTGTTGTTGCTGAGCGGAGAACCTATTAATGAGCCTATTGCAAGCTATGGTCCGTTTGTAATGAATACACAGGCAGAAATTCATGAAGCAATAAAGGAGTTCCAAAGCGGGAAATATGGCGTATTGCAATAGTGAGGTGTAATGTAAATAAGCAATGACAGATAACAGGATCATCACTTACGGAGCGAAGTCGAAGAAAGTGCTAAAAAGAGCTGATTTTCAAATTGTATTTTGTTTGTGTCTTTGTGCCTTTGTGCCTTATGGCAAAACAGTACTTTTTAAACCGCATTGAATAGAAAAGACACTTCGACTTCGCTTAACGCTTGAAATTAGAATCAGGTTAAAAAATAACCTGTGGTTACAATGTCAATTATTTTTTCAACAGGATCACGCTGCCTTTTATATTTTTTTCCTGCTGATTTCCGTTAATTGTTATTTTATCAAAAACGTACATAGGGCATTCCGAACTTTTGTCTTCCTTCATTAAATAATGAATAGTGTACTCCGGCTTATCATCTATAAAGCCCTTTATAATTCCGCTTTTATTCCCTGTACCTACGGCTATCATAAAATGTTTGCCCAGCCCGGTTGATACTTCTACTTTAGGTTTTAAATGAGCCGCCATATCATCTATAATGAAATATATTTGATCGGTGGTATAGCCTGGCGTGCTGGAAAAAAACAGGTTTTCGCCAGTGTTTTTATCCATTACGTTAAAACGCAATGTATCTGCTTTTATAAATGCAAGACAGTTTGCATCTGTTGCATTTCTTTTTTCACAGGACTGACAAACAGAGAGAAAGACAGTGCATAAAGCAATAAATTTAAATGTAGCAGAAAATTTCATTGTACCAGCGTTTATAGAATCAAGACGTTGATAGTAGGAAAAATGCAACATTGAGCCTGGTGTAATCTTATTGCTTCTTTAAAGAAGTTGCAACGTGCAGATGCGCTTCTCTGCTTCACAATAGTTATTTCAACCAGGTTTTAAACCACTGGTCTACTTCATTCATATCCGGAACAGGGCCATGGTTCTGGCCTTTTCTTTCTACTATTTTTGCAGGCACCTGGTTCTTTTTTAAAGCCTCATACATAGTAATGGCATGTCTGGGAGGAATGACAGGATCATTATCAGAATAGTAGATCAGGGTGGGCGCATCGCCTGTAGAAACATGCGCTAAAGGGGATGCTTCCGCATATTTACCCGAAAGCAGGAACGATCCGTCTTTCGTTTCAGGCTGTTCGCCTACATAAGCGCTCATTATACTTATTGCAAAGTCGTTGTCTATAGCAGTGTCCTGTTGTTTTTTATAGTCCGAAAGGTCGAAGGGCGCAGCCAGTGTAACAACCGCCTGTACTCTAAAACCGGTGGTATCTGTTTTTTCGGGAGCTTCCTCAAAGCTTTCATCCGAAGTGCCCAGCAGGGCTGCAAGACAGGCGCCGGATGAGTGCCCCATAGCGCCAATATGAGAGGCGTCAATATTAAACTTTTCAGCATGAGACCTTATAAAACGAACGGCACGCCTGCAGTCATTTATGATGTCTTTGTATTTGAATACAGGGGTGAAACGATGGTTAATAACAAATAAGGTGTATCCTTTATTTACCAGGCTGTGTACCCAGGCCCCGGTATAAGCGCTATCCAAATCAACATCATCTTTGAGCTGCGGCTGATCATATTGCAGGGGATAGGTAAATCCAAATCCACTTCCGGGAATATATAGAAGTCCTTTGCCATTAGCTTTTAAAGGCCGGTACACATCCATCAGTAAAACGGTTCCTGAGGTGACCCCATAAACAATGTTGTCTTCTTTTTTATAGTTGTTGCTCTGGGCCAAAACAGAACAGGAGAAGAGCATTGTTAAACAATAAAAAACAGCAGGCGTCATAGGCTTTCAATATAAGTTATACAAATTACGGATAAAACGGCAATACTGTATCATTCACCTATTTAGGCGATTGGCCCCCCAATCAGAACGCAGTACCTTGCATTTCTAAAAACACTAATATGAGAGTATTCCTTTTTATTGTCTTTTGTACAATGGGCGCCTGCTGCTTTGCGCAGTGCAGCTATTACTATTTGCAGAACAATAAAACTATTACCATAGGGATGTTTGACAGGAAAGGTAAAGAAGACGGAAAGTATGTGTATAAAGTGTCGGGCGTATCTAAAAACGGCGGCATAACCAGCGCTACCGTTCAGTCAGAGGTTTTTGATAAAAAAGGTAAATCAATGGGCGGTGGAAAAGGTACCATGCAATGTAAAAGCGGCGTATTAATGATTGATATGAGGATGATGCTGAGCCCGCAGCAAATGGAGCAGTTTAAAAATGCCAAAGTAGAGGGGAAAGGTGCATATATGGAATATCCTGCTTCGTTAAGTGTGGGCCAGGCTTTGCAGGATGGCAACTTTAATATGGACATGAAAATGGAGAACGGGATGACCGCCAATGTATCCATAGATGTCACCAACCGAAAGGTAGAAGCAAAAGAAAAAATAACTACCCCTGCCGGCACCTGGGAGGCTTATAAAATTACTTACGATGCTAAAACAGTAATTACAATGGGCATTGGCATTCCCATAAAAATGCAGCTCACAGAATGGTTTGTACCGGATTTTGGAATGGTGAAAAGCAGCTCTAAATGGGGTACACAGGAACTGTTGTCTGTAGAATAAAAGGAGAACAATAAATTCTTTAAGATAAACGCAGTTTTACTCTACAGGATATTTTCATATACCGGGTTCACTAAACTCGAAAAGCCCTGATTCAAAAAAGAGGTTTGCCTTTGCCAATGCATCGCCGGTTGAATTTTTTGTTGCCCTTACGGTATATGTTTTTGAGGTAAATGCGTTTTTCCTGATAGAAATCTTTTAAAAAACGCAACAGTTTATCTATCAGTTTTATAGCATTCTCTTAAGACAGCAAATCACTCCATCCGGGTGTAGGACAAAAGTTCCTTTTTAAGCTACAAATTGCTGAACAGATCATCGAACAATAATATTTCGCCGCGCGGCGGCTTAGAGAAGCATTATAGTTGAATTGTTACAATGATTTCCGGCGCGCTGCGCCTACCTAAGGCTGAATAATTACTATAAACAGCTGTAATAGAGTGCTAACTTTATAGCCGTTGCGCGGCGACAATATTTGTAGCTACGGATCATTCGAAATGTTTATAGGTGCAGCGCACCGAAATATTTTATCTATGGAGATTTGTTCTACCCCCTCCATCCTGTTAATTTTTTGCCGCAGGGCCATACAGCGCTTTTCCTGCCCTTACGCCATTATGTTTTTCGTTATCTATTGTAACCACGCCGTTCACCAGCACATAATGAAAGCCTTTGGCGTATTGATGGGGATGTTGAAAAGTAGCCTTGTCTGTAACTGTTTTTTCATCAAAGATTACGATGTCTGCAGCCATCCCTTCTTTTAAAAGGCCGCGGTCTTTCAGCTGAAATTTCTGGGCTGGCAGAGAGGTCATTCTCCTCACCGCTTCTTCCAGCGAAATCACTTTTTCTTCCCTAACATATTTGCCCAGGACCCTTGCATTAGTGCCGTAGCCCCGTGGGTGTGGCACGCCCTCGTTGAAAATACGGATAGAAGCATCGCTGGCAAACATGTTGAAGGGGTAACGCATAATGCGTTTTACATCTTCTTCTCCCATTCCATGAAATACCCCGCTGGCGCCTCCGTTCATCGTAATATCCATAATGGTTTGTGCTTCTTCCCGGGCTTTATGCTTACGGCCCTTCATGAGGTTAATTTCTTCAATGCTTTTTCCGTTGTACGAGGTATCCGGCCTGTAGTAGGCTACTACCGCATAGCTAAAATGTTTTAGCTTTCGTTGCTTCAACCGTTTCAGCATTCTGTCTGTTGCGTATTTTCTTACTTCGGGCCGTTGCAGCCGTGCTTTAATGCTATCCTGTCCGTCAGCCAGTATTTCATCGGGCAATAAGGTGCTGATGGATGTGCTGCTGGCGGTATAGGGATATTGGTCAATGGTAACATCCAGCCCTTCTGCTCTCGCTTTTTCTATCATGGCGACGGTTTTCCTGCTGCGCCCCCAGTTTTGCTGACCGCTTAGCTTAAAGTGGGATATTTGCACGGGTATATCAGCCTCACGGCCAATAGTAATAGCTTCATGAATGGCTTCGGCAACTTTATCGCCTTCATTGCGCATGTGCGATGCATAAATGCCGTTGTATTTAGAGGCAACTTTTGCCAGCGCAACAATCTCGGGTGTTTTTGTATAGGTGCCGGGAATGTAGATCAGGCCGGTGGAAAGCCCTACAGCGCCTCCTTTCATGGCGGCCTCAACAAGCCCTTCCATTTGCTTCATCTCATCAGGTGTGGCATCGCGGTTGGCGCGGCCCATCACCATTTTGCGTACCTCATTATGGCCGATCAGGGACGCTACATTTACAGACAGCCTGAAAGAATCTACCCATTTCAAATAACCGCCAATATCTACATTGGATGATCCGCAGTTACCTGCAATTACAGTAGTTACACCATCATAAATAAAATTGTCTGCCGTAGGGTTTTTAGCATCATCCCCTTCAATATGGGTATGCACATCAATGAATCCGGGAGCCACTATCAGTCCTTCTGCATGAATGGTTTTTGCTGCTGTGTAAGGGAGGTTTCTGCCTGTTGCAAGTATTTTCCCCTGCCTAACGGCTATATCCCCATAATACCAGCTGTTGCCGGTGCCGTCAATAATTTTCCCGTTTTTGATCAGGACATCGCAATTGTTTTGAGCCTGCGATAGAGAGGAAAATATCAGTAAAAACAGCATAATGCCTGTGTACCTGCCCATGCTGCAATTTAAGCATAATCCGGGGTTAATTATTGAAGCGCCTGTATATTACAGGATCTTCTTCCGTAGCGCCTTCCAGCCACAGGGGGCTGGGCACAAGCCCTTTCTTAAAACGCTCGTAAGAGTCTTTTATATATTTATGAAAAGTATAGTCGCTGGCCGTAGAAGTAAACAAAAACGAAGGCTGGTAGAGGATAATAAACCGGCTGATGATGCTGTCATTATCGGCCTGTGTTATACGCCGGATAAGGGCTTTACTGAAACGGTGTTTTATAAAAGCATCCTGCTCCTGGCTGATCAGCCGGTTTTGAAAAGAGAGCATTTGCCGGTTCTTTTTAAAACGGAAGGAGTTGATAATTTCATCCAGGTCAAAGCCAACGGTCCCATCGCTCAGCGAATTTACCTTAAGCCCCGGTTTTTGGTAGTCGAAATATTTTGCGTAGTCCTGCCTGTTTTGTATAGAATCGCGCCTGTAGTTTCTTACCCGTGCCTTTACTCCGGGCAATAGTTGTATAAATGTTTGCAGGGAAACATTAAAAGCATAAGGGGTTTTGATACTTTTAACCGCAAACTTCCGGGTGGGCTTTTCCAGATAGCTGAACCATATTGAATCCTGGTCACTTACAGTAATACTATAATCGCCGTTGGCATCGGTAATGCTTCCAACCCCCGAAGTAGATAAAACTGAAACAAACTGAACCGGGTAAACGCCCGAACTGTCAAATACGGTACCTTTTACCGTAATCTGGGCGTTTACCTCCTGTGCTAAAAAGCCGGTAACAAATAATAGTATAATTATAAATTGTCTCAAACCAAAAATCAGGACGGCAAAGCAACCAAACAAATTGCAAAAGCTTTGATAAAAATTTACAACAGCTTCACCTTCCACATGGTGAATGAATAGGGCGGCAGCGTTTCCTGCTTATTGCTTTCTGCTCTAACAGTACTTTCTGCCGGTTTTATTTTCCTGTCATCAGGAGCTCCTGTCAGTACCGTTTTTTGTACAGAAGCACCTGGCGGGATCATATCACTGTTAAGAGTAATAGTTACGGCTGCCGGCAACATATTAACCATGCGGATAAACAGTTCATTTGTCTTTGTATTTTTTACGATAGATGCCGAAATTCGTTTTATCACTCCGTCTGCATTATTAGAATAAGTCATTTCAAAAGGGATATAGGTATCACCGGCGTTATTGCCATACAGGCGCTGTACATGGTACCCTGGAGTTAGCGTAACGGCTGTATTAGTGAAGTATATCATATCCGGATTCCATTGGGTATTGCCTTCTTTGGCAAAAAGGGGCGCGTAAGATGTCATAGCTACAATATCCCCGTTTCGCTCCATATTATTCAGGTGCAGTGCTTCTGATAAAGCAGTTTCCAGGTTATTGGGGCGGCCCGGCAAATGACTGGCGTATTCCCCTAAATACACTTTGCTGCCATTCCGGTCATACTTATCATAATAATCCTGGTTGTGTATAAACCATCCCGGCGGCACATAATAATGCTCATCAATCAGATCCACGCCCAGTTTCCGGGCAATATCCCAGCCTTCCACATAATCTGTTCCTTCATAAAAAGGCCCCGAAGTGCCCACAACCTGTATTTCGGGGTATTTTTTCTTAATGGCATTGAAGATCATGGTAAAACGCTCTTCAAAAATATCGGTGATCAGGTCTTCATTGCCAATACCTATATATTTCAGGTTAAAGGGTTCAGGATGGCCTGCCCCGGCACGCATCTTTGCCCATTTACTTGTTTTGGCATCCCCGTTGGCCCATTCTACCAGGTCTAAAATATCCTGAACATATTCATCCATTTCTTCCATGGGTATACCGCACTGCTGCCCTGCCCCTCCCGTAGAGGAGTTCTGGCAGGGAACCCCGGCGGCCAGCACAGGCAGCGGTTCTGCTCCCATATCTTCACAGTACTGGAAGTATTCGTAATAGCCCAGCCCCATAGTCTGGTGGTAATTCCACAGGTTGCGCATAGGTTTTCGGGCCTCCAGCGGGCCAATAGTATTTTTCCAGCGGTAAATATTGGCAATACCATCTCCGTGAGCTACACATCCGCCCGGGAACCGCAGGAACTTAGGCTTCATATCTGCCAGCGCCTGTGCCAGATCAGCACGCAGGCCATTTTTTCTGTTTTTAAATGTTTTTTGCGGAAACAATGAAACCATGTCCAAATGAATTGTACCGGGTTGTCCGGCTGTCAGTATCAGTTCAGCATCGGCAACTGTGGCGGCCGCGGTTAGTACAGCGCTAAGCTTTTTCCAGGTTTTCCCGGCCGGAACTTTCATGGCCGCGGTTCCTACTATTTTCCCGTTCTTATCGGCCAGTTTCCAGGTAACAGTACCTGCTTTGCCAGAGGGGATACGGATAAAAGCACTGCAATCATAACGTTCCCCGGCTGTTACGGCTATGCCTCCAAACCCTTCATTTATTAAAGCAGGATTGCCGGTATCATAACTTAAAACAGCATAATGGGGGTTGTTTTTATGAATAGGAGCTGCCGTGTCAATATACAGGTTGCCCAGGCCTGCCCGCCAGGCCTTTGTGCTGTTCCAGCTTTCGTCCCTGTACTTTTTATCAGATGGATGATACTCAAAATCCCGGTTTTGAACAAGCTCTGCGTACAGGCCGCCATCGGCTGCATAGTTAATATCCTCAAAAAAAGCGCCTACCAGCAGCTCACTTATTTTTTTTGATGCGGCCGGCCGGGTGGTTAGAGTTACTTCCACCGGTTTTAAACCGGCAAATCGCAGCTCATCGCCAGCTGTAGTTTCACTGTTTCGTAAGTGCTGGTAATGAGCCTTTTGCTGCGCATTGATCAATCTGTCAACAACCGTATAAGGTACTTTATGCAAAGTGCCGGTTTGTTTTTGTCCCAGGATTACTGCCTGCGCCCTGCTGTTGGCATAACTATGGGCCGGGATATTTTTAGCGGGCAGATAGTTTTTGAAATCTTTTGTTTCAGCTGAAAAAATAGTTCCGGCACCGCTTTCCCAGGATACGGCATAATTATCGGCTGAAGCCTGCCTGGAAATAACCGGGTTAACAATTTTGCTTCCGGTTTTTGCCTGGGGATAAGATTGCCGGCCCCAGTAAACAAGATCCTTAGAAGCGGCATAGGCAAAAACATCTTCGCTGTCATTCAGGCTCCATACCAAATGCCATACCCCGCCTGTGCCCGCAAATAAACAGGGGCTAAGCATTTTTTTTTGCGATCCCCATGCACCGTAATCACTGTAAATAAAATAATGTTCGGGGCCGATGGCTTTCCAGTCAATGCCATCATTGCTCCACGCAAAGGCAAGTCCTGTCCGGTCGTTCGGTTTCACGGGAGAATAAGCAAACAAATAAACCGAATCAGGGTAAGGAGCTACCGCTTGGGCAAAAGAACTATTTACTAACAGCGTCAGTATCAATAAATAAAAACTGCAGGATCTGCTTCTCATATTAAAATTGTTAGAGCTCTATAAGACTAAAGATCAGTTATTATTTTTTCAATAATTATGGGGAAATGGGTATGCTCCAGTTTATGAATTTTCTGTGCCAGCGTATCCGGGGTATCATCTGCCGATACTTCGCAGGTGGCCTGGAAAATCACCGCTCCGTGATCATAATGCTCATCCACGTAATGAATGGTAATGCCGCTTTCTTTTTCTTTATTGTTCACAACTGCTTCATGCACAAAAGATCCATACATGCCTTTCCCGCCATATTTAGGTAAAAGTGCAGGATGAATATTTATAATTTTTTGCGGATAGGCATCAATCAGCGGTTGAGGAATTTTAAGCAAAAAACCGGCAAGTATTACAAAATCTATTCCTTTTTCTTTTAAAAATGAGGCGTATCCGTCTTTTTTATACTGTTCTTTATCGGTTAGCACCGTTTCAATTCCCTCTCTTTCAGCAATTGCCAGCACGCCGGCGTTGGGTTTATTGCATAGAATTAAAGCGATCCTGGCTTTATCGCTTTCCTTAAAATGATCGATTATTTTTTGCGCATTGCTGCCCGCCCCGCTGGCGAAAATGGCTAATTTCTTTCTCATATCTTGTTAATTGATGACGGCGGTTCCTACAACCAGGATTACACCGGCCTTACCTGTGATCCTGTACAATAACCGGGAAATATATTTTTTAAAAAAGGTGAACTGTCCGAACAGGATACTTACTGCCAGAACCATAACCGGCCAGATAAGGGTAACCGCCACTATATATATAATGGTATATAGTATTTTGCTGTTGATGCTGAACAGGGATAAAAACCATCGGCCTGCATAACCCGAAAGGCTGCCACCGATAGCGAAAGTGCAGAGAATTAAAAACAATGATACCGGGCCTACATCCCATTTTTGCTTTAACCTGTTGAACATAGTAAAACTGCAAAATAACCCACAATTTTTAAATAAGCGCTAAACAGGGAAAACTTGCCCTGAACTTATAGATATTAACACCAAAACAGGGCATTATGAAATGACTTTTTAATGACAAACGATTTTTGAAACTTAAAAAAGTTCTCCAAAAATTGGCTGAAATACAGTCTGGTAGCGGGTTTAAAAAATTTTTAAATTGTTGCTGTAATGTTAATGCCGAACCTTATTTTTGCAGTTAGTCAGAGGTTTTTATCCACATTTTAGATTTTTATGCGTTTTATGGACAATCATAAGTACTTATTTCATCAACTACCCCTACTTATAATAGCGCTGTTTTTTTCTGTTGCCCCTGTTTTTGCACAGGGCGATGCCAACGTTAATGAGGGTAAAACCTTATTTGTAGGGAAATGCCAAAGCTGTCACTCCGGCGATATGAAATCGAACAGCACCGGTCCGGCGTTAGGGGGTGTGCAGGGGCGTTGGGAAGACAAGGAGAAGTTGCATGAGTGGATAAGAAATAATACAAAACTTATTGCATCGGGATATCCCAAAGCTGTAGAGGTTTCCAAGATCTCTGCTACTGCAATGACTACTTTCCCTGATCTTACTGATCCTCAGATAGATGCGATATTAAGTTATATTGATGCAAAAGCTTCTGGAAAGTTAGATGCGCCTAAAGGCGATGCTGTTGCTGCCGGGGGTGTTGAGGCATCGGCCAGCCAGAACAATATCATGTATGGTGTTGTCTCATTTATACTGGCACTGGTTGCTCTTGTGCTTATATATGTAAATTTTAACCTGCAGAGAGCGGCCCGCGAAGCGGAGCATGTAAAAACAGCCCCTTCTCTCCCGGTTTACCGTAATAAAACCTATCTGGCTATTGCTGCTATTGCCTTATTTATTATAGGAGGTTATTTTACCACCAAAGGGATGATCAATGTAAACAGGCAAATCAATTATCAGCCCGTGCAACCTATCTTCTACTCTCACAAAGTGCACGCCGGCATTAACCAGATTAACTGTTTATATTGTCATGGCAATGCCTGGGAAAGCAAAACAGCCGCTATTCCTTCTGTGAATGTTTGTATGAACTGTCACAAAACCATTCAAAAATATAACGGACCTGAATTAAAAGACAGGCACGGAAATGTAGTAGATGGTACCCGTGAGATACAAAAACTCTATGAATATGCAGGGTTTGATCCTACCAACGCTGAGGGATGGGATCCTTCAAAAGCCAAGCCTATTGAGTGGATTAAGATCCATAATCTGCCGGATCACGTATATTTCAACCACAGCCAGCACGTTAGGGTGGGTAATGTGCAATGTCAAACCTGTCATGGAGATATTACAGGTATGGATGAAGTGTACCAGTTTTCTGAGCTGAGCATGGGATGGTGCGTAAACTGTCACAGGCAAACCAAGGTAAATTTCAATGTAGATTCTACCAGCGGTAATAAGTTCTACAGTATTTACGAGAAATTCCATAATGACATTAAAGCCGGCAAAATGGATAGCGTAACAGTGAAAGACATCGGAGGCCTTGAATGTCAGAAATGTCACTATTAAATCAGCTCCCGGTAGCTACCGGGATGCCGGTAATATCAGTAATAAGTTGAGGCGCGTTAGCAAATTATCACATTAGCAAATTATCACATCAGATAAAAATATGAGTAATAAGTACTGGCAAGGTTTCGGAGAAATAAATGACCCTGAAAATTTTCAGAAGAATGTACGCGATGAGTTTCGCGAAGAGCTTCCTTTTGAAGATTTTGACAGCAAGGGTTTATTAGACGCAAAAGCCCCGCGCAGGGATTTTTTGAAGTACCTTGGCTTTAGCACTGCGGCGGCTACTTTGGCGGCCAGCTGTAAAACAAAAGTGCGCGAAGCTATTCCCTATGCTTTTAAACCTGATAACATTGTTCCGGGAGAAGCACAGTATTACGCTACAACATTTGTGCAGGACGGAGATGTGGTACCTGTATTAGCACGTGTGCGCGATGGACGCCCTATTTTGATTGAGGGTAACGATAAGTCTTTTGTAAAGGGATGCACTACACCGCGCATCCAGGCTTCAGTGCTGGATTTATATGATAAATACAGAATTACACATCCCAAGCAAAGGGTGGGCGGAAAGCTGAACGAGGTACCCACTTTTGCAACATTAGATAAAAATATTACAGCTGCTATTAAGAGCTCCGGCGGACAGATTGTATTGCTTACCAGCACTATCAACTCCCCGTCAGCTTTAAAGGTAATTGAAGATTTTAAAGCAGCTTATCCTGCATTTAAACATATTCAGTACGATGCGGTTTCATATACAGGTATGCTGCTGGCCAACGAAGCCAGCTTTGGCAAAAAAGCCATCCCGGCATACCGGTTCGAAAATGCCAAAAAGGTAGTGGTAAGCCTGGGCGCTGATTTTTTAAGCTCCTGGCTTAGCCCGGTAGAGTTTCAGCAGGGGTATGCGTTAAATCGCAAGCTTGATGAGAAAAACCCTCAGATGAGCAAACATTACCAGTTTGAGAGTTTTTTAAGTATGACAGGCGCCAATGCTGATGAAAGATTCAACCATCGCCAGTCCGAAACCGGCCTGGTTGCAGCCGCCCTTGCTGCCGCTGTTGGCGTAGCAGGCGTTACCGCTCCGGCTGTTTCTAACGCAAAGCTTAAAGCAGGGATTGATAAAGTAGCCAAAGACCTGTTGAACCATAAAGGACAAAGCCTGGTAGTTTGCGGAAGCAATGATGTAAATATACAGTTACTGGTAAATGCTATTAACGCAGCTATCGGTGCTTATGGAACAACTATCGACTGGTCGGCTCCTTTGAACTACCGTAAAGGTATTGATAAGGATTTTGCTGATCTGCTTACAGAAATGGAAGGAGGCTCGGTAGGTACTTTAATGATTTACGGCGCTAACCCTGTATATACATGGCCGGAACAGGACCGTGTTAAAAAGGCGCTTGCAAAAGTTAAGCTGAAGATATCCTTCAACGAAAAGCAGGACGAGGTTTCCGAGCTTTGCGATTATCTTGTTCCCACGCACCACTTCCTTGAAAGCTGGGGCGATGGAGAAGCTACCACCGGCAGCATTGGTTTTATGCAACCTACTATTGCACCGCTGTTCAAAACCAGGCAGTGGCAGGAAAGCCTCCTGGTGTGGGCCGGAAATACAGAATCTTACGCTGATTATTTCAAAAATTACTGGGTAGCCCGTTTAGGCGGCGAATCAGCTTACCTCAAATCTTTGCAGGATGGGGTATCGTTTACTGCTCCTGCCGGTTTATCGGCCGGATCATATAGCGCCAGTGGTTTAGAAGCTGCTGCTGCAGCTGTCAGCGCTGCACCCAAATCATCTAAAAAAGAAATTGTTTTATACCAGAGCAATGCTTTGGGAGCAGGCACCCATCCGGCTAACCCATGGTTGCAGGAGTTGCCAGATCCCATTACTAAAATTACCTGGGACAACTACGCCATGATCTCTGTTTCAACTGCCGATGAGTTGAAAATTGATTATAAAAGCAATGATTACGAGTATTACCCGCAAAAGCCCGTTATTAGCATAAAAGTAAAGGGGAAAGAGCTGAAGCTCCCTATTATTGTGGTTCCCGGTATGGATGCGGATACCATCGCAATAGCGTTAGGATATGGCCGTACTTCAGCTTTAGGAGCTACTTATGTGGATGAATATACAGAAGATAAAAAAGTAGGAGTTGATGTATATCCGCTTTCTTCTTTTAACGGTACAGGCGTAAACCATTATGCTGTTGATGCTGAGGTTGCCAACACCGGTAAAAAATATAAGCTGGCTCAAACACAGATCCATAACAGCTACGAAGGCCGCATAGAAGTGTTGAGAGAAACCACCATGGCTACCTTCCTGAAAGATAAAACGCAATATAGCGACTATGCTAACAAGCTGTACGAAACCTATACCGGCAAGAAAAATGCTACGCGCGATGATTATGTGAAGGCCGGTACCATGTACAGGGAACATGCTGCAGATGGCATCAAATGGGGCATGAGTATTGATATGAATGCCTGCTTTGGCTGCGGCGCCTGCGTTATAGCCTGCCATGCAGAAAATAACGTACCGGTTGTAGGTAAAAGCGAAGTGCTTCGCTACCACGATATGCATTGGCTGCGGATTGACCGCTATTATGTATCTGACGAAAAAGATCCCAATGAGCTGAAAGGAGTTATTTTCCAGCCTATGATGTGCCAGCATTGCGACAATGCTCCTTGTGAGAACGTATGCCCGGTAGCTGCCACCAACCACAGCAATGAAGGCCTGAACCAGATGGCTTATAACCGTTGTATCGGTACAAGGTATTGTGCCAACAACTGTCCTTATAAAGTACGTCGTTTTAACTGGTTAGATTATACAGGAGCAGACAGCTTCCCCAATAACCAGGATCAAACAGTAGTAGGTAAATTAGACCCTGCGGTGTTCTACATGAACGATGACCTTACACGCATGGTATTGAACCCCGATGTTACGGTGCGCTCAAGAGGTGTGATGGAGAAATGCTCTATGTGTATCCAGCGTTTACAACATGCTAAACTGGATGCCAAGAAAAAAGGAGAGCCGTTGAGCGATAAGCATGTAAGGTTGGCCTGTTCTTCTGCCTGCGCTGCTGATGCTATCGTATTTGGTAATGTGAACGATCCGGAAAGCGCTATTACAAAAGAGCGTGAGGACAACCCGCTGCGCACTTTCTATGTATTAGAGCAGCTGCACGTATTGCCTAATGTGAACTACCTGGCCAAGATCAGGAACACGGATGAGATCATTGCAGACGATGACCACCATGGTGGCGGGCACGGAGAAGAAAGCGGGCATGGTACAGAAAAACATGAGGCAGCAACAGCAGAAGAAGCGCATCATTAAAGTTTGGTTGAAAAGTTTAAAGGTTAAAAAGTTGAAAAGTTTATGCGTTGATCTTTAACGATAAACCGGAAACGATAAACTACGAATAATAAATATGTCATTAATCAGATACGAATCGCAGGCCAGGGCGCCATTGGTAGAAGGAAATAAAACCTACCACGATGTAACGGAAGATATTTGCCGTCCCGTGGAAGCCAAACCCAGTAAACTCTGGTGGGTTGGTTTTATTATATCGCTGGGCTTGCTGGGCTTTGGTGTGGTTTCCATTTACATGGACATTGTGTATGGTACCGGCCAGTGGAACCTGAACAAAACCATTGGTTGGGGATGGGATATTACCAACTTCGTATGGTGGGTAGGTATTGGTCACGCAGGTACGCTGATCTCTGCTATCCTGCTGCTGTTCCGCCAGGGCTGGCGTACCGGTGTAAACCGTGCTGCGGAAGCAATGACCATCTTTGCGGTAATGTGCGCGGGCCAGTTCCCTATCTGGCACATGGGCCGAGTGTGGAATGGCTTCTTCGTAATGCCTTATCCTAATACCCGTGGCCCTTTGTGGGTGAACTTTAATTCACCGCTGCTGTGGGACGTATTTGCGATCTCAACTTATTTTACAGTTTCCCTGCTGTTCTGGTATTCCGGTTTGTTGCCTGATCTGGCTACGCTTCGTGACCGGGCCAAATTGAAATGGAGCAAGTTCTTTTATGGTTTGGCTTCTTTTGGCTGGACCGGCAGCACCAAGCACTGGCAAAGGCACGAGGCTTTATCGCTGGTACTGGCAGGTCTTTCCACCCCCCTGGTACTTTCGGTGCATACCATTGTATCTTTTGATTTTGCTACTTCGGTGATCCCCGGCTGGCACACTACCATCTTCCCTCCTTACTTTGTGGCAGGTGCGGTATTCAGCGGCTTTGCAATGGTGCAAACATTATTATTGATCACCCGTAAAGTATTGGGGCTGGAAGAATATATTACAATGGAGCATATTGATGTGATGAACAAGGTAATTGTGCTCACCGGTTCTATTGTGGGTATTGCTTATTTAACTGAGCTGTTCATGAGCTGGTACAGTGCTTCTCCTTATGAGTGGTTTGCGTTTAAGGAAAACCGTTTGAACCTGAACAGCCCTTATGGCTGGAGCTACTGGCTGATGATGGGTTGTAACGTGCTTTCCCCGCAGATATTCTGGTTCAGGAAAATGAGGCGCAATATCCTGGTTACCTTCTTCATGAGTATTCTTGTAAATATTGGTATGTGGTTCGAAAGGTTTGTGATCATTGTTACTTCTATTTACCGTGATTATTTGCCCAGCTCCTGGAGTACCTATTATACACCCACCATCTGGGAAATAGGTTTCTACATGGGTACCTTTGGTTTGTTCTTTACCTGTTACTTCCTGTTCAGCAAGTTCTTCCCCGTTATTGCTATTGCAGAGATCAAGCATATTCTGAAGAAAAACGGGGATAGCTATAAAGCCGGATATAGCAAAGAGGAAATGGAGAGCTATGATGCGTTTGAGCACGAACAGAGCCATCATCACTAGCAGATGACTGTTGTTGGATGACAGATGAGAGTTTGAAAAGGTGTAGCAGAGAGTGGTAATTGCCACATTATCATATTATCACATTATCACATTAGATAAAATATGAACGTTAAAAAATTTGTTGTAGGTAATTTTTATGAGGAAGCGGTTTTGTTTCCCGCGGTAACTAAAGTGCGCCGTGCCGGTTACAAAATACACGATGTGTACACGCCCTTCCCTATTCACGGCCTGGATAAAGTGATGGGTTTAAAGGATACCGACCTGCACATTGCCGGATTTATTTATGGTATTACCGGTACTGCAACGGCCGTGGGCTTTATTACCTGGATGCTGGCATATGACTGGCCTATAAATTTTGGGGGGAAGCCTTATTTTTCCCTGCCTGCCTGGATACCTATTATGTTTGAGCTTACAGTGCTATTTGCGGCGGTAGGTATGGTGCTTACTTTTTGCTGGCTGTGCCAGCTGGCCCCTTTTGTAAAGAAAGATCATTTTAACCTGCGCAGCACCGATGATACATTTACAATGGCTATTGAGTGCACCGATAAAACCAATGAAGCTGAAGCCATTGCCTTTTTACAGAGCGTGGGCGCCCAGGATGTTGAGATACAACATCGTGAAGCAGACTGGTGGATTGGCCGCTACGACAGGGAAACCGTAAGGTTTGGTAAGAAAGTGCCGCAGATATAAGGACGAAATATTGAATATTGAATATTGAATATTGAATGTTCAAGAGGTTAAAAGCAAACAAGTATCGAGAAACGAGTATCAAGAATCGAATAATCAATATGAACAAATATTTTTACATAGCAGTTATATTGCTTGGGGTAATAGCTGCCGGTTGTGGTGCGGGTAAGGACAATCCCGGACTTGCCTATATGCCCGACATGTTTTACAGCGTGGCGTATGAAACCTATGCTCCTGCAGCCAGCAGGTTAAAAGAAGTGGGTGCGCACTATGACGGGATGCCAGTGGCAGGAACGGTATCAAGGCAGGATGACCTGGCTTTTCATTTTGATCTGAAGCATGACTCAGCAGGATATGCACAATCAGCCAGCCTGAAAAATCCGCTGGATACAGCAGGAGCTACAATAGATATGAAAGAAGCAGAGCGGCTTTACCTGGTAAATTGTGGTATTTGTCATGGGGCCGCGCTGGATGGTAACGGTCCGCTGTTTAAGGGTGGCGATGGCCCATATTCTGCAGCACCTAAAAATTTTAAAGATGCTGATATGATTGCGATGGCGCCCGGTACAATGTTCTATTCCATTACTTATGGTAAGGGGCAAATGGGTAGCTATGCCTCTCAATTGACTCCCAAACAGCGTTGGGAAGTGGTAGCGTATATTAAATCTAAAACAGCGGCGGCAGCCCCTGCAGCAAGCGCGCCGGCGGATAGCACAGCAACGAAATAATTATTTGAACTTATTTAATATAGAACAGGAATGTCAACAGTAGAAAAATTTATACCTGCAAAAAAATATAACACTATTGCGTATGTGTTAATGGGGGTTGGGCTGATAGCGGCTATCGCGCTATATATTGCAACTCATGGTGCTGCAGCCAATGAGGAAGAGCTCCACAGGAACCATGCTCGCTTTTGGGCAAGCCTGTTACAAAATAGTGTTTACTTCCTGCTGGTGGTAAATGCGGCCATGTTTTTTATGTGCGCTACTACGTTGGCATGGGGTGGCTGGCAAATTGGTTTTTCAAGAGTTACAGAGGCCGTATCTTCTGCAGTGCCTGTAATTGGTGTTATTGCGGCCGTTATTTTGCTGGCTATTGTATTTGGAGATAACCATGTTATTTACCACTGGACAGATACCGAGCATGTAGCGCATGATAAAGTATTAAATTTTAAAAAGGGATTTCTTAATAAAGGGTTTTATACAGCGGTTACTTTAGGCACCGTTATTTTATGGTCTTTCCTGGGATGGAAAATGCGTCAGCGTTCGCGCAGTCTTGATACCAACCCTCCTGAAACGGTGGAAACCCGGAAAAAATTTATATGGGATAATACTGTGATGTCTGCATTATATATTGTAGTGTTTGCATTAACCATTATGTCTTCCCTGCCCTGGTTGTGGTTAATGAGTATAGATGCGCACTGGTTCAGCACTATGTATAGCTGGTACACTTTTGCAAGCACTTTTGTAGCAGGTATTGCTTTAATAACTCTTTATGTAGTGTTTCTTAAAAATAACGGCCTTTTACCTGCTGTAAATGATGAGCATTTACATGACCTGGGTAAATTTATGTTTGCCTTTTCTATTTTCTGGACTTACCTGTGGTTTTCCCAGTTTATGCTGATATGGTACAGTAACCAGCCCGAGGAAACCATTTATTTTGTAAACAGGATAGGTAATGCGGGGAACCCTGGCCACTATGCAGGCATATTCTGGACAATGCTGGTCATTAATTTTGTTGGCCCTGTACTGATTTTCATGAGCCGTGACTCCAAGCGTAACTATACTATTGTAACTTTTGTGTCGGTGCTTATTTTATTCGGGCACTGGCTGGATTTTTACCAGATGGTGTTCCCTGCAATATCACCCAACAAAGTGCCTGCAATATTATATGATATGGGAATAGGCCTGTTCTTTGTGGGATTGATTATGCTGCTGGTGGGCCGTACCCTGAGCCGGTATCCATTGGTGGTGAAAAATCACCCTTTTGCCAAGGAGAGTGTTATTCACCATACTTAAGATGACAGAGGACGGTTGACGGATGACAGGTATTGAGCAGTTGAAGAGTGCGACGCAATTTTGCCGGGATATGTTATCAAAGCCCGCAACAAAAAATTAAGATAAAACAATAACAGAACAATACATCGTATGCATACTTTTTTATTAATAGCGATTTTATTATTGGGATTCATTATCACCTTCCAGATTGCGAGGGCTACTGAATTTGTATCGGTAATACAAGGAGAGGAAAGGACCAGGAAGCAGTCTAACAGGATCAATGCTTTCCTGTTACTGGTGTTCCTTATAGTAGGATTGTTTGGTGTGTACTGGACGCACCATACACTTGCTGATAAAACCCTGGGACTGGGCACTTCTGCCTCTGACCATGGTATTAAAGTGGACAGGATGCTGAAGTACACTTTGATTGCTACTGGTATTGTTTTCTTTGTTACCCAGATATTATTATTCTGGTATTCATTCAAATACCAGGAGAGGGAAGACCGGAAACCTTATTATTTCCCCCACAACAATAAGCTGGAAATGATCTGGACCGTAGTTCCCGCTATTGTGCTTACGATACTTATTTCTTTTGGCTTGGTGTACTGGTACCAGATTACCGGTGCAGCTCCCGAAAATGCTGCTACAGTGGAAATTACCGGCAGCCAGTTTAAATGGGAGTTCAGGTACCCGGGTAAAGATGGGGTTTTGGGTAAAAAAAATTACAGGTATATTGATGAAACGCAGGATAACTCTTTGGGGCTGATATGGGATGACGCCGCCACACATGATGATATTGTATCCGGCGGACCTTTGCACTTAGTGGTAAATAAGCCGGTGAAGCTGGTAATAGGCGCAAAGGATGTGATCCATAGCGTGGGCCTGCCTCATTTCCGTTTAAAAATGGATGCGGTGCCGGGAACACCTACTACGCTTTGGTTTACGCCTATCAAAACCACCAAAGACATGATCAAAGAAACGGGCAACGAAAACTTTGTTTTTGAAATTGCCTGTGACCAGATGTGCGGAGCCGGTCATACAGGTATGCGTGGGGAAATCATTGTTGAAACCCAGGAAGAGTATGACCAGTGGATGGCTACCCAAAAAGCCCAGTACCTGACAGCTGTAGTAGAAAAACAGGCTGCTGCCAAACCTGCTGTTGCAGATTCTTCGGCAAAAAAGCCGGCAGACAGCACTGCAACAACTGCAGCAAAACCTGATTCTGCCACAACAAAATAATTTAGTTATACCTTTATAATTAAAGAACGACATTTTTTATGAGCGATATTTTACATACCCAGCACGAAACAGCAAGTCATAGTCATACAGAAGGCCACCATCATGTGCACGTACACCACAAGGAAACTTTTATTACGAAGTATATCTTCAGCCAGGATCATAAAATGATCGCCAAGCAGTTCCTTATTACCGGTATTATCTGGGCTATTATTGGTGGTTTATTCTCGGTGCTGTTCAGGCTTCAGCTGGGTTTTCCCGATGAGTCTTTTCCTATCCTGGAAACTTTTTTTGGCCGGTGGGCCGAAGGCGGACGCATCAGACCTGATTTTTATTATGCCTTAACAACCATGCACGGAACCGTGCTGGTGTTCTTTGTATTAACGGCCGGCCTGAGCGGAACCTTTGCTAACCTGCTCATTCCATTACAGATAGGGGCCAGAGATATGGCATCTCCTTTAATGAACATGCTTTCTTACTGGTTCTTTTTTGGCGGAAGCGTGGTAATGCTTTCCTCATTATTCATTCAAACAGGGCCTGCATCGGGTGGCTGGACCATCTATCCCCCATTGAGCGCTTTAGGCCAGGCTTCAGAAGGCTCCAAGGCCGGTATGGATTACTGGATCATAGGTATGGCGCTGTTTATTATTTCATCTTTACTTGGCGGCCTTAACTATATAGCAACCATTCTTAATATGCGTACCAAGGGTATGAGCATGACAAGGATGCCGCTGACAATATGGGCGCTGTTATTTACCGCTATCCTGGGTGTGCTTTCATTCCCTGTATTATTATCAGGTGTGGTGCTGCTGATGTTTGACCGTCATTTGGGTACAAGCTT
Organism: Niabella sp.; assembly: GCA_027493055.1. GTDB lineage: Bacteria > Bacteroidota > Bacteroidia > Chitinophagales > Chitinophagaceae > Niabella. The sequence continues at coordinate 120,494 of JAPUDO010000068.1, read as the reverse complement.
TTACCTGAGCGATATTTATGTTGCCGGACAGGCCTTATCAAACGAAGGCGGTAACGCTATCCTGTTTCAGCACCTGTTCTGGTTCCTGGGTCACCCTGAAGTATATATCATCATTCTGCCTACAATGGGTATTGTATCAGAAGTAATGTCCGTAAATGCACGTAAGCCCATCTTTGGCTATATGGCAATGGTATTCTCACTGTTTGCCATCTGTATTCTGGCCTTCCTGGTATGGGCGCACCACATGTTTGTTACCGGTATGAATCCATTCCTTGGTTCAGTGTTTGTACTGTTAACACTGCTTATTGCGGTTCCCTCGGCTATTAAAGTATTTAACTGGCTTACTACCTTATGGCGGGGTAATATCCGTTTTACGCCGGCAATGATGTTTGCCATAGGATTTGTAAGCTTATTTATTTCGGGCGGGTTAACCGGTATTTTCCTGGGTAACTCAACCATTGATATCCACCTGCACGATACTATGTTTGTGATTGCTCACTTCCATATTGTGATGGGGGTATCTGCATTTTTTGGAATGTTCTGCGGTATTTACCACTGGTTCCCTAAAATGTATGGCCGCTACATGAACAACACGCTGGGCTATATCCACTTCTGGGTAACGTTGATTGGCGCTTACCTTATCTTCTGGCCCATGCACTACCAGGGTTTTGCCGGTATGCCAAGAAGGTACCTGGATAAAAGCAGCTGGGTTAGCTTTAACCAGTTCCACAGTCTGGATGCTATGATCACCGTGGTTACCATCCTGGTGTTTGCGGTGCAGCTGATGTTTGTATTCAACTACATTTATTCAATGTATAAAGGAAGAAGGGTAAGGTCTTTGAACCCCTGGGGTGCTACAACTTTAGAATGGACCACACCTATTAAGCCCGGGCATGGTAACTGGGAGGGCGAGATCCCTGAAGTACATCGCTGGTCCTATGACTATGGTAAAGATGGCAGGGACTTTATTCCCCAAACCGAGCCGATAGGAGAAAAGGAAAGTGCTCATTAATTCAGTGAATAGGGAGTAGTGAGTGGGACAAACTTTCCATTAACTATTAACTCTTTACTATTAACTACTAAATAAATTGGAACAAAAAGGAGGCGGCTTAAAAGATTATATACAGCTTATTAAGCCCTCTTTGAGTATAATGGTGGTGTTTAGCAGCGTAATCAGTTACCTGCTGGTGCCTGGTGTGCTGATTGACTGGTGGCGTATAGTTTTGCTCTTTGCAGGTGGTATGTTGGTAACAGGCAGCGCCAATACCATCAATATGGTGGTAGAGAAAGATACCGATGCGCTTATGAAGCGTACAGCAAAAAGACCCGTTGCAAGCGGCCGTATAACGCCGGAGCAGGGATGGGGCTTTGCTGTATTAACCGGAGCTTTGGGTGTGTTTATTTTGGGGTATTATTTTAACATAACTGCGGCATTACTGGCTGCTTTTAGTTTGTTTTTATATGCCTTCATTTACACACCGCTTAAAAAGGTAAACTCTATAGCGGTATTGGTGGGCGCAGTTCCCGGTGCTTTACCCTGCCTTATAGGCTGGGTGGCCGGTTTTGTTCCGGGACAGGATATTGACTGGCTGGGTGGCGCTGTAATGTTTGGGATACAGTTTTTATGGCAGTTCCCTCATTTCTGGGCCATAGCCTGGGTAGCGCATAAGGATTACAGTGAGGCCGGATTTAAACTGTTGCCCAGTGATAAAGGGCCTACAAAGTTTACGGCATTGCAAACGTTGGTGTACTCGCTTTTGCTGATACCCATAACTATAGCTCCTTTTTTTACGGGAATAAGCACAACTGCCGGAGCAAAAGGGATTATTGCATTAGTGTTGATAGTCATAGCTAATATTTTTATGATAATGAGATGTGTGACTTTGTATAACAAAATGGATGTGAAGAGCGCAAGAAATGTGATGTTTGGAAGTTATATGTATTTGCCGGTGGTGTTGCTGGCGTTGTTATTAGCGAAGGTATAGTGGGAGTTGACGAATGACAGATGAGGGATGACAGGAGTTGAAAATGATTAAATTGTGGTTGAAGTTCTCAACGGGTATTGAAAATTGAGCATTGAATATTCAATACTCGATAATCCCCGACTGAACGACCATGCGGGCAGGAATTTTCAGCCAGCACAAATGAACACAAAATATAGTTTGAAGACCGCCAATATTAAAAAGGGGGTCAGACAGTTAAAATAAAATAAGTACAAAAAATCATGGTTCAGACATCTGTGGGCAATGAACAACATAAAAGGCTGCATCCTCATAAGTTTACTTTATGGGTAGCCATGGCGAGCATGATCATGATGTTTGCCGGCCTTACAAGCGCGTTTATTGTAAAAAGCAGTCTTACCGGCTGGAGAACTATAGAATTACCCAGGGTTTTCTGGGTATCTACTGCTTTCATCCTGGTAAGCAGCATTACTATACAGATGGCGGTAAAGGCCTTTAAAGGGCGCGAAATGCAGCGGTACAGAACCCTGATGGGTGTTACATTCGTGCTTGGAGTAGCGTTTGTGGTTTGCCAGATCATGGGTTTCAGTGAATTGTGGAACCAGAACGTCCGGTTTAAAGGGTCTTCCGGAGCCGGTCAGTTTTTTTATGCAATTGCAGGGCTGCATGCTTTACACGTAATAGGAGGCATGGTAGCGCTTTTGATCATGGTGGTAAGGTCTTTAGCAGGAAAAACAAAGCTGTACAGTGCAGTACCGGTGGAAGTGATGTCCATCTACTGGCATTTTGTAGATCTCCTGTGGCTATATTTATTAATATTTTTTATAATTGTCGGATAAAAATTTATTGCAAGGAATGGCACACGAAGCAACAGTAAACACACATCGTACCAAATGGTGGAGCGGGGGCAAGAGCCCTTTTAATATTGAGTACGGAAAAGTGATGATGTGGTATTTTTTAATGAGCGATGCCTTTACTTTCGGCGCGTTCCTTATTTCTTATGGTACCAGCAGGTTCAGCCAGAATTTCTGGCCCGACCCTAACGTGGTATTTAACGCTTTGCCTGGTGCCGGCCATGCTAACCTGCCACTGGTGTTTGTAAGTATCATGACTTTTATACTTATCATCAGCTCGGTAACCATGGTGCTGGCGGTACATGCCGGCCATAACAGGAATAAAGAAGAAGTGCAGAAATGGCTTATATGGACAATAGTGGGTGGTTTAGCGTTTTTGGGCTGTCAGGCTTTGGAGTGGCATCACCTGTTAACTTCAGAACATGCCACATTGGTGAATGGGCAAATAGAATTGATTACCCAAACTACCAGGCATAACCCATGGGGACAGCTGGTACATGGCCCTGAGCTTACTGCTGCCCTGCAAAACTCATCTGTACATACTTTGGCTACCCTGGCAGAAGAGCATCATTTATCTGCTGCCACCCATGCCGAATTAATGCAAACCCCCAAAGACCAGCTGGTACAATTAATTGCCAACAGCCCCGATGTGCATATACGTGAAAAAGGTCCTGCAGCCTTTGGAGGCTTCTTTTATGGTATTACCGGTTTTCATGGTTTTCACGTGTTCAGCGGTGTGATCATCAATATTGTGATGTTGCTGATGACAAGGGCTAATGTTTTTGAAAACAAGGGACATTACCTGATGATAGAAAAAGCCGGGTTATACTGGCACTTTGTAGACCTGGTTTGGGTATTTGTGTTCCTGTGCTTCTACCTGATATAAGGAGCATTATTTTATAGTATAGTACTTAGATTTAAAGTTTAGAATTTATAAAAGTTATGAGTAATCATTACGATCCTACAAAAGATATTTCTCCTTCGGCAGCTTATCCTGAAGTGAGCTTTCACCATCATTCTGATGATGCAACGTTTAAGAAAAGGGTTTGGAGAACTACCTGGATACTCTCTGTTGTTACAATAGCGGAACTGGCGCTCGGGTTCTTTATTTATTATCTTCATAAGGGAGAGCCTTCTTATTTCTTTGTACTGTTGCTGAAAGGCATTATTTGCATACTTACACTTGCCAAGGCTTATTATATTGTTTCAGTGTTTATGCACCTCGGGGATGAGATCCGCAATTTTATGATGACTATTGTTGTTCCCCTGCTATTATTTATATGGTTTATTATAGCCTTCCTGGCAGACGGGCAATCGTTTAAAACCCTTAAGAATACATACGATAAGCATTTTGAAGAAACTACCATGCCGGCTTCACATAAGGCTGCGCCTGCAGAGACAGCGCCTGCAAAAGGAGAAAGGCAATAAGGTGATTTTTTCGAAGATATTTAAACGGCTGAACAAGGGTTTCAGCCGTTTTTGTTTTTAATGTATTGCTTTAACCCCCTATTGTTCAGGCACATTTTTAGTTTGTTCTTTTTTGTGAGACGCTATATGTCCTCTTCTCGGGGGAAGGTTGTCCGAGGCCGCGGACGGAGGGGATATCTCCCTTTGGAAGGGATGGCCTTATCTTATTCAGGTCTCTCCCAGGGAGTCTTTAGGACCAGGCCTGGACATCTCCGTTACTTTGTTGTTTTAGACACAAATTATCTTCATGCGACAATGGAATTAAGTGGTCTTAACGCGCTGCCCGTATAGGGCAGCGAGGGGATATTTTGCTTATCTTTATGAAGAGCTTGTTGAATAATAAAAATCTTAAATTTGACCTATGATAAATACGAGTGCTATGGAGAAAAAGGTACACGAAGGCCGCAATGTGAGGCGTTTCCGCGAAATGCTGGGCATTAAACAGGAGACTTTGGCTTATGAGTTAGGCGACGATTGGAACTAGAAGAAAATATCTGTGCTGGAACAAAAAGAAACCATTGACGCTTCAATGCTCCAGCAAATATCTGACGCCTTAAAAATACCTGTGGAAGCTTTTCAAAATTTTGATGAGGAGCAGGCCATTAATATTATCGCTAATACTTTCAATGATGAAGCCTTTATAGGTAATTCCGGCGGCTCTTATCATATCAATCCTGTTGAAAAGATCATTCAGCTTCATGAAGAAAAGATTGCTTTATACGAAAGGATGTTGAAGGAAAAGGATGAAATGATGCAGCGGTTAGAGCGGTTGATTGGGGAGAGGTAATAGCATCTTCAGGTCTCCAAGACCAGGAAATCCCCGTCACCTGATTGTTTTAGAAACTAAAGTTGTTTGTAAAAATAGCAGTATATGTGGTAGTCTATTCGTGCCCCGCCGAGTTTTATCGGGAATGATGTTAACCGGAAAGGAAAGGTCTAAGTATTGTCTTTAACGTACTTGTTAGAGATCCCCATAACATACAGTTCATTTTCTTACATTCGTCCCATGAACAACATCAAACTTTTTGAAAGCAAACAAATTCGTTCTGTCTGGGATGAGACAGAAGAAAAATGGTATTTTGTAGTGGAAGATGTTGTAGCTGTTTTGACTGACAGCAAAGACCCCAAGCAATACATAAAGCGTATGCGTCAAAGAGACAAAACGCTTGCTCAAGGGTGGGTACAAATTGTACCTACCCTTGCGGTAGACACAGCAGGTGGGAAGCAGAAAATGGGTTGTGCCAATGCGCAAGGGCTTCTTCGCATTATTCAATCCATTCCCTCACCCAAGGCAGAACCTTTTAAACTCTGGCTGGCACAGGTAGGGGCAGACCGGTTAGACGAAATCGAAAATCCCGAGTTGGCAACACAACGCACAAGGGAGTTGTACAAACTAAAAGGTTATTCCGACGACTGGATTGAAAAGCGTATGCGGAGCATTGCCATTCGGGAAGAGCTGACTGACGAATGGAAGAACAGAGGCGTAAAAAGACAAGTAGAATACGCAATACTGACCGCAGAAATTTCTAAAGCGACTTTTGGGCTTACACCATCGGAATACAAAAAAGTAAAAGGTCTCAAAAGTCAGAATCTACGTGATCACATGACAGATCTTGAATTGATTTTTTCCATGTTGGGTGAAGCATCTACTACGGCCATCGTTAAAACGCAAAATCCCGAAGGGTTTGAAGAAAATAAAAAGGCCGCAAGGCAAGGCGGAGCAGTTGCAGGCAACGCAAGAAAAGAATTAGAAAGCAAAACCGGGCAAAAAGTAGTATCAGATCAAAATTACCTTCCCGAAAAAAAGAAAAAACAGGTTGGGAAGGAAGGAGATAGAAGCTAAATTTCGCCATTTCCGGTGCTATCCTTGGCAGTTTGAAGATGTGGATTATAAGAGCAAAATAGGCCAAAGCACACACAAAAACAAAAGCAGGATTCCCGTTTCGGGCAATGCTTTCTACATTTCGGGAAAAATGAAGAAGCCCGGATCAAATCTGGTGAGCTTAATGAAAATTCAGTTACCGAGGATTTCTCGGCAACTGCCTCTGACGGTAAAAATTATAAAACAAAGTTTTACAATTTAGATGCAATTATTTCGATTGGCTACTGTGTTAATTCTCAAAGAACAACGCAATTCATACAAACCATTTGAAAGCGATAAAACGAATTGAAAATACAAAGGACATAAAAAAAAGCGATCCATAAAAATGGGCCGCTTTATTACTTATCTCTAACTACAAAAAATTACATACATTCATGGAAGGTTCTTTGAATCACCTCTAACTGGTGATCTTTGGAAAGCCTTACAAAGTTTACGGCGTAACCTGATACCCGTATAGTCAGCTGCGGATAGTTTTCAGGATGGTTATAAGCATCCATCAGCAAATCCCTGTTCAATACATTCACATTCAGGTGGTGCGCGTTTTTAGCAAAATAACCATTCATCATATCCACCAGGTTATCGATCTGCTCTTCTTTTGTTGCACCCAGCGCTTTAGGAATAATGGAGAACGTGTTGGAAATACCATCCTGCGCCACTTCATAATTCAGTTTTGCTACTGAGTTTAAAGAACAGATAGCTCCCGAAGCATCGCGGCCGTGCATAGGGTTGGCGCCCGGAGCAAAACTTTCATGTGCCGGCCTGCCATCAGGAGTGGCTCCTGTATTCTTACCGTACATGACATTGGATGTAATGGTAAGTAAGGAAAGGGTAGGAGTAGCGTTCTTATATGGAGTGTGCTTGCACAGCTCAGCATAGAAGAAGGCGGCTACTTCTTTTGCAATAAGGTCTACCCGATCATCGTCATTACCGTATTTAGGAAAATCACCTTCTGTTTTAAAATCAACTGCCAGGCCAATTTCATTCCTTACCGGGGTAACTTTGGCATATTTAATAGCAGATAAAGAATCGGCAATAATAGAAATACCTGCAGCGCCATAGGCAACATCCACATGCGGATTTGTATCTATCATGGCCATCTGGGCTTTTTCATAATAGTATTTATCGTGCATGTAGTGGATGATATACATAGATTTTGCATACACCCTTGCCAGCTCTACCATTGCTTTTTTAAAGTTGTCCATCACTGTATCGTAACTCAGCGGGCCTTCGGGTAAAGCGGGAACGTTTTTCAGTATTTCAATACCATGCTCTTCTTCCCTGCCGGTATTTAAGGCCAGTAACAATGCTTTTGGCAGGTTTACCCTTGCGCCAAAATGCTGGATAGACTTACCAATTGCCTGGTGCGATACGCAACATGCAATACCATAGTCATCACTGCCTCTTGAAGCACGCATCAGGTCGTCATTTTCGTACTGGATAGAAGAAGTATCCACAGATACTTTTGCACAGAATTTCTTGAAGCCTTCAGGCAGGTCTTTACTCCAAAGCACAGTAAGATTGGGCTCGGGAGAAGGGCCAAGGTTATATAATGTTTGCAGGAACCGGAAAGAGGTTTTTGTTACTTTGGTTCTGCCGTCAAATAACTGCCCGCCTATAGATTCTGTAACCCATGTTGGATCACCACCAAAAATATCATCATAAGAACCGGGGCGCAGATGGCGTACCAACCTTAATTTAATTACAAAGTCATCAATCATTTCCTGGGCCTGGGCCTCAGTAATGACACCTTCTTCCAGGTCTCTTTCAATATAAATATCAAGGAAGGTAGAAACGTTACCCATGGACATGGCCGCACCATCCTGTTCTTTAATAGCAGCAAGGTAGGCAAAATACACCCATTGTATAGCTTCCTGTGCATTGCTTGCAGGTTTAGAAACATCGTAACCATAAGAAGCTGCCATTTTCTTAATATCTTTCAAAGCTGCTATCTGCAAGGCTACTTCTTCGCGCAGGCGTACTTTTTCATCATTCATTTCACCACCAATAGCTGCAGCATCCTGTTGTTTGAAAGCGATCAGCTGATCGGCACCATATAAAGCCAGCCTCCTGTAATCACCAATGATACGGCCGCGAGCATAGTTATCGGGCAGTCCTGTTACAATATGGTTACTCCTGTAAAGGCGGATCTCTTTGTCATAAGCCGAAAAAACAGCATCGTTGTGATTCTTGGCATAATTGAACACTTCTTTTACAGATGGATCTATTTGCAGTCCCCTTTCTTCCAAAGCGCTTTCAACTAATTTGATACCGCCAAAAGGTTTTATAGAACGGCGAAGCGGCGCATCGGTTTGCAGGCCAACTATCAGCTCTTTTTCTTTAAGTATATAACCAGGTTTGTGGCTGGTTATGGTAGAGATAGTGGCAACATCCACACTTCTCAATCCGTTATTATCTCTTTCTTCTTTTAAAAATTCTTTGGTTTTATTCCAAACTGAGTTAGTCCTTTCTGTTGCATTTTCTAAAAAAGAGGCATCTCCCAGGTAAGGAGTAATGTTTGCATAAATGAAATCATTTATGTTCAGTGTATTGATCCACTTAGTACCCAAAAACTTTGACTGTTTGACGTCGGCTTCTGTTATCATTGTATTTAATTTTTTGAAGTTAATTTTTGTGTTTGTGAGAAGTAAAGCTACTCACTCAAAGTAGCGTAAATGCTGACTTTCATCATGAAGAAACATGATTGAGAACATGAGCGTGAGACCAGAAAATTAAGAGCCGGTAGAGGGAAGGCAAGAAGCTGAGTTAAGCAATATTTTTTCATAATTAGAGGCAGTCATTTATGTCAAAAACATGATTTATTTCACTACGATGTTTTTCAGCCCTTCCTCCTCGAAAATTTGTTTTGTTTTATTTTTTAGATCCGGTGTGGGTGTTTTTACATCCGATAAAAGATATTCCTGCCCCATTTCGGCATATTTAGGTACACCCAATGTATGATAAGGCAATATTTCTACACGCTCTACTCCTTTAATAGAAGCGCCGAACCTGGCCCACTCGTGCAGGTCTTCATCGCTGTCGTTCCAGCCGGGCACCAGTACATAGCGCAGCCATATGCGTTTATTAAGCTGGCTGGCTTTATGGGCAAACTCTAAAATAGGGGATAGCTGAACGCCCGTAAGCTTTTTATGTGTATGCGGGTTGATATGTTTAATGTCGAGCAATATAAAATCAGTGTACTCCAGCAGATCTTCTACATGATGGTTCCATACAAAGCCGTTGGTATCCAGGGCAGTAGTATATCCTGCCTCTTTTATGGCCTTAAATAAAGGAAGCAGGGCTTCGGCGTGCAGCAAAGGCTCTCCGCCTGAAATAGTGATCCCGCCACGTGTGCCAAAATACTCCTTTTGACGCATGGCCTTATCAAAAATTTCCTCCCAGCTCATCTCTGTACCTCCCTGGATTGGGATAGTATCCGGGTTTTGGCAATAAAGACATTTTAAAAGACAGCCCTGTGTAAATACTACCATTCTTACGCCCGGCCCGTCCTGTGTGCCAAAGCTTTCTATATAGTTTATTCTAATCTGTTTATTCATTGCTTCTGTAGATTTAAAAAGGAAAAGATCCTGGTAAAGAGATAAGTGCTCCATGCAAAGGTAAATTGTGCAAGGTGGTAGGGAGCATGAGATAAATCATATACGGGATTGATTTTGCTTTGAGTTATTGTACATACACTTTAGTAGTTTAGCCCATTCTATTATTAATATACTGAACTGATGATGCAGAAGAATAACAGGTGGCGGATAGCTATAATGGGTACTTTGATGCAGCTTTGCCTGGGTACTGTATATGCCTGGAGCTATTTTCAGAACCCGATATCGGAAACGTACCGGTGGAGCAACAGCCAGGTAGCCTGGGTGTTCAGCATTGCTATTTTTATGTTAGGCATTGCGGCTGCTTTTGGAGGTACATTGATGCCAAAGTATGGCCCGCGCAAATTAGCTACTACAGGTGGTATATTGTATTCGCTGGGATACTTAATTGCAGCTTTTGCATTACAGCAGCATAACCTGGTATTACTATACCTGGGCTTTGGTATTATTGGTGGTATTGGCCTGGGCCTGGCTTATGTTACGCCTGTGGCGGCTGTTTCCAAATGGTTTCCTGATAAACAGGGCCTGGTAACCGGTATGGTGGTAATGGGCTTTGGGTTGGGCGCTGTGCTCATGTCGAAGGTACTGGCTCCTGTATTTATAAAGGTTACCCATAATAATATGCCTGCCGTATTCATTTATATTGGTGTTACGTTATTGGTGCTTACTGCTTTTGCTGCTTCTTTTTTAAAAATGCCTCCGGCAGGCAAAGCGGCTAACGATCCGCTGCATCCCGAGCCAACCGGGGATTCTACCCCTTTATTGCAGATTGTTTTTACCCGGAAATTTGTATTACTGTGGACCATTTTTACCTGTATTGTAGTTGCCGGGATGGTTTTTATATCCTTCCAGTCTCCGCTGTTACAGGATCTGTTAAAGCTGAATATGCCGGCCGGAACTGATTTTACTTCTGATGAAACGCAGCACTATCTTACAGCAGCGGGAGCTACGCTTATAGCTTTAAGCTCAATATGCAATGGCCTGGGGCGATTACTTTGGGGAGCTCTGTCTGATAAAATAGGCCGCTTACAGGCATTCCGGATCATATTGATCCTATTAGCCGTTATATTTGGCATACTAATATTTTTAAAGCACCCGGTATTATTTTCTATACTGGTATGCGTGGTGCTGCTATGCTATGGCGGCGGATTTGGGGTGCTTCCTTCTTTTGTGAAAGAAGTGTTTGGCACTCATAATATGGCTACGGTTTATGGCGCTATGCTTACCGCCTGGGGCGTTGGAGGTATTATTGGCCCGCAGATAGTGGCGTTCACTAAAGATAATTACCCTGAAAAAGCGGGTATTTATTCTTTCGGGATCGGGCTGGCTTTGCTATTGATTGGCCTGCTGCTTTCTTTGATCTTTAAAAAGGAAGAGAAGACCGCTGTTTAAACCGGATGTCTTTTAAGTCTTTTGTGAGAATAGCCACAGATACACAGATGGTTTATAAAAAGGAATGAAATGATTTAGGGTATAAGGCTTTTTGCATTTCGTGTAAGTTGGCTGTATCTTTTACTGCAAGGATTTTGAGCATTATTCACAAATTTGCTTGCAGAAAAATATTAGTATCTGTGGTAGTGTATTCTGCTAAACCATGTGCTGAAATATCATCTGTGTACCGATAATTCTATCGGGATGGCAAATTATTTCTCATCTTGTTCAGGTCTCTCCAAGGGAGTCCTTCGGACCAGACCTGGACATTCCCGTTACTTGATTATTTTAGGAACCAGCTCTTCCACAAGCCAATGAGATATGTATTAAGTGACCTCCATATACTGGCCAGAGGCCAGCCAAGATGAGTTTCATCTGTGCATCTGTGGCTATTTATCTTTGACTGTCGCAGCGCTTGCCCTGCCCACTGTTTTCATCTGAATAAAGTCTACCAGGAAAGAGAATCCCATCGCAAAATAGATATAGCCTTTCGGGATCTTTATCTCGAATCCTTCTGCAATAAGGGTAAACCCTATCAGCATTAAAAAGCAAAGCGCCAGCACTTTGAAAGAGGGATGTTTGCTGATAAATGAAGCAATAGGTTTGGATGCCGCTAACATAATAAGCACCGTAACTACTACTGCGGTGTACATGATCCACAATTCGTTTACCATGCCTACCGCCGTAATGATAGAGTCGATGGAAAAAACAAGATCCAGCACAATAATTTCAGACAGAAACTTTCCAAAGCTGCCGGTTTTTATTTTGGCAGGGCTGTCAGGATCTTCCTGCTCTGTTTTATGATAGATCTCTTTGGTGGCTTTATACAGGAGAAATATACCACCGGTTATGAGTATAAGCTCCTTGCCGGTAAAAGACATGTCCAGAACAGAGAACAGGGGCTTGTCAAGTTTTAATATCCACGAGATAACTGCCAGTAAGATCAGGCGCATCACCATAGCCAGGCCAATACCCCATAGCCGTAATTTATTTCGTTGGTTCTCCGGCAGTTTGTCTGCCAGGATAGATATAAAAATGATATTGTCTATCCCTAAAACCACTTCGAGTGCGATAAGGGTAAGAAGCGGTATTATAGCATCAGCCATATATATTATTTATTTTAAAATTGCCGGTAATTGATGTTTTCTATCAGCGCTCCGGGTTCTAATAAATGAATTTTCATGCCAAGTTTTTCAGCATTGGGGAAATTAGTATAAGAATCATCAATAAATAATGTCTCATCTGCTTTGATTGCTGCGTCCTGTAAAATAAACTCAAAAACTTTTGTATCTGGTTTTCTTAAACCTATTACATGCGAGTAATAAGCTTTGGTAAAAAAATCATTGAGGGAGTGATACGGGGTTTGCAGCTGCAGTTGGGTGCTAAAATGATCGTAATGGATCTGGTTGGTATTGCTTAACAGGAACAGGTTATATTCTTTTTTCAGGGAAACCAGGAAATCAAGGCTGGGGATCCTGAAGTCTATAAGCATAGCATTCCATGCATTTTTTATCTGCTCATCTGTTACCGGTTTGGGCGCTATTTGCCTGATGCGATCGTAAAATGCTTCAGGGGAAACTTTTCCTGTCTCGAGGCTTTGAAATAAAGGATCAGCAGTGTATTGTGAAAACATGGTGTCTTCAAATTTGCTAAACCCCAAAGCTTCAAAAGCGCTGAAAGTTTTTTTAAAATCAAGATTATATAAAACACCCCCGAAGTCGAAAAGTAGATTTTTGATCATGGTGGCGAAGATATTTAAAACAGGAAGATTTTAGTGATATTTTGGCTGGTATTGCAGGGCAAACGCATCTGATTTTGAACGCTTCTATGTTTTATGTCACTCCTTGCGGAGTTTTTAGCATGCTTACGCTCACCTTTATAATCCTTCCAGCCCTCCGGGCCTGATTTGTAAACACCTGAAAGGGTGGTATTATTTGCCCCGGATAAATGGCTTTAGAATTGAATTTAAGATGCGTTTGCCCCGGGGCAGGTATTGTTCCCAGGATACAATAGCATCAATGCTGGATTTTAAGAGTTTGAGGGTTAAACGAAAGGAGTAAAAATACACCGGGCAACAGCCAACTTTTTTGTGTTGATCTGTTGCGTTTTATCATAGTTTTACGTTTAAACAAAAGGAAACTTTCAGTTTAAAGCTATTGTATGAGAAGAAATTTATCTTTTGCTGCCGTTATTTTATCCGGCGCCCTAATAACCGGCGCCGCTTCCTGCTCAAAGGGCAGTGATCCGGTGCCTGTACAAGAAGAAATTACCAGAGGAGAGAATGTAAGCGCAAAGCAATTATTGGGGAACTGGACTCCTAAAGAATATAAGGAGGAAACCTCGGTGTACGAAAAAACTGCTAACCTTAAAGAAAATCAATACGGATATATGCTAAAGGAGGGTGGAAAATTAACGATTAGGAGTAATTCCGGATGGTGCGGAACACCCCCAATCATAACTAACGATTATAATGGAACCTGGACACTGGAGCATAACATGCTCACCATTAACGGAGCCTATTGGGGCGGAAAGGTGGTTGAGAAATGGAAGGTAATGGCTATATCAGCAACCTCCCTTTCTTTAAAACTGATTTCAACGGAGTTTCCTAAATAAAGCAGCTGGTTTTACCGGGAAAGATCAGTTTACCTGCTCTTTCAGCAATGCTTTTGCTCTTACAGGCTGAAAGGCTTCATATTTTTTAGCCTCTTGTTCTTTGATCCTGTCAGTAAGTAAAGTTCCGGACAGATGATCGGTTTCGTGCTGAAAGATGATAGCAGTAAACTCTTCCAGCATTTCCAGATGCTGCTGTCCTTTCATATCAGTATAAGAAACCATGATGGCATAGTTCCTTATCACATCTCCCCTTTCTTCAAAGGAAAGATCGCCCTCGGGGCCTTTTATCAGCAGCGCTGAACGCCAGGTGATCTTTGGATTAATAAAAAACTCAAAGGGCTGTCCGGGTTTATCAAAACGCTGTACCCAAATGAGATTGCGGTTAATACCCACCTGTGGCGCCGCAATGCCAACGCCCCTGTGATTACTGTCCAGTACCGATTTCAGCATCCTGTTTTTGAGTAAGGGCAGCAGCGGATCATTAAAAGCGATGTCTTTAGAAATATTTCTCAATGCTTCTTTTCCCGCTGCTTCGGTTAAAGGAATAACGCGTAACATAGTAGTGGTGTCGCCACCAAGAAGTATTTTCTTTTCTATCTCAGTGAAGTTTTGGGCATTGATAAGATGGGTAATCAGTGATGTGAAAAATAGAAATAATAAACGCATAATGTATATAGTGAATTATTATACTTTTAGTGATAAAAATATCCTCTAATGCGCCTCCAGCCAGTTCTCTCCCTCGCCACATTCTGCAATAGCTGGCACACCGTGAGGCAGCAGCAGCGCGGCTTCCATGTTTTCAAGAATCAGGGGTTTCAGCTCGTTCACTTCTTCGCGCAACGCGTCAAAGATCAATTCATCATGTACCTGTAAGATCATTTTGCTTTTCATACCTTCTTTTTTCATGGCGCTATATACTTTTTGCATCGCCAGCTTGATCATGTCTGCGGCTGTGCCCTGTATGGGTGAGTTGATAGCATTTCGCTCAGCAAATCCGCGTACGGTGAAGTTGCCGGAATTAATATCTTTCAGCCAGCGCTTGCGTCCCATCAGGGTTTGCACATATCCATGCTCGCGGGCAAAATTGATCATATTATCCATATAACGTTGTATCCCCGAAAACTCTTTTTTGTAACTGTCAATAATAGCTTTGGCTTCAGTGCGGGAAATACCTAAGTTATCTGCCAGGCCAAATGCCCCCTGGCCATAAATAATTCCGAAGTTGACACTCTTAGCTTTGTAACGCATTTCTTTGGTAACCTCTTCCGGAGCAACATTAAATACCTGGGCTGCCGTTGCCGTATGAATATCCGTACCGCTTTTAAAAGCGTTGACCATATTCTCATCGCCGCTGATGGCGGCCACAATACGCAGCTCGATCTGCGAGTAATCGGCAGACAGTAAAATATGATTTTCATCCCGGGGAATAAATGCTTTTCTGATCTCCTTTCCGCGGTCGGTTCTTACAGGAATGTTTTGCAGGTTAGGATTATTGCTGGCCAGCCTGCCGGTTACTGCCACTGCCTGCCCGTAGGTAGTATGTACCCGCCCTGTCTTAGGATTGATCAGCTGCGGCAAGGCATCTACATAAGTAGACTTTAATTTGGTCAGCTCCCGGAAAGTGATGATCTCCTCCGCTATCGGGTGCCCCTTTGCTGCCAGCTTTTGTAATATATCTTCACCGGTTTGATATTGGCCGGTTTTTGTTTTTTTGGCCGATGGATCGAGCTTTAGCTTGTCAAATAATACTTCTCCCAATTGTTTGGGCGATGCAAGATTGAAGCGTACACCGGCAATTTCAAATACCTTTTTTTCTGCTTCAGCAGCGTCTTTTTCCAGCTCTTTTGAGTAGGATCTTAAAAATTCTTCATCAATCCTGATGCCTTCAAACTCCATATCGGCAAGCACAGGTACCAGCGGATTTTCTACTTCGTTAAAAACTTTTTCTACTTCCTTTTGCGCAAGCATGGGCGCAAACACTTCTTTCAGCTGCAGGGTAATATCGGCGTCTTCCGCGGCATAGTCGGTTATCTTTTCCAGCTCCACATCACGCATATTGCCCTGCTGTTTTCCCTTTTTGCCAATCAATTCTTCAATATGTATTGGTTCATAGCCCAAATATTTAGTGCTTAACTGGTCCATGCCCCGTTTACCATCGGGCTCAATTACATAATGGGCCAGCATGGTATCAAATAGCTTTCCTTTAAACTCCATACCATACCATTTCATGACCAGCAGATCGTACTTCAGGTTTTGTCCGATCCAGGTTTTAGATGCATCATCAAACAGCGGTTTAAAGGCCGTAAGCAGCTTATGTGTTTCATCGCGTTCAGGCGGGCAAGGTACCCAATAGGCTTCCCCGGGCTTTACTGAAAAGCTCATACCAACCAGTTCTGCCAGGTTAGCGTCTATATTTGTTGTTTCTGTATCAAAGCATATTTCATCAAAGCTGGAAAGCTGCTGTACAAGACCGGCAATAGCTTCTTCACCGGTTACGGCTGTGTATTCATGAGGAACTTCATTTATTGTTTTGAAGGTAGTGAAGGAGGGCGCGTTGTCAGCTTCAGCAGCAATAGCAGCAGGCATTGTTTCTTCGGCTCCGCCAATAACATTTCCAAACAAATCAATTTGTACCGCTTTGGCTGCTGGTTTCTTTTCTCCTGGAGATGCAGCGCCGGCAGCTGTTTCCAGCTCTTCTCCCAGTAATCTTTTGCCCAGTGTTCTGAACTCCAGCTCTGCAAAAATTTCTTTCAGGCCTTCTTTATTCCATTCTTTCACTTTAAAATCTTCTTCATGAAATTCCACGGGAACATCTGTAATAATGGTTGCCAGTTTTTTGGAAAGAATGGCCAGGTCCTTTCCTTCTACCACTTTTTTTCCTAAAGCGCCTTTGATCTGTGCTGCATTAGCCACCACATTTTCCAGTGTTTCATATTCTGCCAGCAGTTTGGCTGCTGTTTTTTCTCCTACACCGGCAATTCCAGGTATATTATCTACTGCATCTCCCATCAGCCCCAATACATCAATTACCTGCGATACATTTTTGATATTCCATTTAGCACAAACTTCTTCCGGTCCCATAATTTCCACATCACCGCCCTGGTAGCCTGGCTTATAGATCTTTATTTTATCCGAAACCAGCTGGCCATAATCTTTATCAGGGGTTACCATAAACACCTCGTAGCCCTGGGCTGCTGCTTTTTTGGCCAGGGTTCCAATTACATCATCTGCTTCATAACCGTCGGTTTCTATGCATGGAATATTAAATCCTTTAATAATGCGTTTGATATCGGGTACTGCTATTAAAATATCTTCGGGCGTTTCCTGGCGGTTGGCCTTATAGTCGGCATAGTCGGTATGGCGTTCGGTAGGTTCATGCGTATCAAAACATACTGCCATGTGGGTGGGCTTTTGTTTATTCAGCAGCTCCACCAGGGTATTGGTAAATCCGAACTGGGCGTTGGTATTTTTATTTTTACTGGTAACGCGCGGACTACGTATTAATGCGTAATAAGCACGAAATACCAGGGCGTAGGCATCTAACAGAAACAACTTCTTTTCCATAGTTTGCAAGGTAAGGATTACGGATTCCAGCAGCAATTCTTTTTTATTCAATTCTTGCCATGTACCTCTTCCAACAATGTGATTTTCAAAATATACCGTTTACAAGTTTAACAGTTTGTGATACATACGGACTGTTATCTTTGGGCCATTAAAATTAAATGTTTGAGAACTTTTACATTCCTGGCCATTGCTTTGCAGTTTATTTGTATAGCGGCCTGGTGTCAACCCACGAAAATTTATTTAAGCCCTAAAGCTGCAGGTTCAGCCAACCAGTCCATGTTTATTGATTCAGTGCGATTTTACCCGCTCGAAAAGAGTAACGGGGCCGATATCAGCCGGTATAGCGGGCTTTATATAACGGATCAATACTTTATAGTTGTGAACTACCAGGACGGAAATCTTATTGTTTATGACAGGAACGGCCGGCTTGTTAAGCAGGTTGCCTATAAAAAAAAGGGAGCAGATTCCTATCCCAGGTATGACAAGGCCAAACAACAGCTCAACTTTATTTTCACGAATAAACTTTATTCTTTAACCGAAAAAGACCGTATTGAAATACAGACCGATTTTGCGAATAAGAAAAATAAGAAGTATTATAAAAAGTATATTATCGACTTAAACGATAGCACATTTACCATGAAAAAGGCAACCGTTACAGCTTTCGATATACTGGATGCCTACAACCTGAAAGATGACCTGTATTGCACTTACAGGGTACATGTCAGCGACCGGTACAAAGATACCACCGATTATGAAGTGAAGATTTACAAAAACGACCAGTTTGTAAAAGGATATTTTCCCTATAATAAAAATCATGAAAGCAAATATCTTTACGCTCCCTATATTGGAGCGCATACCCAGGAAAGCGGGAAGCCGGATACTTTTTATATCACACGGCCTTATTTAGATACCATCTATTCTTTATCGAACGATATTATTACACCGGCTTACCAAATAGTTCTTCCGATGGAAAATAGTCTTCCAAAGTCTTTTTTTGAAACGCCTTTTAAAAACAAAACAGAGCGGGAGAATTTTGAAAGGAACAATGGCTGGATGTTACGCCAGATCTATACTGTTTTTGAATCCGGCAGGTATATGTTCATCACCATTGGTTTCTTAAGCAATTATGGCCAATATATTTACGATAAAAAAACAACCTCTTCCTACAACCTGTCAAAAACCAAAGCCGATAGCATTACTTACAATCTTCCTATAATATCTGATGACCCGGGTAACCGGTTCAACAATAAATATTATAGGGTTATTAATGCCGAAACCCTGAAAAAAGCCTACGAATTAAAAGATAAATCCATACCCTTTCCCAAAGAACTGGAGGCCTGTTTTAAAGACAGCAAGAATCCAACCCCGGTAATTGTGGAATATACTATCAAAACGTACTAATGAGAATTTTTTTATTGTGCAGCCTTATCCTTTTATCAGGGACAACCATTGTGCAGGCCCAAACCGGAACTGTAAAAGGTATTGTAAAAGATTCGCTTACAGGAGCCGTTTTAGAGTCGGCAACCATAAGTATTTTTAAAAAAGATTCCTCGCTTATCAACTACCAGCTTTCTGATGGATACGGAGGTTTTAGCCTCAGCAAAATACCGCTGGGCGCTGATATTATTTTAAATGTTTCTTATGTTGGCTTTAAGCCCTTTTTCAAAACCATTAAGCTCGATTCCGCAATCTATACTGCCGATATTGTTCTTTCACCATCGTTCGATGATTCGCTGAATGTAACTGTAACGGCGCAGATGCCCATCAGGATGAACGGGGACACCTTGGAGATAAACCCTGCAGCCTTTAAAATGGATCCTAATGCGGTGGTTGAAGATTTGCTTACGCAGGTGCCGGGAGTTACCGTGTGGTCAGATGGTACCATCACTATGAACGGCAGGAAAATTCCCAGCGTATTGGTGGATGGAAAACCTTTTATGGGATCAGGTGACGCAAGGATGGCCACCCAAAACCTGTCGAAGGATGCTGTTGAAAAAATACAGGTGTACCAGGAAGTAGACCGCACCCTGAAACCAGAGGAGAGAAAACAGCAGGACTCACTGCTTACCATGAACATAAAACTGAAGGAAGATAAAAAAAAGGGCTACTTTGGTAAAATGGCGGTGGGATACGGAACTACCCAACGGTTTGAAGGTGATCTTTCTTTTCAGATGTATAATAAAAGAACTTCTTTTGGTATTGGCGGTGGGTATAATAATATCAACAAGAATATCGACAACCTGAATGAGATGTTTCAAAATAATACCTACCGGAACTATAACCCCAACCTGCGCAATGTAGGTAATTTTAATACCGAGGGGATAAACCGGTACCATTCCATAGGAGGTGTATTTACCCATAATTTTATTGAAACTACCAATAGCCGGCAAAACGACAGGATAACGGCTAATTATACAAAATCAGGTAATGACCGCTATCTCACTAACCGGTCTTTACAAAACAGAACTACTTTAGATAACCCGCAATTTGTAGAAGATAATACGGTTACTAATATGGTAAATGATAATCATAACTTTGGTGTTAATTATATAAAAACCAATAGTTACGATGATAACTTCACCATTAATGGTAATGCGGGCATCAACAACAGCAACAGCGATACCCGAAGGGTTACGGATATCAGGGATACCACCAATAACCTGGTAAGTACCAATAATGTGTTGAGTGCCGAACAGAGAAGATCGGGCAACCAGTCGCTCTCTGCCAATTACTCAAAATATAACTATGATAACCCTACTGCACAGTTTAATGTTAACTTGAATGTAAATAATAACAACAGCGAATCTGACAGGTACGTGAAAAGTGTTTTTAACTCGTTTGTAGACGATAGCAGGGATACCACCTATAACCGTAACTATAACAATACTGCATCTAACCTGAATATAGGTGCCAACCTGGGTTATAATGGCCTCAGAAGGTTACTGTTTGGCAGATTTAATTTCTTTGGTATTGATCTTAGTCTTGACCAGCGCATTAATTATGCTAAATCGAACAGGGAAGACCGAGTTTCCGACTATGACAGTATTCAAAATGTTTACGTAAGAAATACCCGTCTTACCAATAACAATATAAATGAAAAAACAGAATATTCCCCTACGCTCCGCTTAGGCAAGTCGTTTTATAAATGGAGCGATAAATACTATCGCAATGTTTATATGTACGTAAATTTTACTGAAGATTTTAAGCAGGACAATAACTCCTCCTCTTTTGCGGTACGTAACCTGAACCGATCGTTCAGTTTTTTCAGATACGATGGCTACCTGTCTTATAACTATAATAAGAGAGAAAAATTTTCGTATTACTTAGGCCTGAACTATAATAAAAACTTTGACTATGCCAGTGTAGATCAATTGTACACTATTACTGATGACCTGGACCGTTTTAATGTAAGAATAGGAAACCCTGATCTCAAAAACAGGGTTAACCATTCCTACAATTTTAGTGCCCGCTTTAATTCGCAAAAGCCAAAAGCCAAATATGCATTCAATGGAGGGCTGAACGCCGGGTATATGCATACTTTGAACCCGGTAACGGATAGTTTGATAAATGATCCCTCAGGTGAAAGGACTTACTATTATGTGAATGCAAAGGAAAGCCAGTCTTATAACCTTAGTTATAACCTGAATATTGTACGCACCCTTAAAAAGAGCAATATCCAGCTTATGTATAACGGTTCTTATAACAATAGCAGGAACCCGAACTATATAGATAATATTTTTTCTGAAACAAGTACAGCAGGCTTTAATAACAACATTAACCTTCAACTGGCTTTAAGATCAATCGTTATTTTCAACCTGGGAAAAACTTTTAACACTTACCAAACGGATCAGTCAGGTGCTGGTTTAAGGTCTTTTAAAAACTCGTCGGACATAACGCGGTTAGGCCTGACCGTAAACCTGCCCAAAGACTATACCATCAGCTCTACGGTTGATCATACTAAAAACACCAATATTGATAAGCCTATCATTCTCTGGAACGCATTTGCAAGCTGCCGGATATTGAAGAACCAGCAGGGGGAGCTTAAATTTTCGGCAATGGATATTTTGAAGCAGTTCCAGAATATCAGCAATACTGCTGATAAATATGGTACCACTACCCGTATCACCAACGGTCTTCAGCAATACTTTATGCTTACTTTTGCTTATTACCCGAGGAAATTTGGTAAAGCAGAAATTAAGAAAAGAGAAATAAAACAGGTGTGGTAAATTGAAAATACCTTCCACTTGTCTGACCAGAAATCGGGAATAAAAACATAACCTAAGTGAAAAACATTAAACGAAATGGCCCCCCAATGGTATATGCCGTATAATCCTGAAAAACACAAACGTAAATCAATCCGCCTGAAAGGATACGATTATTCACAAGCGGGATTGTATTTTATAACCATCTGTGTGAAAAACCGCGCGTGCCTGTTTGGGAATATCGAAAACGGAAAAATGATATTAAACGATGCCGGAAAAATAATTGAAAAATGGTATTATGAATTGGAACATAAATTTCCCGATATCAAATGCGATGCAATGATTGTGATGCCCAACCATTTTCATTGTATCATCAAAAATGTGGGGGCAAACACGCAGGTTTGCCCTGATAACATTGGGCAACCGGATATAATTTCAACATTGGGTGAACATCCACTGCTGGACGAAAATACCATATTGGATGAACATTCAATATGGGGCGAACAAACCATGTTGGGTGAACAATCTATATTGGGCGAACACCCCATATTAGGCGAACACGTAGGTTCGCCTCTACAGCGGGTGGTGCAATGGTTCAAAACAATGACTACCAATGAATACATTCGTGGTGTAAAAAATTTGGGCTGGCAACCGTTCAATGGGAAATTATGGCAACGCAATTATTATGAACACATTGTCCGCAATGAACGGGCCTATTATGCCATCTCCCATTACATAATAAACAATCCCATCAAATGGCAGGAGGATAAATTTATAAAATAGGAACGGGCCAGCCCCTTATTTTTTGATGATGTGACTGCTGCACCGGTTCCTGGCCCTGTAAAAACAACGGTTTCCTACTCCTGCTTGGTCAGCTTCTCCGAGTTTTCGGCAAATTGTAAGGCATCTATAAACTCCTGCAGCTCGCCATTCATTACAGCGTCCAGGTTATAAGCCGTCAGGTTAATGCGATGATCGGTTACACGTCCCTGCGGATAATTATATGTCCTGATCTTGGCGCTCCTATCTCCACTGCTTACCAGGCTTTTACGATGGCGGGAAATTTCCTCTTCCTGCTTGCGCACCTGCTCTTCGTACAGCTTGGTACGCATCATCTGCATGGCTTTTTCGCGGTTGCCCAGCTGGGTGCGCTCGGTTTGGCAAATAACCACCGTACCGGTTGGAATATGGGTTAGCATTACTTTGGTTTCCACCTTGTTCACGTTTTGTCCGCCTGCGCCGCCGCTTCGTGATGTTTCCATTTTCACGTCAGCTTCCCTTAATTCAAAATCAATCTCCTCTGCTTCTGGCATAACCGCTACGGTGGCCGCAGAAGTATGGACCCTGCCCTGTGTTTCTGTATCAGGTACGCGCTGTACACGGTGCACCCCACTTTCAAATTTTAAGGTGCCATACACATCATCGCCGGTAACTTCCAACTGTACCTCTTTATAGCCGCCTACGGTTCCTTCACTTTCGCTTAAAACAACTGTTTTAAAACCGTGCTTCTCGCAGTATTTGATATACATCCGCAGCAGGTCACCGGCAAAAATACTGGCTTCATCGCCACCGGTACCTGCCCGGATCTCCATGATCACATCCTTGCCATCCTGGGGGTCTTTAGGTATTAGCAACTGGCGAATGGCCGCTTCCATTATTTCCTTACGCTCCTGCAAGCCAGCAGTTTCGGCTTTGGCCAGTTCGCGCAGCTCCTCATCATCGCCATTCAACGCTTCTTTATTAAAATCAATGTCGTCCAGCAGTCTTTTGTAATCATTATAAGCGGTTACGATCTTCTCCAGCCCCCGGTACTCTTTGCTTGTGGCAGCAAATTTCTTGTTATCGCTCACAATTTCGGGGTTGGTAAGCGCCACACCCAGCTGATCGTATTTGGCTTTTATAGCTTCCAGTTTATCTAACATGTTATTCTCTTACTTTTACAGAGGGCAGCCTGCCCGTACCGAACAAATGCGTTCGGGCCGGCAAAGTTAAATTATTTTACAAGATGCGTTTTAATAAGTTACAGGCAACACAGTTATTTGACGGGTACCGGTTTCACCAGGATAAAGTGCTGGTGTTGCAGGAAAATGGTACCGTGGAAGCTATCATAGATGCTTCTGAGGGAGGCGATGATGTTCAACCGGTTGCAGGTATTCTTACCCCGGGGTTTATTAACTGCCACTGTCACCTGGAGCTCAGCCATTTAAAAGGCCGGATACCCGAAAAAACGGGACTGGCGGATTTTGTAAGACAGGTAGTGCAGCAAAGAGATTTTTCAGAAGACGCCATCTCCCAGGCTATTGCCGATGCTGAGCAGGAAATGCAGCAAAACGGTATTGTTGCCGTAGGCGATATTTGTAATACCACCCATACTTTACCACAGAAAAAACAGGGCCATTTATATTACCATAATTTTATTGAGGCTATGGGCGCTAATCCGGCTGTGGCGGATAAAAACTTTGAATATTACGAAACCGTTTACCGTCAGTTTGAGCCTTTGCCAGCTTCTATTGTGCCGCATGCCCCTTATTCGGTGTCTGATCTTCTTTGGGAAAAAATTTTAAGTTATCCGCAAAAGCAGCTTTTCAGCATTCATAACCAGGAAACAGCAGATGAAAACCTTTGGTTTGAACAAAAAACCGGTGGCTTTGCAGAAATGTTTAAAGGAATGGGCCTGAGTATGGATTTTTTTCAGCCCTCAGGAAAAACCAGCCTGCAAACTTATCTGCCCCGGTTTCATAGTGAGCAGCAGTTACTATTAGTACATAATGTACATACCAGCGAAGCTGATATTGAGCTGGCTCGTCAATCTGCCACCAGCGTTTACTGGTGTCTTTGCCCCAATGCCAATGAATATATCAGCCGTACTATGCCCCCTGTAGCCTTGCTTGTAAAGAATGATTGTAATATTGTTTTGGGCACCGACAGCCTTGCGTCTAATCACCAGCTGAGCATCTGGGAAGAAATAAAAACCCTGCAGAAGCATTTTCCGGAGCTTTCGCTGGAGCAAATGTTGTCCTGGGCCACTATTAACGGAGCTAAAGCGCTGAAAATAGAAGCCCAATACGGTAGCTTTGAAAAAGGGAAGAAGCCAGGAATGGCTATAGTTACAGCAGGAAGCTGAAGGCGTAAGGCTTGAAGCTGGATGCAGACATACAATCCAGAAACCAGCATCCAGGATAATGTACGATATAAGGTGTACGATGTACGACATGAAAGCGAAAAGCCTTATGCGTCCGGCTTTCAGCCGTTGTACATTGCATATTATTTTCTTCTTTACTTTTACCTTCTATGGCTACCATTTATCAAGAAAGGGCAGAAAGGTTTCGGCAAAAAGCCGGTCAGTTAAAACAACAACTGGGTTGGCTAAGCTTTGCCAGGCTATTGAGCTTCCTGGCTTTTGTTTTTTTATTATACCAGCTTACACAAAAAGGAAGTGGCTGGATAGTTATCATCACTGCAGCTACGTTTGCGGCTTTTTTATACCTGGTGAAATGGTATGGAAAACTCCAGCAGAAAAGACAGTATTTTTCCGCATTGGCTGATTGTAATGAAAAAGAAGATTCTTTTTTAAAAACCAATAAATCGCCTTACGAAACAGGAAAGGAGTATGAAGATCCGCACCACCCTTACTCTTACGATCTTGATCTGTTTAGTGAGGACGGTCTTTTTTCCTATTTGAACCGGTGCAGCACTTCTTTTGGTAAAGAGGCGCTGGCACAGGATCTCCTGGCGCCCGGTTCGCAGGGTATTAAAGAAAGACAGGCCGCTGTAAAAGAGCTGGCCGGAGCTATAGATTTCAGGCAGGAGCTATATGCGCACGGAAGCCTGCATCAAACTAAAAAGAAAGACCTGGAAAGATTACTGCATTGGATAGACAGCGATACCAAACTGATCAATACCCTATTGTATTACCTGCTTATGGTATTTCCTTTATGCACCATGGGCAGTTTAATTTATTACGCAGTTACAGAGAGTGAAACCGCTTTTTCATTGTTCACTAAGCTGTTTGTAATGAACCTTATCATCGCTTTTTCTTTTTCAAAAAAGATCACTTCGCAATTATCGGTATCAACGGCGGTTACCAAAATCCTGGAGCATTACAGCCACCAGCTAAGATTGATTGAAAAGCAAGGGTTCCAGGCTTCTTTACTTAAACAATACCAGCAGGGATTAAATAAAAACGGAATAGCAGCCTCCCATTTAATAGGCCAGCTGGCTTCCTTGTTCAACTATCTTGAAACAGTGGTGAACCTGGTAGTGAGCCTGTTGCTGAACGGGCTGTTCCTTTTTCATGTGCATATTTTGTACCGGTTAGGTCATTGGAAAAAGCAACATGCCCATGAAATAAAGGACTGGTTACGGACCATAGGCAAAACAGAATCGTTAAGCAGCTTTGGAAATTTATCATATAATAATCCTCGGTTCTGTTTTCCTGAAGTAACGGAGCAGCCGGCATTCAGGGCCAACGATCTCGGGCATATTCTTGTAAGGAAAGAAAAGCGGGTGTGTAATGATGTATCTTTTAATGAGCAGAAATTTGTAATACTTACCGGCTCTAATATGAGCGGGAAAAGCACTTTTTTACGAACACTGGGAACTAACCTGGTACTGGCAAAAGCCGGTTCGGCAGTTTGTGCCCGCTCTTTTGAATTTTACCCATTTGATATATTTGTAAGTATGCGCATTACCGACTCTTTACAGGATAGCGAGTCGCTGTTTTATGCCGAGCTAAAACGCCTGCAATCTATTATAAAAGCCCTTGAAGAGGACCGGCATACTTTTGTGATATTAGATGAAATTTTAAGAGGAACCAACAGCAATGATAAGCGCCATGGCACTATCGGCCTTATAAAAAAGATGGCCGGATTTGATACGTTTGGCATTATTGCAACACATGATGTAGTGGTGGCGGATCTTATTAAAGAATATCCTGGTTTTATTGCCAACAAAGCATTTGAGTCGGCCATTATTAATGATGAGCTGCTGTTTGATTATAAGTTGAAGGATGGTGTTTGCCACACATTAAGCGCTTCTTATCTTATGAAAAAAATGGAAATTATTTAGAGCGGGTTTAAATAACTTAGCGTTTAAAACCAACTTCATGCAAAAATTTTTTTTACTGATTCTCATTACAATCATTAGTGTGCAGTTCACTGCAGCTCAAACCGGTATGGATGGTGTAGCGGATAAAAAAAATATTTTTAAAGTAAATCTCACTTCTCCTGTATTAAAAAATTATGCTGTTCAGTATGAAAGGGTGATCAGCAAAACTGTTTCAGTGGCACTATCTGGCAGGATGATGCCTGCTTCTACAATGCCATTTAAAGAAGAAATACGGAAAAATGTAATTAAGGAAGATGATGACCTGATAACAGATGCGTTTAACCAGGCTAAGTTCAGCAATGTTGCCATTACGCCCGAAGTGCGTTTTTATTTAGGTAAAAAGGGTTACGGAAGAGGGTTTTATGTAGCCCCTTATTACAGGTTTGCCAGGTATAAAGTGCATGAATTGAACTACGTATATAACGATGGCTCAGACGATGTGAACATTAAGCTTACCGGAGATCTGACCGCACATACCGGCGGCTTGCTATTGGGTGCACAATGGATGTTGAGTAACACGGTTGGTTTGGACTGGTGGATCGCAGGCCCTAATATTGGGAAAGGGAAAGGAGACCTGGCAGGCTTATCTGATAAGACCATTGATCCTGATGTCCAGCAGGATATCCGCAGGTCTTTGGAGAACGACCTTGATATCCCTTTTACTAAGACAACGGTTACTGTTGACTCCAAAGGGGCCAATATAAAAATGGATGGCCCCTGGGCCGGTATAAGAGCCGGGTTATTGCTTACTTTCAGGTTTTAGCAATCTTTGTTTATTGATCAATTGCCTGTCTGATTTTATTGTCCGATGGCGACATACCTGGTGAAAAATAATGCGTCAGTTCTCCTTTTTCATTTACCAGGTATTTAGAAAAATTCCATTCGGGGGCTTTATCATTCCACCCGTTCTTATCTTTCCGGGTAAGCCATTGAAACACCTCGTTTTGCTGCGGGGAGGATATTACTACTGACTTTTTCATCAGTGGAAAGCTTACCCCGTAATTTTTTTCGCAAAAGCTGGCTATAGTGGCATCATCCGCTTTTTCCTGTTCTTTAAAATCATTAGCAGGAAAAGCAATGATCACAAGCTTATTCTTATATTGGTTATACAAAGATTGTAACGCTTTATATTGAGGAGTGTAGCCGCAATCAGAGGCTGTATTTACCAGCAATACTTTTTTATTTTTCAGCACAGAAAAATCAAAGACACCGCCATCATTAGCAATGGCTCTTAAATCATAAAAGGATTGCAAAGGTTGTTTCCTGTTGGGGCTTTCAATATTTTTTTTACTTGAGAAAAGCTGTATAACAGGATAAAGGGTTTTTATGATCTTTTGTTTTGTTGTCATTTGTTCAGCGTTGCTGTTTGTTCAGAAATGCCATGAAAGCATTGCGGAAACGGCTACAAAGATAGCAAGATCGTTCTTCGGAACTTGCAGTCCCGAAGCTTTACGCTGTAGCCTTTGGCTGCTTTTTAAATGTAGCCAAAGGCTACAATATAGTCCTGCGAAACAAAATGTTTCGCAGAGGATCGTTTTGTTTCGCAGCGCATCGAGTTTCGCAGCGCATTGATTAAATGTTTTTCAATTTTATATTTAAAATTCAATATGTAATATTCTACATTTCCTCACCCCATCGCCGGATCGCTGATAGTGCACTTACCGTTTTCTACTCTTCCGGCATATTTTCTTTCAAAAGAAGAAGTTCCTTTTACGGAAAGCGTAAAATCGTACCAGCCCTTACTTTTTTCAAGATTCAGCAATAAGGTTGCTTTGGCATTTGCAGCTATTGTTTTAATAATATCTTTCTGCCTGTAACAGTTGTCTTTTACAACAAACTGCTTTGCTGTTCCGGACTTATTGGCTACCAGTAATTGCAGTTGCCTTTTATGAGTCCCGGGAGCATATCTGCATTCAACATGCAGCATATCTTCCCGGCTATTGCCTTTTAGTTCCCGGTAAAAACCATTCGGCCCTAATAACGCAAAATGATACTGTTCTGTCTCAAATCCGTCTAAAGGAATATCATATTGAAGCTGTTCGCCGGCAGCAACGGCAAAAGACCAGTTGCGGTTTCTCATCTTTATTCCGTCTGTATTTTTATAGGGCAGGTAAGCGTACAGCAGGAAAGGACTGCCCGCGGCCTTTTCTTTAAAAAGATTTTTCGATGCCTCCAAGATGAAGGTCATACTGTTTTTGTTCCTTTGAATATTTCCATCTGCATACAGTTCATAAGGCAGGGGCATCGCCGGTTTTATTCCTTTTTCCTGTTTAAAGAAATTCTTTGTATTTGAAAAATCTGATTGTATGGATGCTATTTCGTTTGATGATAACGCGTTTATGGCTCCTGGCAGCGGCATGTAACGGGCATCGTTGATTTGCTGTATGTATGGATTCCGGTCAAGAAATTCAGGCTTTTTAATTGCTTCGCCGTTATAAGGAAGAAAGGCCGAAGAAAGATCGCCACAAACAGCACGGCGCCATTCAGAGATATTATCAAGCTGTAATTTTTTTCCAGCTTTGCGTGATGCAAATTTTTCAATGAACTGCACTACCGATGTATGATCAAAAACCTGTGAATTAACATAACCTCCTCTTGACCAGGGACTGGCTACAACAAACGGTACGCGGTAACCCAGGCCAATGGCGTGCTCCCGGGCATTTTGCGGTGTAACGCCTTTCTGTCGGATCTCATCATCCATTGTAACGAACTCTTTGTCCAGGTTTTGAATACTTTTTGAAGCATCGCCCGTTTTTTTGTCCCGGAAATCAGGCGCTGTAAAAGGAGGCACATGATCGAAGTAGCCATCGTTCTCATCATAAGTGAGGATAAATATTGTTTTCTTCCACACTTCTTCGTTATGGGTAAGAATATTTAAAACTTCCGATACATACCAGGCGCCAAACCAGGGTGCAGACGGGTGATCAGAAAAATACTGCGGTGCCACCAGCCATGAAACAGCCGGTAATTTTCCTTCCTTTACATCCTTCCTGAAATTGGCGAGCACATCTGATTTCGGAACCCGCATTTTTCTTTTGGTACCATTGTCATCATATTCTATTTCTTCGGTGCTGTGGTAGTCCGGGTCAAAATCGTTAGTTACGAAAGCATTGTTATGCAAAGCCTGCTCAAAATCGGTCAGCGGCTCTGCAAGCTCTTTCCGGCAACGTTCCAGCTCATTAACATAATACTGCTTGCGATCACGCAGGCCATTTAATACACGTTTCAGCTTTTCGTCATCGGGTTTTTGAGCAGTCCTGTCTTCCAGCTCAGCAAGGCTTTTATCATAGTCCTGCAGCCTGCCCGTAAGATAGGTCTTATATTTTTCTGACCTGCGCACCCTAAATTGCTTAAACCATTCCAGGTCGTTGTCGGTAAAGTTGCCTAGCCAGGCTTCGTCCTCACCTTCAAGGCCGGATGGAATGCTTAGCTCATTCTGATACACTTTCCATGTAATACCGTTTTCCTGCAGCAGTTCGGGGAGGGTTTTCCAATCTACTTCGGCGCTGTAATCCGCTTCGTTATTACGTACCAGTGCCGGGTGTTTGGCAAGGCCATCTTTACGCAGCGCACCTGACCAGAAATACAGGCGGTTGGGCGTGGTACCTGTTGCCGATGAGCAAAAATGCTGATCGCATACAGTAAAAGCATCTGCAAAGGCGTAATTAAAAGGGAGATCTTCCCGGTTGTAATAGCCCAGCGTCATTGGCATTTCTTCAAATCCCCTGTAACCGGTTTTTTTTGCAATCAGCCATTTATCGTATAGCCCGTTATTGTGCGCGTCTACCTGGTCTTTCCAGGTGTGCGGCAGGCCACCCATCCAGGTGATCTTTGTATTTTTCATGTCCAACCTGAAGGGCAGGTAAGACTTATTTTTATCGTTTGTCTGAAGCCATACCGGGTTGCCATCAGGCAGCTTCAGGATATTGCGGTCATTAAAACCTCTTACACCTTTTAATGCGCCAAAACAATGATCAAAAGAACGGTTTTCCTGCATCAGCAGCACAATATGCTCTGCGTCTTCAAATGTAGAGCCTTTGGCAGGATTGATGGATGCTGCCTTAAGAATAGAAGCCGGAAGCGCAGAAAATATTCCCGCGCCCCCAGCCAGTAAACTTGTATTTTTTATAAAATCCCTTCTTGAAAAATCAATAGCCATAATGATTTAAAATTATACTATTTACTTTTAAAAACTGATGTGTATCGTTTATTTTAATAACCACATCACTTCATTTACATTGTCATTGCCTCCATATTGGCTTTGGATAGCAGCACCCAGGTTGTCACCGTTATTAGATAGCTCTGTAGAAGGATAAAGCCAGCGCACCGGGAACTTATTGGATGGTGTATTAAGATTTGTAGCGGGATTTAATACAAATTCAGGGTATCCTGTTCTGCGGTTTTCATACCAGGCGTTGTAATCACAGTTTTGTAAAAATCCGGCCAGGTATTTCTGTGTAATGATCTGTTTGATCTGGTTTTCGCTACTTCCGGTTAGTGCAACACCAGCAGCAGACGGATAGCTATTAATATAGGTATCATCTATTGTTACACCGTGCCTGTATGCTGCGGGCGTATAGTTTACCAGGAACTTCATAGACTCCTGTATGCCTGCTGCATAGTAAGCCTGCGCTGTTGTTCCTGATATCCAGCCTCTTACGGTGGCTTCTGCCAGCAGGAATTTTACATCCCACGCACATAACAGGCCTACAGGCTCCGCATTAAACAGCTCTACGTACCGTTTATTAAAGTCGGAGAAATTGCCCGCTCCGTATGCAGCCACAATTTCCGCCATTGTATTAGAAGGTTCAAGGCCTACGTAAGAATCAAAGCTGGAGGCCACACCCCCTGCTGTAATTTTTGCAGGAGCGGGTTCCGCCACATAAAACAGGCGCCTGTCCTGGCTGGCTTTTAAAGGATTAATAAAGGTGGTGGTAAGCGCAGAGTAAATAATGAAAGGATTTGTTTGAACGGCGGTATTAGACCAGGGGTAGCAGCTGCCTGCTGAATTTTGATAAGTAACAGCAAAATTATCTGCATAACTCTCCATCAAGGGACGATTGGCAACTATTTGCTGAAAACGTTGTGTTACGTTCAGATCTGCATCTGCTGTTTTTTTATACAGATTTATCAGCACGTGCAATTGGAACGAGTTCACCAGCTTTCTCCACTTAATGGTTTTTCCTCCATAAATAAAATCTCCCGAAAAATCGGCCCCGTTTTTAAATAATTCATCAGCCTGGTCCAGCTCTTTTAAAATACCAATAAAAACCTCTTTCTGCGTATCATACTTAGGTTTGATATTTCCATCACTTTCTCCTTTTATTGCCTCCGAGTAAGGGATATCACCTACTCTCATAGTAGTTTGAAAGAACTGCCAGGCCCGTATAAAATGTCCCAGTGCTGTATAAGAGTTTTTCAGCGCATCTGATGTTGCATTGGCTATCATTGGATCTACATTACGCAAAACAGTAAGCCGGTTAAAATCTATTCTTCCAAACCGGTTATATTGCATGGATTCAGGACCACCTTCCTTCCAGATCGTGTATTTACTTAGCATGAAAGGTTGTACAAATCCTTTCTGCGTTGTAATGTCGCTTACCGTTATAGAGCCCAGCATGCTGGTGGCTAACCATTCAGACCGTGAAGTGCTTGTGGCATCAGGATTAGTATTAATTTGATCGAACTTGCTGCAGCCTGTAAACGCTATAACAGCCATGCAGCATAGCAACATGTATTTATATATAGAAACGTACATAATATTTTTTTTGATTTTCAGATAAAGTGGTTAAAGCCCTAATTTAATATTGAAGCCCACCATTCGCTGTGATGGCGCATTAAGGTCTTCTGTATCCCTGTCGGGGTCAGAAAACTTAAATTTGGTAATTAATAACACATTCTGAGCCGTTAAAGAAATAGATGCGTTCTTTATTTTAGAGTTGCCCAGGAAAGATTTGGGAAGTTGGTATCCGATAGAGATTTCGCGCAGCTTTGCAAAGCTTTCGCTCATTACGCCGTGCTCACCTTTTCCTGAGATATCCTGCATATAACTTTGATAGCCTACGGCCACATCGTTGGGAGCATACTGGCGGGTATCACTGGTAACATTTCCATATTTGTCATACTTTACTTCTCCGGAAACCACTTTTACTCCCTGTCCTATATAGTTTTTCAATTTATTTACCACTTCATCATAGCGGAACTGATTGTCTGTGTCAGGATGTGAACCCGTATCAAACATTTTATCCCAGATATAGTTGTACATTAAACCGCCTATACGGCCATCGATAGATATGCCGAAGATTACGTTCTTCCAGTTAACTGTATTAGAAAAGCCAAGGGAAAAATCGGGATCGCCATATCCAATCTGGTATTGATAATCGCTTTCAACGGGATATCCGTTTTGGTGAATGATATTACCGCCGGGATCTTTAAGGAGAATATCTCTTTTATAGATGTCCAGCCTGTTGCCCACTTTTGTGAAAGCGTCATCAGCAGAATAGATTGGATCTAACTTATGGTAATAGCGGTGCTGGTAAGACCAGTTGATGAGCGAGTTCCAGGTAAGGTTTTGACTTTTTATGATCGTTCCGTCCAGCGTTATCTCAAGGCCTCTTCTAACGATTTGCTCATCGGTATTAATTAATGTGGTTCCAAAGCCTGATGCGGATGAAATAGTTTGCGATATTTTCCGGTCGTAATATAATTTATTAAAATATGCCACATCTATGCGCAGGCGCTGACCAAGCATATACGCTGCGGTTCCCACTTCCCAGGTCCTTTCCGCAGAAGGTAATAAATCCAATGGATAGAGACTGCTTGGATAAGATGCAGAAACATTTCCTAATACAGAACCGGTGCTATAGGTGCGGTTAATATCATATATACTTGCCGCATATTTTGAAACCGTCCATGAGCCTCTCATCTTCCA
Organism: Niabella sp.; assembly: GCA_027493055.1. Classification (GTDB taxonomy): domain Bacteria; phylum Bacteroidota; class Bacteroidia; order Chitinophagales; family Chitinophagaceae; genus Niabella. The sequence goes on along the minus strand of JAPUDO010000068.1, from coordinate 86,872 downwards.
CATATTTACCCATTTGGGCATAGGGATATATTCTGAAAGAATGAAACTACCGGCAACGGAAGGATAAAAATAAGAGCGCTCTGTTTTTGGCTGGGTGGAGAACCAGTCATTCCGGCCTGTTACATCTATAAAAACAGCGTTGTCCCAGGACAGCGTGGCTTTACCGTATAAGCTGTTAACCTGCGAGCGGCTGTAACCAAAGTTGGTTACAATAGCATCCTGCCCTAATACGGTAGAAGGTATGGCGTTAGCCAAAGAATACCAGCCAGGCACATTTAACCCGTTCCTTGTACGAGAACCTTGTTGGCGGTCTTCAAGGTAACGTATAGAGCCACCACCCAAAACATCTATTCCGAGCTTTCCTATTGTTTTCTGGTAGCTCAATATCGCATCATTAGTAGTAGTGAAGCCCCATGTCTGGTTTTGTCCAAATAACCCTTTTGCATTCCAGGACCACGACATAGCACCCCTTCCATCTGTGGATTGGCCGCGTGTAGAAATAGCGCCCGGAGCGTTCCTGATCAAATCTTCATTTTTATAAAAGTCATATCCGCTGCGCAGCATTAATTTTAAATCAGGCGTAAATTTATAGTTAGCAACAAGGCTGGCGTTTAAAAGATTCTGATTAAATCCACGCAGCTTTTCGTAAGCCATATAATAAGGGTTGTCATACCAGTTTTTGTAGAGCCAGTTTTGTTTTTGATCTTTTACAGCCCAGTAATCTTTATATTGGGAAAGATCATATTCCGGCCCTGTCCACATCAGGATCTGGTACAGGTATCCCTGATCGCCATAACCAGAGCCCCATGTGTTGGGAGATTCTTTTCGGGTATAGCCCATATGCGCTTCCAAAGTAAATTTTGTACCGGCGCGCATTTCACCTCCCACTGTAAAGTTTGTAATATTCAGCTTCTGGTTAGGAAACTGGCCTTTGTTATAAATATGGTTCAACCCGGCGCGAAAGTAGCCGTTATCCCCGGTTTGTGTAACGCTGATGTTATTATTGGTGATGAGGCCGGTTTGCATAAAATTCTTCAGGTTGTCTTTTCCGCGGGTAATCAGCGGCATCTTCTCTTCCTGCTTGGTTATAGGGTTCCATTGCATAGCGCTGTCTCCGATATTCAGTTTAGGCCCCCAAACGTAATCATCTGTTATTTTGCCATTCTCTCCATGGCCGTAAGATGTTTGTACCTTAGGAATAGACAGATAACCCAGGGTGAACATATTGTTTGTGTTGAAGTCTATTGAAACACCTTTGCCTTTACCTTTTTTAGTGCTGATCATTACTGCACCGTTCTTTCCCCCGGCCCCATACAATGCCGCGGCAGTAGGGCCTTTCAGAAAGTCAATGCTTTCAATATCATCTGTAGGTATATCCCGCAGCGTTACGTTAGAATATTGAACTCCGTCTATAATAACTAATGGACTTTCTCCGCGCATTTCAAGGTTGGGTTTGCCATTAAACTCTGTGGAGTTCTTAACTACTAATCCCGCTACTTTACCTGTTAATGAAGTTCCGATGTCAACGCCTTTTACGGTTTGAAGGTTTTGGCCGCCTACTTTCTGTGTTGCATATCCTAATGCTTTTTCCTGGCGTTTGATACCGAGGGCCGTTACCACCACTTCCTCCATAGCCCTGTCGGCTTCTTCCAGAATAATATTTATAAAAGTGTGCCCGTTTACATTTACTGTTTTTGTTTTATAACCTATATAGCTGAATGTTAAGGTAGCGTCTTCATCAACCTCTATACTATAATTGCCCTCACTGTTTGTAATAGTAGATCCTCCTTTGCTGGAGGCCACCGTGGCACCCACAATTTTTTCTCCCCCTGCGTTAGTCACCGTTCCTTTTACCAGTATAACTGCATTAGCTTTGGGGTCCTGCCTGATGATGATCAGCTTTTCTCCCAGCTTTTCAAATTCGAGGCCGGTGCCTTTCAAAATTTTCGGCAAAATTTCAAGCACGGATGCGTGCTCTGCTTTAAGGCTGACTATCATCCTGTTGTCAATAATTTCATTACTGAAAACAAACCGATAATCAGATTTTTTCTGGATGGTTTTAAGTACTGTAGCCAGTTTAGTGTTTTGTAAGTCCATTGTTACCATTTCCTGCGAGTGCACAGTTGTAGCAGTAACCTGTGTAGCAGAAAGGAACAATAAAACAATACCTAATTTCATAAACAGCAGTTTTTTAAGAAATTTTCTGTAAGACGCGTGTTGATAAGCGTTTTTTTCCATACTTTACATTTTGTTGGTTTAACAATGGGAAGCGGCCCGCTTCCTTAATTACAGGAGAAATGGCCGCAATCCATTTCTCCTTTTTTTACATTCTTTTTGATTTTTTACTTTTGGTTTACATATCCTTTATTTTTTGATGATTATATTGTTCTCGTCTTTTGTATATGAAAATGGGTAGGATATCTGTAGTGCTTTTAGTACCTCTTCTATTGTTTCATTCCGAAAATTTGCAGTGTATTTATACCGGCTTACTTCAGGGTCCGCTATTGTAACGGACACATTGTATTTCCGTTCTATGGCATTTTTTATTTCTTCCAGGGTTTGTTCTTCAAATATCAGGTAGTTGTCCATCCATGCAGTCTCTGTGTGTGTAGAAAGATCTGTCTGACCAAGCGGTTCTATTGCTGTTTCTTTTGGGAACTGGATGGCAACATTGTCAGCGCTATCTTTCAGCACAAATTTTTGATTTATTTCCAGGGTTTTATATACGGCATCTTTAACTGTTCCGGGAATAAGAATCTGTACCTTGCCTTCAATAAGAGCAGTTTCACTAAAGAACTCACTTTTATAGGCCTTTACATTAAATTTAGTGCCTACAGCTTTTACTTTGTACTTTGAAACATCTACAATAAAAGGTAAATGTTTATCGTGCGCCACTTCAAAAAAGGCCTCACCATCCAGGTACACGGTACGGTTTGTAATGCCAAAGGCTTCATCCATTCCCAAAAAGGAACCAGCATTAAGTGTAACCCTGGTACTATCGGGCAGCCATATTATTTTTATCTGACCCTTTGGGGAAGTGACAGACTTATCAAATCCTGCCGGCTTTGTATGAACAAAAAAGGGCGCAGACGCTGCCTGTTTCTGCAGGTTGTTGAAAATAAATGTGGTAGCTATTGCTAATGCAAAAGTGGCGGCAGCTACCCACGGCCATATTTTTTTACGGGCTCTTTTGCTGCCTGTCCTGTACGCACTATCATCATCTGCAACACTTAAATACTTTTCGGAAAGGCTTTCGTTGGCAGATAACTCATCCTGCTTTTTCTTAAGCATATACTTTAATCCCAGCACTGAGCGCCTCGCTTCCCCTATCACAGCCAGCTCTTCAGGATGATGATATAAATAGTCGTCCCATTTCGCCATATCTCTTTCGCTCTGCTGCGTACAGTAGGCAATAAAAGAGTCGTCAATAATTAATTCCTCAATAGTATAAGCCATGCAGGGAAAGTCTTTTACTCTTAAAGACGAAAGACGCTTTAAAATCTAACCGCTTTTTGTAATTATTTTTTATGGAAATAAAGAAAGGAAAATGCTGGCAAGCTTAGAGAAGGGTTTTTTGTTCTCCAGGTTCAGCCTTAGCTGCCGGATACCTTTTGAAAGATTATTATAAACGGTTTGACAGGTGAAGCCGGTGCTTTCCGCAATTTGTTCTGTGCTTAATCCCTGGTAGTATTTTAAATATATAACACGCCTGTAGCGGGCAGGCAGACGTTTATAGGCATCCTCAAGCCTATTTACTAATTCCATGTTGGTTTCCAGCTCTTCAATAATCTCTAACGCTGATGGAGGTATAGCATAACTGTCTGAGATTAATGGACGGTGATTTGTCCGGTACAGGTCGATCAGCCTGTGCTTAAAAGCTGTCAGAAGGAACGCTTCAGGATTTTTCACTTCACTGGTTTCTTTCTGCATCAGGTCCAGAAAAAATTGTTGAACGATATCTTTGGCTTCCTCATGGCTATATCCCCTTTGGCATGCAATAGCCAAAAGCTTTCCTTTATAAGTACAATACCATGTGTCGATACTTTGCATGAAGTAACAATAATGCTCCTAAGCTTCACCAAAGATACTTCATTAACCTGCTTTTTTGCAAGAGCACCCCAAAGCTAACGTATTATTAATATTGGTTTCCCGGCACATGAGGACCCACATCCCTCTTCTATTTATTTAATCAGCCTTTTTAAAATACCCAGCCTGCCCTTAAAGGAGGGATAAGCAAAAGGCAGATCGGGCCAGGTAGCAGCTTTGAGCACTGCCTTTTGATGGCTGAAAGTATCAAAGGAGTATTTGCCATGATAACGGCCTGTACCGCTGTTTCCCCTGCCGCCAAAGGGCAGGTTTTTATTCAGGTAGTGCATGGCAACGGTATTTACACAAGCCCCGCCTGACGGGACTTTTTGCAGCCACTCATCCGCTTCGCTTGTATTGCCGGTAAAAACATAAAAGGCTAACGGGTTAGGGTTCCTGCGTATTACTTCTAAAGCAAAATGGTTGTCGCTATAGCCAACTACCGGTAGCAGCGGCCCAAAGATCTCTTCATTCATAACAGGATCATCCATTCCGGGCGCCTCAATAATAGTGGGAGAGATATAGCGTATTTCTTCGTTATGCGTGCCGCCAAAGATCACCTTCCCTGCTTTCAGGTAACCCATTAACCGGTCAAACTGTTTTTTATTAATGATGCGTCCATAGTCGTAGCTTGTTACAGGATGTTCGCTATAAAATGCCTGGATGGTATCTTTTAAAAGTTGCAAAAATGCATCTTTTACTGATTGATGAACGAGAATATAATCCGGGGCAATGCAGGTTTGTCCTGCATTTAAAAACTTTCCTATCGCTATTCTTTTTGCAGCAAGCTTTAGATTAGCGTTGGCAGAAACAATGCAGGGGCTTTTACCGCCCAGCTCCAATGTTACCGGTACCAGTTGCTCTGCCGCCAGTTTATAGATGATCCTGCCAACGGCGGTGCTTCCCGTATAAAAAATATGATCGAAACGGAATGTCTCAAGCATAGCAGGTATAACAACAGCACCGTCACCCGTAGCACAGCTAACATATTGCGGATCGAATGTTTCTGTTATTATTTTTTGTATGATGCTTTCTGTGGCTGTTGCAAACTCACTGGGTTTTAATACCACGCAGTTGCCTGCTGCAATGGCGCCTATCAAAGGAATAAGCGATAGCTGGAAAGGGTAGTTCCAGGGAGCAATGATCAGCACCACGCCCAGCGGCTCACTCATAATAAAGCTGTTGCCCGGCTGGTTCAAAAGGTTCGTGCCTGTTTTTTGCGGAGCTGCCAGCTCCTTTATATGTTTTAAAAAATAGCTGATCTCTGACAGCACCATCCCGGTTTCTGTGATCCATACTTCTTCTTTGCTTTTTTTAAGATCTTTATATAACGCCTCGTTCAGCTCCTCTTCATACTTAAGGACAGCTTTTTTTAATTTCTGTAATTGCAATTTTCTGAACTCAATGCTTTGAGTAGCTCCGCTAAGGAAGTATTGCCTTATTATTTCAGGTTGTGGTAACAGGTTCATCAATTTGAATTTATGGAGAAGGGCTTAGCGCCTTTGCCTTTTGCTTTAAGCTTTTAATCTATTTTTGTTTGAAGATAAAAAATAGGCTCTAAATGACACACAAAACGTCCGGCACGGGCTTTAATGATCAGGGAAAAGCAGAGGAGGACGTTCCGTTTGACCAAATTAAACAATAAAATGTACACAAACGAATACTTTATGCAACTGGCTTTAAAAGAGGCGCAGCAGGCGTTTGAAGAAGATGAAATACCCATTGGCGCTATTGTTGTGCAAAATAATAAGGTGCTGGCGCGCGGGCATAATATGACGGAAAAGCTGAACGATACTACGGCTCATGCTGAAATAATAGCGCTTACATCGGCATTTAGTAATGTGGGGGCCAAATATTTACCGGAAGCTACCTTATATGTAACTGTAGAGCCCTGTGTGATGTGTGCCGGCGCCCTGTACTGGAGCAAAATAAGCCGCGTGGTGTGGGGCGCCTCTGACCCTAAAAACGGGTTTAGCCGAATCAGCCCCGCGGTATCTCCGTTTCATCCCAAAACAGAAATCGTTTCCGGTATATTGGAGAATGAATGTGCTGCGCTGATGAAAGCTTTTTTTAAGAATAAAAGATAACAGATTGGAATAATGTTTGATGAGTTTAACGGTGCAATTCAACTATCTCGTTTTAAATTTGTTATATTGCCAGATAATATTTAATTACTTAATCATATAAAAAATTACAATCATGGCTTTTACACTATCGCCTCTTCCTTATGCTAAAGACGCATTGGAACCACATATTGACGCGCAAACAATGGAAATACATCACGACAGGCACCACCAGGCCTACGTGGATAACCTGAATAAGGCAATTGACGGAACAGAGCATGCAGAGAAATCTTTGGAAGAGCTTGTTAAAAATGCGGGAAGCATTTCCCCTGCTGTACGCAATAATGGTGGCGGTCACTGGAATCATACATTCTTTTGGGATGTGCTGACCCCCGGAGGCGCTGCAGCTCCCTCAGGTGCTTTAGCCGCAGCAATTGACGAAACATTTGGCTCTTTAGACGCTTTAAAAGAAAAATTAAATACCGCAGGCGCTACCCGTTTTGGCAGTGGCTGGGCATGGCTTATTGTGAAAGACGGCAAGCTGGAAGTAACTTCTACACCTAACCAGGACAACCCTTTAATGGATGTTGCAGAAGTGAAAGGAATACCCATATTAGGCGTGGATGTTTGGGAACATGCATACTACCTGAAATATCAGAACAAAAGGCCCGATTACCTGAAGGCTTTCTGGAATGTAGTGAACTGGGATAAAGTAGCTGAAAAATATGAAGCTGCGAAATAAGCAGATCCTGCTGTATCAAGATATAAAGGCCGCTTTTTTAAGCGGCTTTTTTCATACCGCTAATTAGCTATTGTAACAGGTTCCGGCAAAGGCTATTTTTGCTGAAAGCACTTCTGAACAAACAGATTTTCTTTTGCCCTTATTTATTCTTCTTTTTATAACCTTAAAAACACATACGATGGCAACTTTTTCCGCTTATCACGGTGTAAGCTCCAGCCAGCACCAGGCACACTTCAACAGTTTATCCCAAAAAGGATACCGGATGATCTCTCTGAGCGTTTACGGAGGCTCTTCCAACCCAAGCTATGCAGCGGTATGGGTGAAAAGAAACGGCCCTGCTTATGTAGCCACACACGGCATCAACGCTGCCCAATACCAGGCTTTTTTTAATACATGGTCTCAAAAAGGATATGTACCGATTTTGATATCGGCTACAGGAACGGCCTCTAATGCAGTATTTGCCGCTGTTTTCGAAAAGATTAATTATAACTCATGGGTGGCCCGGCATGACATCAGCGAAGCGGCTTTTAATAAAGAAAATGACAATGCCAGGAAGAACAACCTCCTGCTCAAAACCTGCACTATTTATGGCTCAGCGTCCGCCAGGAGATATGCGGCAGTGTGGGTGCCCAACGATTCATTTACCAAATGGCTGGTTTACCCGGGTACGGCATCTGCCGACTATCAGAAAAAGTTCAATGAAAACACTTCGCTTCCTTACTACAAACCAGAAATGGTAGCTGTTTCTGATGATCATGTTTATTGCCCGGTGTTTACCGATAGTATTGTAGGAAACTGGGTTGCTAAGCACGGGCTGACTGCCGCTCAATACCAGAAAGCTTTTGATGATAATACCAAAAAAGGCCTTATGCCTGTGTATGTAGAAGGCGGCGGTACCGGCAGTGGTACCAGGTATTCCTGCCTGTTTGCAGAAACAGATCTCCCTTTTGCACGCAAATGGAATGCTGTTGGCTCCCAAACCAATGCAACAAAGGGGTTAGATGCCATCATGAAAGCCTTCATGCAAAAACATGCTATACGCTACGCACAGCTATGTATAGGCAAAAATGGCGCTATCAAGTACAATAAAGCATTTACCTGGGCCGAGCCTAACTATAAAGTGGCACAGCCATCGGACAGGTTCATGCTGGCCAGCTGCAGCAAAATGTATCTCTGCGCAGCGGTACAGGCGTTATTTGACAGCAAAGATCTTGCTCCTAATGACAGGGCTTATGCACAGCTTGGTTACAGCAATCCTAAAGACAGCCGAAGCAATGATATTACCATACAGCAATTGCTGGATCATACGGGAGGGTTTGATGCAGATACTTTCGATGCAACTTACTCCATGAGATACATAGCGGAGCAATTAGGAATGACCACTGCAGTTACAAAAAACGATGTGGCGCGGTACATGTATAAAAACAGGAATCTGAAAAATGCGCCCGGTACCAAAGAAATATATTGCAATTATGGCTATCTGCTGCTGTCACTCATTATTGAAAAGAAAACAGGTAAGGATTATTTCCAGTATCTTAAAACAGCGGTTTTAAACAAAATAGGAGTGTCAGAAGCCAAGGTTTGGAAAACGGTGCAAAGTCCGCGCCCGGCAGATGAAGTGGCAACTGAAAGCTGGGGCCTGGGCGAAAGCGCGGTAAATGTTACCTCCAACATATTGGTACCTCATGTATATGGCGGAGATAAAATGATAAAAGAAGTGGCCGCGGCCTCCTGCGGACTGGCCTCTTCGGCACACGCTATGGTACAGTTCATTCACCAAAGGGCGGTATGGGGTACCGGCGGAAGAGCAGCCAACTCGGCACGCACCGGCAGCACGCCCGGCTCATCAACACTTGCCGCATCAAGGGGCGATGGTATTGACTGGGCCTACGCCATTAATACAAGAGATTTTATTGATCCCGCTTCCAAGCCGCTTGAAAAGCTGGGCAATGAAATTACCGCATTTCTTAACAGCAATGCGGCTTCCATTTAGAACCAGGGAATCGGGGAGCCAACATAGCATGTTGTGTTCCCCCTTTTCCCTTTAAGGCAGGTTACAATATCTCGAACCTGCATAAAACAGTGGCTTCTACTTTCAGGTTCTCAAAGTTGAGGTCGGCCGCATCAGCTACTCCCTGTGCTTTTGCTTCAAACATCACAGTATTGGCATATACAGGCCTTGCATATACATTTTGCTCCTGGATAAAAAGCGCCTTGCCCGCTTTCTGATCTACTGCGTTACAAAGCAGCTGTGCTTTTTCTTTTGCAGCTTTAATGGCTTTTATTTTTACTTCCTGCCGGTATTCTTCTATTTTACTGCTTTCCAGCTTTTCAATAGAAGCATTGGAAATACCTATTTCTTCTAACGCCAGGAAAACATTGCCTGCCATTTTACCGGTGTGTACAATAATCTGATATTGTTTGCTCAGAGCAATGTCTTTTGATAAAAAGCCGGATTTAAGATTACTGGAAAGGTCTTTAATCATTACATCTTTTTTGGTATCGATACCCAGGCTGGCCAATTTTTGCAGCATTTTTTGCTCCTGCTCCGAAACCGAGTTTTTAGCTTTAGCGTCCTTTTCATTCAACAATACCTGAATGTAAATTTTGTCGGGTGTAAATTCCATTTCGGCTTTGCCGTTTACTTCAATATAGTTTTTGTCAATAAAATTCTTTTCACCAATCTGCGCAAAAGAACTAATCGAAAACATCACTGCCAAAGCCATAAATAACTGTTTCATAAAATAAGGTTTTTTTAAAAATAAATAATAATTTGATCTTAAGATGCTGATAAAGCAGCCGTTGCATACCTGTTTACAAAACTTTAGGCTTTAAGGCATTTCATCATAATTATTAACAAAATCTGAAAAGTGATGCAACCATAATAGCAGATCATTTGCGGAAGCCAACAGCTTATTAACTTACCAGCATATTCTCAAACCCAAGGCGCTTTAATATCTGCCAGCTGCTAAATCCTTCCATGCGCTTCAGCAATAGCATTCCTTCTGCAATAAATGTGGCAGAAAAACGGCGGTGCTCAAAAACCTTCCAGCTTTTATTAAACAGGAAAGGCTGCAATCCCCTGGCAATAGAAACTCTTGGCAGCTCGTTAAACTTTGCATTTTTGAAAACCGGTTCAGCGCTTTTTAACTGTTGTATCAGCAATTGAACAGGTTTTACGTCTTCAAATGGCATAAATATTTCATTATGGTCAGTTTGGCCAAAATTTTTAAGGTGTGCTTTAAAAGGCATAAATCCCAATGCTATTTTGTAAAGCGCATCGGTTATCTCCTGCTCAAAAGATTCATTTTGCGAAAACGCAGCCAGGTACACGAATGGCTGTCCGCCTGCTATCACTATTCCCTTGTGTTCCTGGTCAAACGCTGTCTTTACTTCCGCTACCTTTTTTTTAACATCGGCGGGCAGATCCAGTATTAACCGGTACTCGTTCAATGGATCGTATGAGAATAATGTTTCGGGCATAATAACTTATATATAAATCAATTACAATCTACGTGCCAGTTCTCCGTTAAAAAATATCAAAAACACTGCCTCAACCAATACTAGGCCTATTTTTGCAGAACGTATGATAAAGAATAACATGATAAGGCTATTGCTGCTCATTACAATAGCAGGCACTATGGCATCCTGTACCCAAAACAATGTGAAAGAGGATGATAGTCCTAAAAAGTACTTCGATGAAAATAAAGTAGACGGGTGCTTTGCGCTGTTTAACAATGGCACAGGCGATTTTACTATTTACAACCTTAAACGTTACAGGGACAGCGCCTATCTGCCGGCCTCTACTTTTAAGATCATTAATTCGCTAATCGGCCTGCAAACCGGCAGCATTTCAAGCGACAGTATGGTCATCCCCTGGGATAGGGTTCATCGTTCTGTGGAAGCATGGAATAAAGACCTGAACATGTATGAGGCTTTCCGCGTTTCGTCGGTTCCTTATTACCAGGAAGTGGCCCGCCGGATCGGGAAAGATACCATGCAGTTTTGGCTGGACTCCCTTAAATATGGAGCCGGTAAAGATAAAAAGCCGTATAAAATTTCAAAAATTGACAGTTTCTGGTTAGATAACTCGCTTAAACTAACTCCCGATCAGAATCTTGGTGTAGTGAAGCAATTGTACTTTGATGAACTGCCTTTTTTCAAAATATACCAGCAGAAGGTAAAGCATGCCATGTTATTTGAAGATAATTCTAATTATAAGCTGGCTTATAAAACAGGCTGGGGCACAACGGACAAAGGCCATGCCCTGGGATGGGTAGTAGGATGGATTGAGGAAAATAAACACCCCTATTTTTTCGTTTTAAATATTGAATCGCCTAACCCGGATTATGATATGAGTACTGTAAGGCTTAAAATACTTAAGGATATTTTAAAGGAATACGGTTTTTTTGAGGGACAGATGTAGAGGAAGGAATGTTAAATATTAAATGTTAAATATTGAATTTTAAATGATGTTGATGTGAGATGAGCAATAGACGTTAGACATTAGATGTTCCCTACTCATTACTCATCACTCACTATTCATTACTCACTATGAACTCTTTCCAGTTTCAATATGAATTTTTTGCGTGGCTGTTTGCAGTGCTGCTCCTTTTTTTACTACTGTTCATTGGTGTAAACAAATGGAAAAAGCGTACGGCAGGAAAAATGGGCAACCCGTTGCTGGTAAAAGCTATGTTGCGCAGGTTTAGTCAGCGCCGTTTTACGGCAAAGTTTGTGTTGATTTGCCTGGCTTTTGTAATGGGTGTTTTAGCCCTGATGAATTTACGTAAGCCCGGTGGCAGTGATGGTATTGTTCGCAAAGGCATAGATGTGGTATTTGCACTGGATGTAAGCAGGAGTATGCTGGCTGAAGATGTGCAGCCCAATCGCCTGCAAAGAGCCAGGCAACTTATCAGCAAATTGATGGATGCCCTGCCTGACAGCCGTGTTGGCCTGGTTCTTTTTGCGGGTAAAGCCTATGTGCAAATGCCGCTCAGCTCCGATCATGGCGCCGCGCAAATGTTTGTAAATGAAGCTTCGCCTGATGCTGTTCCTATGAAAGGTACTGTTATAAGCGATGCTTTACAGGAAAGCCTGAATGCTTTTGGGGAACGTGATGCCAAATACAGGGCGGTTGTTTTAATTTCTGACGGAGAAGACCACGATGAAGCGGCTATTGACTTATCAAAAGAGTTGTCCAAACGTGGATTAATGGTAAATACAGTAGGAATTGGCTCCCCCACCGGCAGCTTTATTCCTGATGATTCTACCAGCGGTAATAAAATAGATAAGGAAACCGGCATCGAAATTATTTCAAAGCTGAATGAACAGGAGCTGAAGCAAATAGCGGCTAACACTCGTGGTATTTATGTGCATCTGCAAAACAGTGATGATGCGGTAAAACAGATCACCGCTAACCTGTCTCAGATAGATAAAAAAGTAACCGGCGACATGAATCTTATGAGCTTTTCGTATTATTTCTGGGTTTTTGTGGCCCTTACGCTGCTGCTGCTCATTTGGGAACAGTTATTGCCGGAGGGAAGGAGGAAGAAAGGTGACAGATGACAGTTGATGGATGACCGGGGGAAAGGAATATAGAATGTAAAATATTAAATGTAGAATATCAAGTCTCCTCCAGCAACCAGTATAATGTACGATGTAAGGTATACGATGTACGAGATGAGAGCGAAAAGCTAAAAAGCAGAAAGCTAAAGGCATTAAGCTTCAGCCTTAAACCATGTAGTACAGAAATTCTATACTTGAACGATAAGGGCAAAATGTACGGTGTACGGTATATGATGTACGAGATGAAAGCAGAAAGCTAAAAGCCTCACGCCCTGGAATTAGCCGGTTTAAAACTTAAGAAGTGTTATGAAGTTTTTTTTAACGATATTATTTTCAGCCGTTGTTTTGTTTTCCCCGGCGCAGAGCCAGCAAAGCTTTATAAAAGAAGGCAATGCTTTTTTTAAAAAAGGAGAACTAAACGATGCGGTAAAAAGCTATGATAAAGTTACCGAAGAAAAATATAAGTACACAGCACTCCTGAACAGAGGCACTGCTTTATACAAACAAAAAAAATTTGATGAAGCGGTGGAATCTTACAAAAAGGTGAGCTTATCTGCTACAGCCCATGCTACACTAAGATCAGGTGCTTACTACAACACAGGCGTAGTGTACAGTAGTCAAAATAAAATAGAGGAAAGCATTGAAGAATATAAGAATGCATTGCGATTGAACAGCCAGGATAATAATGCCAGGGAAAACTTACAAAAAGCTTTGTCTGAACTAAAAAAGAGTGGAGGTGGCGGCGGTGAAGAAAAGCCTCAGTCCTCTCCATCTAAACTAAATAAGAACCAGGCACAGCAACAGTTAGACCGGCTGGAGCAGAAGGAAAGAAATACGCAAAGCAAAATGTCAAATAAGAAAACACAGTTTGGCGGCAGTGTGGGAAAAGACTGGTAGTGTTCACCAATTGTAGGTATAATCGGCTTTATTTGCCAAAAGCTAAAAGCTTTAGGCCTTATGCTTTCAGCTAATGCTGCTATTGCGCCGGGGGCTTAACAGCCTGCCGGGCTAACAATATCCATTTACTGCCCTGCTTTTGCCAAACCGTCATAATCTTTAAGGTAATGTGACCGGGTTTATTATTGTCGTTGGTATCTGCATCAAACAAATGACGTACAATTGCTGTTGTCCCTGTTATATCTATGGTTTGGCCTTCAATATTTATCTTGACAAAATCAGATGCGCCTGATTTGAAGGTTTGCAAAAACTGCTCTTTATTTTCAATTTTACCACTGGAATGCCCATAAGTTAATTTAGAAGTAGTTAACGCGCTCAGCGTTTTGATATCGCTATCTTCCAGGGCTTTTATAAATTGGGCTACTGTTTTTTCTACCTGCTCTGCATAGCTGCGTTGCGCCTGTGCATTGATGCAAAAAGCGATTGCTGCGATTAAAAATAATTTTTTCATCAATATGTTTTTTATTTTTTGATTGCCAGTTAACGGACATCAACTTCGGTCTTCTGACCTCTGACTTTACCAGTGAGCAATTTCTGTGATGCCACCTACTGCAATATCGCCAATTTTTACTTTAATATCAGCATTAAGAGGTAATAACAGATCTACCCGCGATCCAAATTTTATAAATCCCATTTCGCCTGCCTGCTGCACGTTGCTGCCCACCGAAAGATAATTAACAATGCGTTTTGCCAGTGCCCCTGCAATTTGCTTGGTCAGCACTTCTTTATCGCCAACACGGTACACATTGGTATGGCGCTCATTTTCGGTGGATGATTTGGGATGCCAGGCCACTAAATATTTCCCCTTATGATACTGGTTATATACCACTTCGCCACTTACAGGATTACGGTTTACATGCACATTTAAAGGGCTCATAAAAATAGAAACCTGGATACGTCTGTCGTTAAAATACTCATCGGCCTGCACTTCTTCAATTACCACTACTTTGCCATCGCAGGGAGCTATTACTGCATTGGGATTGATATTATAGTGCCTGTTAGGTATCCTGAAAAAAGAGATCACCAATCCTAAAACTACCAGCGTTACTATTAATAACAGGTAAAATAGAACAGGATAAGAAGCCAGTAAAAATTTGTATGAAACAAAATTTATAATCAGAAAAAGAATAACTGCAATAGTAATAGAACCTTTCCCTTCGCGATGCAATGTCATGTGCTGTGATTTTTTGTGTCGCAAAAGTACAGTTTCTTGCGAAAACAAATAGCTGCGGGCGTAAATCAGGGCAAACGCATCTAACTTGAAAGCTCCTGTGCTTTATGTCACTCCTTGCGGAGTTTTTAGCGAGCTTAGTCTCATTTTTATAATCCTGTCAGCCCTCCGGGCTTATTTGCCGGGTCATTTTTAAGTCCCCCGTAGATGCAATGATTATAAAAAAGTACATCACTTCAGTTAAACCCTGAAAAGGTGATATTATTGGCTTTAACATTGAATTTAAGATGCGTTTGCCCCGGGGTATAAATATTTTGCGCTTTCACCTCATCTCTCCGAAGGAGCCTCCCAGTAAGTCCTACGGACCCTTGGACAATATGACAATCAAGGCGCCTTTTTAGTCAACCCCGGGAACTACTTTCTGCTGCGGAAAAGTATTTATGAAAAGTGTTAAGCGCGCTACATAAAGAGAAAACTTGTGCATCCGCAGCTTATATGGTATGCATTACTGCTCTATTACCCGGAATGTTACAGGTTGCTTTCGATAGGCTTTTACTTCACGGCTGTTTTGAATAGCCGGTTTCCATTTACCTGATTTTTTAATGACCCTTATAGCTTCCTGTTCCATACCATAACCATGCTGGGTAAGTGGTTTGATATCGCTGATAGAGCCGTCTGTATCCACAATAAACTGTATCATTACGGTGTAAGTACCCGGTGCCGCGCCATTATCAATTGGTACTTCTCCTGAAAGATTTCTTTCGAGGAACCGCTTCCAGTCGCCGATATAGGAAGCATCTATTTCTACTTTGATGAAAGTTTGGGTATAGTCAATTTCTTCTTTTCTTGTTGATACAACCAATCCCTTTCCATCTTCCAATGATTGAGGTGTTACAATCCCTATATCATTTGTACCATCCTGTGTTATATTGCTGATCTTTGTATGGATAAGATCATCCTGTGCAGGCGGCGGCGTTACTACATCCTTATCAGTTAGGACAGGCGTTGTAAAGATTATACTTTTGATCTTAGGCACTTCTGTTTTTGGAGCAGGCTGTTGCTGCGGCAGAGGTTCCGGTAATTTTTCCTCTACAGGCTTAATATCCTGAATGACCAGGTTGTCATAAATTTTTATAAGGGGCGCAGGTTCAGTTTTAGAAAAAGTATTTTTAAGCCATGCACTTCCCCCTATGACAACGCAAATGCCTGCTGTGATCAACATTGCCTTAGTCATTCTTTGCTGGTAATTTTTACGGAGCTCATAAGCCCCATAGGATTTGTTCCTGCCATCGAATACAATATCAAGCAGGTTGGCGGTAAGAATTTTTGTTGTTTCCATGATTTAAAATTTGAGATTTGAAGTTGGGAATGATCAGTAATGAGTAATCAGTGATGAGTGATCAGCGATGAGTTGCGCGCTTGTGTAGTATATCGTACACTGTAACCGTACATTTTGTCCTTATCATTTAAGTATAGAATTTCTGTACTATATGGATTAAAGGCTGAAGGCTTGAAGCTTAATGCCTTTAGCTTTCTGCTTTTAGCCTTTCGCGCTCATCTCGTACATTATACGCCGTACATCATACACACGCCTCCCATTACCCTCCCGGATTTATTTTTTGAGCATTAAAAGATGAGCCTGCTTATTTTACAAAGTGAAGCGCCGCTAACTCATTTTTATCAGGATCTGCCAATACGTAGCGTGCAATTTTATTGATAGCCATTTCATCCAGAACAGCAACAATAGTTTTATAATCTGCATCAGCAGTGGGTTTTATCAGAATGGTGAAATTCTTTTGACGGCAATCATCAATACTTGTTTTATTAGCAAGGGCCTTCGCCTCACAAGCAGCATCAGGTATGTATTTTGATATCACTTCCAGTTTTTTACGTACTATTTCTTTCCTGATCTGGCTTAAAGAGCTTTGTGTAAAGTTGGATCCGTTTGCTGCGGGTGTTCCTTCATAATAAGCCAGCTTACCTTCTTTATCTACGATAATAGTTAACACTCCGGATTGTGGTATTAAAGACTGCGGGCCCTCTGTTTTAGGCATAAACAGGTTCATGGTATTAGGTTCGCTTAATGCTGATGTAAAGATGAAAAAAGTAATCAGCAAAAAGCCCAGGTCTACCATGGGTGTCATATCAATACGCAATGATAGTGACCTGTGTTTTCTTGCAAAACCGCGCTGATGGCGCATTACGCTCTGGTTGATGTTTATGCCTGCCATATTGTTGTGCTTTTGCTATTAAGAAACAAAAGCATGTTTTTTCCATAAATGATTACAGAATGCGAGGTAAAAACGCCTCGCATAGTGAGGATAGCGAGGGTCGCCCGGAGGCGACAGAATAATATTGCGAAGCGAGGACGCTTCGCACAGCGCGGAGTCTTCGCCTCGCATAGCGAGGGTATAAAGCGAGAACACTTGGCACAGCGGAATTATTTCCTTGACCAGACATTATTGCTCCGATTCCAGTCCGGCAGGGTGTTATCTGGATCAATCCTTACTTCCTTTATTTTATTGGTGGTAGGCACTGTGAAAGTATAAGTGCCGCTGCGTTGCCATATTTCAACGGGGAGTGACAGGCGCTGTTCTTTTCCGTTCTTTTCTTTTACCAGCAGGGTTACCGGCATAGGCATCTGCTCCAGGTTTTCGATTGTAATAACAGCACCGTTTGAAGGCTGGTTATTACTGTACTTAACGGATCTCACGGCCTGGTCTATCTTCCAGGTATTGAGCACCCAGCCACGCCAGAACCAGGAAAGATCTTCGCCGCCCACATTTTCCATGGTACGGAAAAAATCCCAGGGCGCCGGGTGCCTGTACGCCCACCGGTTTATATACTCTTTAAATGCCGCATCAAAACGTTCTGCGCCCAGAACATTATTCCTTAAAGCGTGTAGCATTTGTGCAGGTTTATAATACGCTGTAACGCCAAGGCTGCTTTGCTGAACGGCATCCGGAATAGTATATATGCCGTCCATATATTGATCAAATGACTTTCTGGCTTCCTCTTCACTTTGTTTTTTATAAAATTCGCCTTTGTTAAAAGCTTCTGTAGAAAGATCGTTCATAAAAGTATTAAAGCCCTCATCCATCCATGCATATTTCCTTTCGTTGCTGCCTACTATCATAGGGAACCAGATATGGCCAAACTCATGATCGGTTACGCCCCAAAGATCGCTACCCTTTGCACTGTATTCGCAAAATACAATGCCAGGATATTCCATACCTCCTACAGTACCTGCAACATTGATTGCAGCAGGATAAGGATACTCAAACCATTTGGCTGAATAATGCTCAATAGATGCTTTGGTAAATTCGGTACTGCGTTGCCACCCGTTGGTTGTGATTGACTCAACAGGATAAGCGCTCAGGGCTATGCATTTTTTACTGCCGGGTAAATTAATCCTGGCTCCGTCAAGCACAAATGCCTTGGATGCAGCCCAGGCTACATCGCGTGTATTCTGTATTTTGAATTTCCAGGTATGGGCAGCTTTGGCTGTTTTGAATCCTGCGTTTACTTCTTCAGCGCTGCGTATCAGCACTGTTTTTTCGCTGTTTTTTGCATCGGCATACCGCTTTGCTTCTGTTTCAGAAAAACATTCTGCAGGATTCAGCAGTTCTCCGGATCCAACAACAATCATATCTGCAGGAGCTGTTACCGTAAATTCTATATCGCCATACTCCAGGTAAAACTCTCCCTGCCCTGTATAAGGCAGCACGTTCCAGCCCTGCAAATCGTCATATACGCACATGCGGGGAAACCATTGGGCAATTTCATATATCCATCCATTTTTTGTTTGGAGCCTGCCCATACGGTCGGTCCCGTACACAGGTACCGTAAAAGACCAGTCAATATGCAGCTTTAAATTGCCGGTATTTTTTAAAGGCTCCTGAAGCCATACCTGCATTCGGGTGTCAGTAATAGTGTATGCGGGGATATATTTTTTACCGTTTACTTCAACAGAAACAGATTTGATGATATGCCCATCTGTGAAGTCTGTATTTGCCCAGCGCCCGCCCGCAACGGTAGTAGTGGCTGAACCGCGCGAATCTTTCCGATAAATATTCTGATCCAGCTGCAGCCATAAAAACTTCAGGTTATCAGGGCTGTTGTTAGTATACAGAAGCTCTTCCGACCCGGTTATAATATGATTAACGGTATCAATAGCACAGCTGATTTTATAATCGGCCCTGTTTTGCCAGTATTTAGGTCCTGGCTCACCGCTGGCGCTACGGTATTCATTCCCGGGGTAAGGGTAAAACCGGGGATCAAAAGCCTCTTTAGCGTTGTACCTGGATCTTGTTTGAGCAAATGCAGCGCAGCCAAGGGTCATTAAAAGAAACGTAAACAGGAATTTACAGCTCATGCAAAAAAAATTTGAAAGAATGAATTTACAGCTTAAAAGGATAACTGCACTTTTTTGTCCGGATACACCAGCTTATTGCTTATCCGCCTGCTGTTGTATATAAAATGAATAATGTTCACCTGGTCATCAAACAGGTCGTACAAAACTGTTTTTTCAACAGTAATATTTTTAGGATCAAAAACGAGAGCATTAGCTACCGTATAAACATATACCGCTTCATGATCTACTTCCCAGCCAAATAGCTTAAGCGGTAAAATTTTATTATTGTTTTTCAGGCTAAGATGCGTTGTGATATATTTCTCTATCAGCGGGGTCATTTGCGGCCTTAACGCCTGGCTGGAAAGATCGGTTTTCTGTTTATATAATTTTGCCAGTACATGTTCAAAATCATCTGTAAAGATTTTGGTGCTGATCTCTACTCTTTTGTTTTTTGCATCGTACTCCATTTCTGTAGCGCTTACATGGTAAGGATGTACACTTGCAAAGCTTAAGAGCAGGCTTAATAGCCATTTATTGATCATAACTGCTGCTAACATATTTTGCGAAAATAGCATGAAGATCAAAAAGTAGCTTCATTCCTGTACGAAATGTTAGCGCAAGGGTGTGTGTATTGTTCATTTTTCAACATTTAAACATGCTAACTTCACAAAAATATGACGGATTTTAACTTTTACTTTACCGAGGGCTGGAAACACATTATCAGCACCGATGCGCTGGACCATCAACTGTTTATTTTAGCATTGGCGGTTGTTTACACGTTCAAAGACTGGAAAAAAGTGCTGGTACTGGTAACGGCTTTCACCATCGGGCACTCGCTTACATTAGCGCTTAGCGTGCTGGATATTATACGCATTTCCTCTTCCTGGGTAGAGTTCTTAATTCCTGTAACTATTGTTCTCACTGCGCTCTGGAACATGGTGAACGGCAAGCCCGTGAAAAATGTAAACAGCAATTATTTTCTTGCGCTCTTTTTTGGTTTGATACATGGCCTGGGCTTTGCTAACTCCATCAGGATGATGCTGGCCAGTGATCAGTCGCTGGGCTGGGGGCTTTTTGGCTTTAATGCAGGATTGGAGGCCGGCCAGGTAGTAGTGGTGCTGATCATCCTGCTGGTCAGTAAACTCCTGCCCGATCTTATAAAAATTCCTCAAAGAGTTTATATATTCGTAGTATCACTGGCTGTTTTTGCTTTTGCTGCAAAAATGGCGATTGAAAGGATTCCGGGTTGATTTTTTTATCCCCGGCAAAAGATTAATAGTTAATGCCCATTGACTATGAACAGAATTATTATCTAACTATAACGCACATAACAAGTAGTATGTATAAATTATTTTTATTCATTGCCGGCTTAGGATTATATGCATCTTCCTTTGCTCAGGATATCCAGAATAACCCCACCAGCAATCACGGGAATAAATTTGAGCAACTGGGTACTATTTTACCCACTCCTAATGAATACCGTACAGCCAGCGGCGCACCCGGCCCCAAATACTGGCAGCAGCGTTGTGATTATGATATAAAATGCGCGCTGGATGAAAAAAATAATATTTTAACAGGAAGCGAAACACTGGATTATTTCAATAATTCGCCGGATGTGCTTGCCTATATCTGGTTCCAGTTAGATGAAAATGAACATAGCAATATTAATAATGCCAACTATCAAAAGTCGTCTCAAATGCCGCAGGAGCTTACCGATGCTGCATTACAAACAATAGAGGAGGACGCCGGCAAAGTGGATAACGGCAAAGGCGTTACAATAAAAAAGATCACTGATGCCAACGGCATGGCATTAAAATATACGATCAACAAAACCATGATGCGGGTAGATTTGCCCACTCCTTTGAAACCCGGCCAGAGATTTATTGTCAAAATAGACTGGTCGTACAAAATCACTGACCGGATGAAGGATGGAGGCCGGGGTGGTTACGAGCATTTTGCAGAAGATGGCAATAATCTGTACACCATAGCGCAGTGGTTTCCCCGCGTATGCGTGTACAGCGATTTCCAGGGATGGCAAAACCACCAGTTTACAGGCCGCGGGGAGTTTGCTTTAACCTTTGGTAATTACATGGTTCAGATGACGGTTCCTGCTGATCATATTGTTGGAGCTACCGGCGAATGTCAGAACTATGCGGAGGTGCTGAGTCCTGCCCGCATGGCCCGTTACAACCAGGCGGCAAAGGCAAAAGAGCCTGTTGAAATTGTAACGCTTGCTGAGGCCACTGCTGCCGAAAAAAATAAAAGCAGCAAAACCAAAACCTGGATATTCAAAGCTGATAATGTGAGGGATTTTGCCTGGACATCCTCCCGGAAATTTATATGGGATGCCATGCCGCAGCTGGTAAACGGTAAAAAGATCATGTGCATGAGCTTTTACGGTAAAGAAGCCTATGCATTATACAGAAAGTTTTCAACACTTGCCGTTGCGCATACTATTAAAACTTACTCCGATTTTACATTTCCTTATCCCTACCCTGTTGCCCAAAGCGTGGAGGCCGCCAATGGTATGGAATATCCCATGATCTGTTTTAACTATGGGCGAACTGAGAAAGACGGCACTTACAGCGAATCTGTAAAGAACGGGATGCTTGGCGTGATTATACACGAGGTGGGGCATAATTTTTTCCCTATGATCGTAAACAGTGACGAACGCCAGTGGAGCTGGATGGACGAAGGACTGAACAGCTTTGTAGAGTATCTTACTGAAGAACTATGGGATAATAAATTTCCTACTAAAAAAGGCTGGGCCGGCGCTATTGTGGACTATATGAAATTACCCAAAGAGCAGCTGGAACCCATAATGACCAATTCAGAAAATATCATTGGGTTTGGTCCGAATGCCTATACTAAACCGGCAACGGCATTAAATATTTTACGCGAAACCATTATGGGCCGCGAGCTGTTTGACTTTGCATTTAAAGAGTATGCGCGTCGCTGGGCTTTCAAACATCCCACACCTGCTGACTTGTTCCGCACTATGGAAGACGCCAGCGGTGAGGACCTGGACTGGTTCTGGCGTGGCTGGTTCTATGGCATACAACCGGTTGACATTTCTTTGGACACCGTTAGATATGCAAAAGCAGACCTTAACAGCAAGCTGCCCGAAGCAACTTCTGAGCAAAAAAAGATAGAAGCCCCGGCTACCAATCCTTATGATGATATTTCAAAGATCCGCAACCGGGAAGACAAGAACATCCGCTTTTATACTGATGTTAACCCGGAAGCCCGTGATTTTTACTGGCGCTATGCACGCGGTATGGAGAAAGTAGATACCACGCAGGCATTTACTGTGGATATGCCCATGACTGTTACAGCATTAACCTCTGAAGCTAAAGAAAAATTTGCCAACAAATACTTTTACGAGCTCAGCTTTAGCAATAAAGGCGGCCTGGTAATGCCCATCATTATTGAATGGACCTATAAAGACGGGAATAAAGAGATAAATCGTATCCCTGCACAAATATGGAGACACAACGAGCAGAAAGTAAAAAAAATCTTTGTAAAGGATAAGGAAGTAGTCTCTATACAATTAGATCCGCTACAGGAAACAGCCGATATTGATGTAACCAACAATACCTGGGGCGCCATGCCTGCACCCACAAGATTTAAAGCTTTTTCTAAAAAAACGGAAGAAGGTCCCCGCCGCGGACAAAGCACTGGTAAAAATCCAATGCAGGTGGCAAAGTAGGGGGTAGTTAAAAGGTTTAAATGTTGAAAGGTTGATAAGGTTTGTGCACTTGTCAACCTTTCAACCTGTTAACTCATAACCTATTCAGGAAACATCGCTTCAGCCACAGCCACGCTCTCCGGTTTGCCTACATCCACCCATCTGTCACCGCTATGGTCAAAACCCATTATCTTTTGGGTTTTAGCCAGATCGAGGTACAGATCAATCAAAGAAAATTTTCCGGAGAAGCGGATCAGGTTAAATACTTCATATTCAAATACCGCAACGCAATCATACGCTTTAGCTATCAGGTTCTCTTTTGGCACAGATATTTTTTCTTCTCCTGTTGTATTATTCCGCCAGCCGCAAAGCCTGTTATTTTCATCAAACAATAAGTTACGGGAGGTTTTCCTGTTACTTACGGCAAAAGAGATCAAAGGCTTTTCCTCCTCGTGAAAAGCAAGTAGTTGATTGATGTCCAGATCAGTCAATATATCTGCATTGCAGGTAATAAATTTTTCTCCCGGTTTGAATAAATGCTTTGCATGAAGCAGTCCGCCCCCGGTTTCCAGTACGGCATCACGTTCATCACTGATAATAATATGACTCCCCCAGCTATTATTTTCCTTCACTGCCTCTTCGATCTGATCAGCAAAATGATGCACATTTACAATCACCTCTTTGATACCATACTCTTGCAGGTACTCAACATTTCTCTGCAGCAGGGACTTCCCGTTGATCACGGCCAAGGCTTTAGGATGCTTGTCTGTCCACGGTTTGAAGCGGGTGCCCAGGCCGGCGCAGAAGATGAGAGCCTGGAAAATGTCGATAGTCGATAGTCGATGGTCCATAGTTTCTTATAATTTCTGACATCCTTCATGTCAAAGAGACTCTCTCAGGCCGGATATCATTTTACACAGTATTTCGTATTCGTTATAAAATTTTTGCTTTGTTTCTTCAGAAATATAACCGCGGCCTTTTGCAAGAAGCAGCGCGGCAACCACTTCAATAGCTGACCTGAGCGCAATACCTAAAAATATTTTAAACTCCGGATCTGTTTGGCCAGTACACCCTTCAGCTATATTTAAAGCAACAGAATCAGCAGCTCGTTTTATCTGGCTGGACAAACTATATCTTTCTTCAACGGGAAAAGATTTAGTAAGCAAATCAACTTGATTAGATAAATCTGCTGCCAGATGCCATACTTTTAAACTTTCAAATTTGAACGCCATACAATAAAACTCAATGGCATGAAAAACCTGAATTAGTGAAAACTATGGACTATGGTCCATTAGCTATTGACCTTTTCATTGACCCACTCCTTTGCATCCTGCACCCAATGGTTCAGTTCAACTTTAACCTTGAACTTATTTTTCAAATGCCTTGCCAAAGCATCAGCAGCATATACACTGCGATGCTGGCCGCCGGTGCAGCCAAAGCTTACATATAAGCTGTCGAAGCCACGGTTAATATACTCTTCCACACTTATATCTACAATATCAAATACACTATTTAAGAACTCCGGCATTTTTGTTTGTTGTTCTAAGAACTGTATCACTTCCTTATCACGGCCGGTCTGGCATTTCATACTTTCTACCCGCCCCGGGTTTAATATGCCCCTGCAATCAAATACAAAGCCCCCTCCATTCTCCTTATCTTCTATTGGTAACCCTTTTTTGAAAGAAAAGCTGCACACTTTTACCACAAGCGGGGTTTCGGCTGTTGCCTGTAAGGGAGTGAACTGCTGTATTATTTCATCGGCCACGCATAGCTGTAACATTCTATCAAATTCCGGTACTGAAATACCCATTGGATGCGTTTCTATAAATGCTTTTAAGTTCTTTAATGCAAGAGGTATGCTGGTGAGGAAGTGCGCCTTTCTTTCAAACAGGCCCCTGAAGCCATAGGCGCCCAGTACCTGCAGCAACCTTATCAATACATAGCCATTATACTGGCTTTTAAAGCTGGATCTGTTCAAGGGTTTGTCCAGCAAGGGTTCCAGCGCCGTCATGTAATCTTTCAAAAGCTCTTTCTTCCAGTCTTCGGGCAATGCGGCACGGGCCTGCCACAATAAAGAGGCTACATCATATTGTGGCGCGCCTTTCATTCCGCCCTGGTAGTCGATGAAGTGTACGGCCCCCTCTAACTCCCCCGAAGGAGGAGGTGTTATCTGTATATTCCGGCTTTGAAAGTCGCGGAACATAAAGAATTTGTGATCGGTATGGGTAAGATAATTGCTTAGCGCTTCAAAGTCATCTATCAGCTTTTGCTTATCGTACGGTTTACGTAATGCGTCTAAAAAGTAATACTTAAAATACAGCAGATCCGCCATAATGGCCTGCTTTCCAAACTCACTGTTGGTAAGGCATTTGCTGTAATCCAGGCCTTTATCTCCTTCCACCTGCAGCTTAGCCAGCTTTTCCAGGCTCTGCTTAAATAAGGCATAAACTTCGGGCGTATATCCTTCTTTTTCCAGCCGGCTGATCAGCGATACATCGCCAAAATCTTCCTGCAGGTAAAACTGCCGGTCTTTGCTGACTGCATAAATATTGGCAACCGGTAACTTTTTTGCTGAAAACTGTTCAGAAAAATACAGGAAGGACTCATTTTCCGGGATATTGGCGCCATGTGTACCTATTACCGGTTCTTTATTTTCATTCCAAAGCCTGAAGTAACGGCGCTCGCTCCCCGCTTGTGGTAATATATCTATTGAAACAGGCTCATGGCCGCTCCATTCTTTATATAACTCTTTTATCTTATCTATTTTTTCCTGCATCGGGCAAATGTAACTAATTGTCTGAACCTTGAGAAGCACAAAAAGTTTTGTGGCAAGGTCCGTTCCCAGCCGAAATCAGGAGAGTGCACGCAGCGATTATCATTTTATTATCTTAGCAAAAAACAAGTTATGCCGGTAATATTACCCGTTGAAGGAAAAGAACCCCAATTTGGAGCCGATTGTTTTGTTGCACCTAATGCTACTATTGTAGGTGATGTACAAATGGGCGATCAGTGCAGCATCTGGTTTAATGCAGTGCTGCGTGGCGATGTGAATTTTATTAAGATGGGTAATAAAGTGAATGTACAGGATGGCGCCTGTATACATTGTACTTACCTGGGTGCGGGCACTACCATCGGGAACAATGTTTCTATCGGACATAATGCTATTGTACACGGATGTACGGTGCATGATAATGTATTAATTGGGATGGGCGCTATTGTTATGGATAATGCTGTGGTGCACAGCAATACGATTATTGCCGCAGGTGCCGTTGTTCTGGAAAATACCATCTGCGAAGCAGGCAGTATTTATGCAGGCGTGCCCGCTAAAAAAGTAAAAAGTATTTCGGAGGAGCTGGTGAGCGGCCAGATCAACCGGATTGCTAATAATTATGTAAAATACAGCGGCTGGTTTGATGGAGTGAATGAAGCGCCGCAGTAGCGTATATTTATTGGCAGAGTAGTTATATGTCGCCCGGAGGCGACAGCAGAAGCATGCGAGGCGACGACGCCTCGCACAGCCATGTTTTTCATATCATGAACTCAGTAATTTTTGTTTTCCATACTGTCCAGTATATTCACATAGCTCACATACCGGTCTTCGTATATTTCGCCATCTATTACTGCCTGCTTAATGGCACAACCTGGCTCGTTAATGTGCATGCAATTATTATAGCGGCAGTTGTTAAGCCTGTGACGCATTTCAGGAAAATAATGAGACAGTTCTTCCTTGTCCAAACCAGCAACAGCCAGTTCCCTGATGCCCGGCGTGTCAATGATCTTTCCGCTATCGGGTAGATCGTACATAGTAGCAAAAGTAGTGGTGTGCATCCCTTTGCCGCTCCATCCGCTTACATCCTGGGTTTTAATCTCCTGTCCGGGTAATAAATAATTAATAAAGGTTGATTTGCCCACACCGCTATGCCCGCTTACCAAAGTAATCTTATCTTTTAACAATTGATGCAGCGCTTCCAGCCCCTCGTTCTTTTCCACGCTGATAGCAAATACCTGGTAATTTAAAGAGCGGTACATGCTGCTCAGCGCTTCCAGCTTCCTGAATTCTTTGTCCCGGTAAATATCAGTTTTATTGAAAATGATAATAGCCGGAACATGGTACATCTCGCAAACCACCAGAAAACGGTCAATAAACCCCTGAGAGGTTCTGGGATCTTTTATTGTGGCTACCAGTAAAGACTGGTCAAGATTGGCTGCAATAATATGCTGATGATATTTTTGACGCGGTGATTGCCGGTTGATATAATTTCTGCGCGGCAGGATTTCGGTAATGGTGGCCGTAGCTTCCGTTTCGTTCTCTATTTCAATCGTCACTTCATCGCCCACCGCAATGGGGTTGGTACTGGTAATATCATCTATCTTAAACACCCCTTTCATGCGGGCATTATGAAGCTTACCCTGTTCGTCCTTTACAGTGTACCAGCTGCCGGTTGATTTATAGACAAGGGCCTTGATAAAAGATATTTTAAGTTGAAAGATGACAGATGACAGATGCAATCTTTTACTCCGGACTGCTACCTGTTCACTATCATCTTAAAGGTTATTTATGTTGTGCAGTATCCCGAAAGAATTTAGGAAGGCAACGAAAAACTGATAATAGAAGTGATATCAACGATTTAATAAAAGAAGCTTCTACCTCATCCGTCAACTATCATCTGTCCTCTGTCAACTACACTAAACACTCACGTTAAAATCACGCAAAGCATCGTTCAGGCTGGTCTTCAGGTCTGTACTGGCTTTACGTTTCCCAATGATCAGGGCACAGGGCACCTGGTATTCTCCCGCAGGAAATTTTTTGGTATAGCTCCCCGGAATTACCACACTACGTGCAGGAATGCGACCTCTTGACTCAATGCCTACTTCTTTGCTTACATCTATGATTCTTGTGCTTTTGGTAAGTACCACATTGGCGCCAAGCACTGCTTCTTTCTCTACAATCACACCTTCTACCACTATAGAACGGCTACCCAGGAAACAGCCATCTTCAATAATAACCGGACTTGCCTGCAAAGGTTCCAGCACCCCGCCAATACCTACGCCACCACTCAGGTGCACACCTTTACCAATTTGCGCACAGCTGCCCACCGTTGCCCAGGTGTCCACCATAGTACCTTCATCCACATAAGCGCCGATGTTCACATACGATGGCATCAGCACTACATTTCTGGCAAGGTATGAGCCATAACGTGCTACAGCATGAGGAACCGCACGTACGCCCAGCTTTTCATAATCTTTTTTCAGCAACATTTTATCGTAAAACTCAAATGGCGGCATGTCCCATGTTTGCATAGGCTGTATAGCAAAATACATCAGTATAGCCTGCTTCACCCATTCGTTAACTTTCCATTTGTTTTCTGCTTTTTCAGCAACCCGCAAATTTCCTTTATCCAGCGCTTCAATTACTTCTCTTACGGCATCGCTGTATTTTTTTGTTTTCAATAGCTCCCTGTCGGCCCAGGCCTCTAAAATTAAATCTTGCATAGTAAAATTTTGTGGGGGCAAAGATAGTTATAACTTATTGAGATATGCACTATGTGGTGTATGATTGTTGGTAATGAACTCAATGAAATAACGACTTTCATTTTTATCAAAAAGTACGTACCAGGTTGTACGTTTGCTACCTTTTATCTTTACGTAGTCGTTCCCATAATGTTTTAGCGGTGCGGGGGCTTCATAGTGGTTTTCACTGTATAACTGCATGTACATCCCGTCAATCAAATCATTCACATAATCCTCTGCCGTTTCCAAAAAGCAAAGTATTCTTTTTGGAAAAGTGTGGTTGTTAGCTCTTTTAAGAATATAACAACAGCCTTGCCGATTATTATTTCTTTTTCTTCCATTCAAAGCTCCTTACATATTCCAACAACTCCTGTCTTGCTTTTTTTAATGGAACACCCTCCTTCCATTTTCTTTCAAATTCGGTTTCGCGTTCAGCTTCGGCAATAGTTTTTACTACGGTTAAAACCGCTTGCTTATTTTTATCTGATAAGCTACTGATATAATGGGTTATTTGGCTTTCTATGCTTTCAACCTCTGCCGCGCGTGCCATAATTTTATTATTTTACTGTACCAAATATACAATAAATCACCCTTGTTCTATACGGTTGCTTTTCTTATATCCCTGCAAATCCTGGCTCATACAATTATCTTTGCGCCATGAATATTGGTTTTGATGCTAAAAGGGCTTACCATAATGGAACCGGCCTGGGCTTTTTCAGCCGGGTAATGATAAAGCTGCTGGCTACTCATTATCCCGATAATGAATATTATTTATTTAACCCAAAGCCCGGAAAGCTGTTCAAACCCGAAACAGCCCATATTCATGAAGTCCTGCCTCAATCTCCGCTGCACAAAATACTAAGCAGTGCCTGGCGCAGCAAATGGGTCACCAGGGATCTTAAAAGACTGCATATAGATCTGTATCATGGCCCCAGCCAGGAAATACCCATTGGGATTCCTAAAACAGGGATCCCTTCTGTTGTTACTATTCATGATCTTTTTCCGGAGCTGTACCCTAAGGATTTTAAACCTGTTGATGTAAAAATATATCGTACCAAGCTAAGGTATGCATGCCGCAATGCCAGCAAAGTAATGGCTATCAGCGAAGAAACAAAACAGCATATTATAAGGCTGTATGGTACTGACCCCTCAAAGGTAGAAGTAGCCTACCAAAGCTGCGACCCCATTTTTAACGTTATAGAAAGCGAAGAAAAAAAAGAAGCAGTCCGTGTAAAGTATCAGCTGCCGGCCCAGTTTTTCCTGCATGTGGGCACCATCATCGAAAGAAAAAACCTGCTGAATATATGCAAAGCCTTACACCTGGTTCAAAAAGAAATACCTCTTCCACTGGTTGTGGTAGGTAAAGGCGGAGCCTATAAGGAAAGGGTAAAGCAATATCTTTCTGAAAATAACTTAGAGCACAAAGTGATCTTTCTTTCAGATGAGTTAGTTGCTGCAGGAAAAAAGCCCTTTATAGAAACCGAAGATTTCCCTGCATTATACCAGCTATCCATTGCTATGATCTATCCTTCTTTTTATGAAGGATTTGGAATGCCTGTTATTGAGGCTATGTCCGGAGGAGTGCCGGTAATTACTTCCACCACATCATGTATGCCCGAGATTGCAGGCGATGCTGCTTTTTTAGCTGATCCTGAAAGTCCTGAAGCACTGGCCGAAGGATTCAGAAAATTTTATGGCGATGCCGCCTACCGCGAACAGGCCATTGAAAAAGGTTTTCAGAATATAAAAAGGTTTGCCCGGGATGCTTATGCACAGTCAATAATGAATATTTATCAATCAGCACGAATGGGAGCAGGTAAATAGTAAATAGTGAATAGGAAGCCGGGTTTAATTCAAACAAGAGCTATGGACTTTGAAGAAGATATAAAAAAAGCTGTTGAGGTATTGAAGAGCGGAGGCACCATACTTTATCCTACCGATACCGTTTGGGGCATTGGCTGCGATGCCACTAACGAAGCGGCTGTTAAAAAGGTATATGAGTTGAAAAAACGTGATGATAGTAAAGCCCTGATTGTGCTGGTAGCTACAGAGCGGGATATCATGCAATATACAGCAGCCGTAGATCTTAGCCTGTTCGATTACCTGGACACTGCCACCAAACCCACAACGGTTATTTACGAAAATGGCCTGGGCTTTGCCGAAAATTTATTAGCCGTTGATGGTAGCATTGCTATACGAATATGCAATGAGGATTTTTGTAAGGCACTTATTAAACGGTTGGGGAAACCCATCGTATCTACCTCGGCCAATATATCAGGCGAGCCGGCTGCCCCTGATTTTTCTTCCATTAGCGAAGCTATAAAATCAGGAGTGGATTACTGTGTACAATACAGGCAGGATGATCATCAGCCTGCACAACCCTCTGCTATTATACGATGGAAAAACGGAGCAGTGGAAGTGATCAGGAGTTAAAAAGGAATCGAAACTCGTTTATCTTTGTCCCGCATGGAAATTGAATTGAACGAACAGGAAAATTTCATTATTGATATCATAGCCAAAGCAGCACAGGAGCTTAACCTGGAAAGCTACCTCGTAGGCGGTTTTGTGCGTGATAAGCTGTTAGGCCGTCCCTCAAAGGATGCTGATATAGTTTGTGTGGGAGATGGTATTAAGCTGGCGACCGCCGTTGCGAAAAAGTTTGATCCGGTACCGCGTGTCAGTTTCTTTAAAAATTTCGGGACAGCACAAATAGTGCCCTTCCTGGAGGGAGGGAGATCCTTCGATATTGAATTTGTAGGCGCCCGCAGGGAAAGCTACCAGCGTAACAGCCGTAAACCGGAAGTAGCACCGGGCTCACTTGAAGATGATCAAAAAAGGCGCGATTTTACGATCAACGCACTGGCTATCAGCTTAAATAAAGACGATTTTGGCAGGCTCGTAGACCCGTTTGGCGGGATAAAGCATCTCGAAGAAAAAATAATTATCACGCCGCTTGAACCGGAACAGACCTTTAGTGATGACCCGTTGCGTATGATGCGTGCTATAAGGTTTGCCACACAATTAAACTTTACCATTGCAGGCGAAACTTTACTAGCCATTACCGAACAGGCAGAAAGAATAAGGATCATTTCGCAGGAAAGGATCACTGATGAGCTGAATAAGATCATCCTGTCGCCCCAACCATCCATTGGTTTTGACCTGTTGTATAAAACAGGATTATTAAAGATCATCTTCCCTAAAATGGTGGCTTTAGCCGGCGCTGAATATATTGACGGGCACGGGCACAAGGATAATTTTTACCATACCCTGCAGGTCCTGGATAATGTAGCAAAAAAATCTGATGACCTGTGGCTGAGATGGGCTGCTATATTGCACGACATTGCAAAGCCGGCTACCAAAAAATTTGAAGAAGGACACGGCTGGACCTTCCACGGGCATGAAGTTGTTGGCGGGAGAATGGTTCCTAAAATTTTCAATGCGCTCAAGCTGCCTGGCAATGAAAAAATGCGTTTCGTAAAAAAGCTGGTTGAGCTGCACCTGCGGCCTATCAGCCTTACCAAAGAAAATATTACCGATTCTGCCATTCGCCGGCTGTTATTTGATGCGGGGGAAGATTTTGACGCGCTCATGATGCTTTGCGAAGCCGACATTACCAGTAAGAACAAACAAAAAGTAAAGCGCTACCTGGAAAACTTTAAGCTGGTGCGCGAACGCTGTAAGGAGGTGGAAGAAAAAGACCAGATCAGGAGCTGGCAACCGCCTGTAGACGGGTTGGAGATTATGCAAATATTCAATCTGAACCCCTCCAGGCCGGTAGGTATTTTAAAAGACAGCCTGAAAGATGCTATCCTTGACGGGGAGGTACAAAACAACAGGGAATCAGCATTAGCCTTTCTGCAGAAAAAAGCAAAAGAGATAGGAGTTATATAGATCGGCAATTTAACTGAAAGTCATCTTGCTCAGGTCTCTCCCTGGGAGTCCTCTGGACCAGGCCTGAGCATATACCCTGAATCTGTATTAAGTAACCTCAATGCACTGGCCGGGAGGCCAGCGCAAGAGGGGTTTTTATAAGGTTCCGCATATCCTCCCCTTGGGGAGGTGGCCGCAGGCCGGAGGGGGATATCCTTCCAGCTCCTGTTATTCACCTTCAATTAGTGACAGTCAACTGTCCTCTGTGATCTGTCAACTAATACTGTCCTGCGTCATTCATCCAGGAACAGATCCGTGTATAGCTGTGCCCCTTTTACTACCGAATAGGAAGCAAAATCAGTAATGCCGTTTTGCTGCAGCACCTGCTCATCTGTAAAGCTGTTACCGGTACAGTTCCGCGGATCCTGGCTTACTATATAAAAAGCTGCATCGGCCATAATACCGGGCTTGCGGCTCATGTTTGCCAGGGTTTCTCCTCCCAGCAGGTTCCTTACCGCTGCAGTATCTATTGTGGTGCGTGGCCAAAGCGCATTGGACGCTACAGGTATATGCTTAAACTCCTCTGCCCAGCCTAAAGCCATCATGGTCATATTATACTTGCTCATAGTATAAGCCACATGGGCGCCCAGCCATTTGGGATTTAAGTTCAGGGGTGGGGAAAGGGTAAGTATATGGGCGTGATCTGACTTTAACAAATACGGCAGGCAGTTTTTGGTAACCAGGAAAGTACCCCGCACATTAATATCGTGCATCAGGTTGAAACGGTTGGTTTTGGTTTCCCCGGTTTTGGTGAGCGCTATAGCCGATGCGTTGTTGATCACCATATCAATTCCGCCAAACTTATCTATCGTCCGGGCCACTGCTTCCTGTATCATGGCTTCATCTCTTATGTCGCAGGGGACGGCCAATGCCTTTCCGCCAGCGGCTTCAATTTCTTCGGCTGCAGTAAAAATAGTGCCTCCCAGCTTTTCATTTTCTCTTACCGATTTTGCGGCAACCACAATATTAGCGCCTTCTTTAGCCAAACGCAGGGCTATTGCTTTGCCAATACCACGACTGGCGCCGGTAATAAATGCAGTTCGATTTTTAAGGGACATCATTTTTTAGTTTACAGATGGACAATCATATCAAATGAGCATGAAAAACTGCTTTGCTTTCATTTAGCCGTCTCCTTTATTCCTGCAACTTTTACCGGGCTTGCGCGGCGGTATCGGCAGCAGGAGCTGTTGTAGTTTGCCTTCCGGGAATAGCGTCCCCATCTGTTAGCAGGCGGCTGTCTTCTACCTGTTTAAATGTAATACGTTTAAAATCCTGCGTAGCCTCTAAACCGTTTTTACCATAAATAGGAAGCGCGGTCAGTGATTTCAAAGTAGCCGGCTTGTCTGTATAAAATAGTTGCTTCTCCTGGTCCCACCAAAGATCGTCGCAGGTTAAGGTATCGCCTTTTGCACTTACTACCTTCACACTATCTTTTAAATATACTTTATTAAGCGATTCAAAGTATTTTCCATATTTACTGTCGAGTTTGCTTTCGATGGCCTTTTCATCATTAAAAAAATCCACGTGCAGGGTTTTGGGAAACTCAACATAAGGTGTATCTGAAAAAGTAGCTGGTATAACGCGAAGCATTAACGGCGAGGTTAACTTAGCTTTTACTTTGCCTTTTTGTGACAAATAGCTTTCAACCATAATCGCTTCATCTTTCTGAACAGATTTTGTATTGAGCGCTTTTATATCGCTCTCGCTGTTTTCGCAGGAGGTGCATAAGATGACCGCAGCTATAAAAACAATAAAGTTCTTCAACGTACAAATATTGAAATGGCTGCTAAGATAGTAACAGCTTTGTATTAATCCTCGTAATACTTGGTTTTGCCGCTGAACCACAGATCGGTAAGCGAAAAACCAACTGAAAGCCGGTACAGGTTTTCCTTGATAATATTGCTGTTATTACCCCGCTTAATATATTCAAAGCTTAAATTGATCATACTGGACTGCCGGCTCATCATGCTGTAGTTGGCAATAGGCAGGCCCAGGCCAGCTGTTATACCTAATACAGGGGTTGTTGTTTTATGGGTATAGATGTAATCGGGCCCGGTGAAGAAGCCAATTCTGTAGGCGGTACGGCTGAATACATTCTTTTTGGGTGCCGGGTGAAACTCTGCTCCCACTTTTACCTGCCAGTTGCTTTTTACGGCGCTGTCAACCCGGCCTTCAAACCGGAACTCATCCCAGTTGTTATGGGTAAAATCTGCTCCAAACATCCAGCCGGCTTCATTTTCTAACATATTTCCTATTTTTTGTATCGTAAATCCACCGGTAATGCTGGAGGGATACATAAAACTATTTTTTTCATTACTGGTAGAAGTAGCAGTATCGATTGCAATATATCCTGTTTCACTGCTATAAGTATAGGTTTGGGCTACAGTATTCCTGTTAGTATTGATCTTTTGTTTCCAGTTCCCATAAGCGCCTAATCCTACATATATTTTTTCGCTGGCTTTTAAATGGTACTGCAAACCTGCATCAAAATAAAGACCCGCCAGGCTGGTTTTATGCTCAAAGTGAGCGCTGGCATATGTTGTAGAATCGTTAAACAGCGATAAGCGGGAATTATAGTCCCTGCTGCCAAACATATAGCCGCCATTAATACCCAGGCTGAGATATTGGGTTTTGCCCGTTTTAAACTTAACCGCCGTACCTAAAGAGCCCAGATAGGCGCCTCCCTGTCCTTCATACAGTGTAGTGGACGTATCTATTAACCTACCGCTGTTGGGATCATACTTATTTCCAACACTCTGCATTTTATAGCTGATGCTGGTAATGGGCCTTATACCCATGGCCATACCCCAGTTTTTTCTCAGCGGCACTCCTACCATTACATGGCTGAAAAGAATATTGGGCGAGGTGAATTTTGCCTGTCCTGCCTTGTCGGTAATCGTACGCCCCTGCCCATCGGCCCCTACATTAAATACCACACGGCCGGTGTTCAGCTTCCTGGAACCGGGTTCCTGCGAAGACTGGAAAAAAGAAAAAGAAGCAGGATTGGCATAGTTAACGGTATAACCATCATTATAAGCTGCCGCCACACCGCCCATTCCCCTGTTGGTTACATTGGTTGTGGGTGTTTGATTACCCAATCCGTACCTGGAGTAGGGAGAGTTATCCTGTGCAGAAGCTACAAAAAATAAAAAAATGAAAGATATAGTTAATGCCAGGCACTTTACAGAAACATCCAGATTCCTAAGCATTGTTAATTTCACTAATAGCATATAGGCCTTTAAATATTAAATCAGGGTCGGCAAATATCCTGTTTTTAATGTGTGATGCCAAATGTTGTACATCACCGCCGGTTAATACCACGTTAAAGTTGTCAAATTTAGCTTTATAGGCATCAATAAAACCATCCAGTTCATAGGCCATTCCTAAAATAATTCCAGCCAGAATATTCGTATCCGTATCGTATCCTATAAGCGGCACATCTGCCTTTGGCGCAACATAAGGCAGCTTGGCGGTATAATATTGCAGCGATCTCAGCCTTATTTCCAGTCCGGGAGAAATAGACCCTCCTATAAATTCTTTATATTTATTGATGAAATTGATGGTGATGCAGGTGCCTAAACCTATGAGTAACAAATTTTTACCTGGGAAAAGATGTACTCCGCCCGCAGCAATGGCCAACCTGTCTGCACCAATAGTTTCAGGTTTGGCCGCAGGTGAGGTGATAGGCAGCTTTGAGGTATGATTGAGCAGGTGGAATCGGGTATTTCTTTTCAGTATCGTCTCTATATCGGGATTATGATCAATGACTGATGATAAGATGGACCGGTTGGGCCTGTAAGTGTTCATTAAAGACTCAATAGTAGCATTGGCATCATCTTCCAGGGTGAGCACTTTCGATATTTCGCCATTGACAAAAACAGCCGCTTTTTTGCGGGTATTGCCAAAATCAAAACAAATAGTAGTGGACATGGGTGTGAAAGTAGGTAAAAAGTTGGAAAGACGGAAAAGTCCGGAAGTCAGAGAAGTCGGAAAGTCCGAGGTGGGGGTCGGAAGGGAATCGCTTCAGGGTACAAACATTGAATATTGATGTATTGAAAATTGATTATTGAATATTTTCCGCCTGTTGTATAGAATATCCGAACATTCAATAACTGAAAAGTCCGGAAGTCGGAA